>JBIIEC010000191.1:0-10511 GCA_044238045.1 Pirellulaceae bacterium | reverse complement strand
ACACGAATATCGGCGAGGTCGCCGGGGAAGGGCCGCGTGCCGCCCGAGAGCGCTCCAAGCACCATGGGCAGCGTCGCGCGCGGCGCCGTCGAGGCCTGGGTCTGCACGGCGGGCGTGCCGCCATCGATGGAGAGGGACAGCGTGGAACCTTGTCGCGAGAAGCTGACGACGTGCAGCTTGCCGTCGTTGAGGCCTTTTTCGGTCGAGTAGACCGTCTTGCTGGAGAAGGCGGTGGTGCCGCCCGTGCCGCCGGCGACTTGGCCGGCCGCGTTGATCGAAGTTCCCCAGTCGGCCGCGAAGGCGAGTCGGTTCGCATCCACCAAGCCCGTGTTGGCGAACCAGTCGGTGTTCTGTCCGGAGAGGTTGGTCGAGTTCGTGGCGAAGCCGACGATGAGGGTGAAGTCACCGGCGTTGGAGAGCGGGCTGGCTGTTTCGGAAACGGTGAAGTAGTCGGCGCCATCCACGGGGTTCAGCCGCACGGCGGGGCGCGTGCCGACCGCGGACTTCACCCACTGCGGCGTTCCTTCCGCCGTGGCGCGAATGCCGGCGACACGATCGACCCAGAACGGCATCGTCTCGCCATCGCGCGTCCCCTCGCCCACTTGGTCCGCACTCCAGTGCGCGACCAGGTCGCCGGCCAGCAGCGCCCGCGACTCCAGCGCTTCCATGCCCAGCTTGCATCGCCGCGCAGCCGGTCGCCGGCGATGGGCCATGCGCTTCGCTGCCCGCGCATTATCCAAGGGCGCTGCCGCCTCGTCGTGAACCATCGTTCGTCGGTCGCCGTGACGCATGGTTGTCCTCTTCAACAGGTGAACTCGCCGATTCGTGGTTACATCCCGGGCGGCTGTCAGCCGATCGATCAGCCGTTGTTCTCTTCGTCCTGGATGGCGTGCGCTTCGAGGTCTTCGAGCGATACGAACTCCAGCGCCGAGATGTGCGTGGCCGCCAAGTTGACCGGTGGAGCGACTCCGGCCTTGAACGCCTCCTGCCATCGCTGCACGCAGATGCACCAGCGATCACCAGGCAGCAGGCCGGGGAAGTCGAAGGCGTCATTCGGAGTGCTCAGGTCGTTCCCGCGACTCTGCGAAAACGCCAGGAACTCCTCCGTCATCTCCGCGCAGACCAAGTGCAGTCCGTGGTCGCTGGGACCCGTGTTGCAACAGCCATCGCGGTAGAATCCCGTGCGTGGTGACACCGAACACACCTCCAGTTCGCCGCCAAATACATTCCTGCCTGCTCGCACCGCGTCGACTTCCTTTCACTCGTGGCCATCGGAACAATTCAACCCGGTGATTCTAACCGGAGAGTGCCCGGATTTCACGTTTTTGGGAATGCGGAACCCCCGAACCTGCGGGAAGCGCTAACTTTCGTTGGCGGGTAGTGGGCAGTGGGCGGGGTGATGGTCGCCCGGCGGCGGTTGGGCTCAACGAAAACGCCCAAACCGGTTACCATGTGCGGCTTGCTTGACTCACGGGAAGCTAGCGTACGAGGAGGCTCGTCTTGAACGGGGACATCTTCCAGGATCTGCAGTGGCGGGGACTGATTCATCAGGCGACGGACGAGAAGTTCCTTTCGGAATGGCTGCGAACCGGTTGCCGGACGGTGTACGCGGGGTTTGACCCGACGGCGGACAGCCTCCACGTCGGCAGCTTGATGCCGCTGCTGTACCTGCGGCGTTTCCAGCGGGCCGGCCATCGACCGCTGGCGTTGGTGGGCGGCGCGACGGGCATGATCGGCGACCCGAGCGGCAAGAGCCAGGAGCGAAACCTGCTGTCCCGCGACCAGTTGCAGGCCAACGTGGCGGGGATCCAGCGACAGATGGAGGCCTTCCTCGACTTCGACGACTCCCCCCGGGGCGCGGCCATCGTCAACAATCTCGACTGGATGCAGGGCTACAGCTACCTCGACTTCCTCCGCGATGTCGGCAAGAACTTCCCCGTGAACGTCATGCTGGCCCGCGACTCGGTGAAGGCGCGGCTGGAGAGTGACGCGGGACTCAGCTACACCGAGTTCAGCTACATGCTGCTGCAGGCGTACGATTTCGTGCATCTGTTCGACCGCTACCAGTGCCAGCTGCAGGTCGGCGGCAGCGACCAGTGGGGCAACATGACGGCGGGCATCGACCTCGGTCGTCGGATGCGCGGTGCGCAGCTCTACTGCATCACCTGCCCGCTGCTGACCAAGACCGACGGAAGCAAGATGGGCAAGACCGAAAGCGGCACGGTGTGGCTGTCGGCGGAACGGACGAGTCCCTACGAGTTCTATCAGTACTGGATCCGCGTGGCGGACGAGGACGCGGGGCGTTGCCTGCGGTTCCTGACCGAGCTGTCGCATGACGAGATCCTGTCACTCGACCAGGCCCGGCAGGATGCGCCGGAGAAGAAGGACAGCCAGCGGCGCCTGGCCGAGGAGGTGACGCGGCTGGTGCATGGCGAAACGGGTTTGCAAGCGGCGCAGCGGGCGACCGAAGTGCTCTACGGCGCCGAAATCAGCGACTTGTCCGACGCGCAGTTCTCGCAGATCTTCCGCGATGTGCCGAGCTGCGAGCTGTCGCGTGGCCGCCTGGTGCCGCCCGGCATCCCACTCGTCGACGCGCTGGTGGAAAGCAAGCTGTGTGCGAGTAAGAGCGAAGCGCGGCGCACGATCCAGCAGGGCGGTGCCTACATCAACAACCGGCGCGAGGAGTCGGTGGACCGGCTGCTGACGGAAGATGACTTGGCCAGCGAAACCACTATCGTGCTCCGCGCCGGCAAGAAGAAGTACGCTTTGCTGCGTTTCCCGCTGGAGGGCTAAGTCGCCGGTGACGCGTTCTGACGGAGCGTGCCACACACGGCTTTTAGAGCAGCACACGGCGAGTGTTGACTACGGGGTGAATTCCAGCTGCCAGCGATCTTGTTCCAGCGACCGCAGGCGCAAGATGCCGCGCAGCTGCCGTCCGTCGATCGTGGCCGTCAGCGAGTCGGTGTCGTGCGAATGCCAGCGGAGGGTGCCGGCGGCTTGGCGCGTGACGTGGCCGCGGTCGCCGGAGAGGGGGCCTTCGTAGTCCAGATACACACGCCGGTGGTCTGGCAGGCGGCGAGCGATGGTCGTCACGGCATGCGGCGGCGAGTTCGCGAGCGCTACCAGTACCTCCCAGGTCCACAGCGGAGCGTCGGCCGAGGGTTCCAGCATCAGGTCCCAGTGCGAGCCGCGACCAAACGACGGCGGCACCTCATGCCGCAGCAGCACATAGCGCAGTTCCGGTCCGCTCATGTTGGTTCGCTCACAGCAGGTGCCGCGCCTTGATCTCCAGGTACTGGTTGATCAGCGGCGCGGTCATCCGTTCCGGAAACTGGTCCAGCACCAGGACGCCCTGGTGCGTCAGGTCGGTCAGCACCTGCTGGCGCCAGGTGAGCACTTCGGCGGCGGCTGCGGCGCGGTAGAGCGACGAGCCTTCGGGCGTGGGATCGGCGAGCGGCGCGTACATCTGGTGGTCACGCAGCAGCACCAGCAAGGGCAGGTGCCGGCGACCGATGTGGCCCAGGTACTGCTGCACCTGCCGCGCGTTCACTTCGTCGACGATGTTCGTGAACAGCACCACCAGCGACCGCTTGCGGAACCGGGAGGACAGGTGCAGGAACGCTTCCTCGTATCGCGACTCGACGAGCGTCGGAAACCGATCGAACACCGCGTGCAGCAAGTGGTTCATCTGCGTGCGGCCTCCGCGCGCAGGGACCGACGTATGGATGCCGTCCGAGAATGTGACCAGCCCGACCGCATCGCCACGGCTCAGCGCAATGTGGCTCAGCATCAGCATCGAATTGAACGCATGGTCCAGCAGGCTCAGCCCGCTCGCGTGATTGGTCATCATGCGACCGCAATCGAGCAGGAAGATGATCCGCTGACTCTGCGTCGCCTGGAAGTCCTTGACCGTCAGCTTGCTGCGTCGCGCCGTGCTGCGCCAGTCGATATGCTTGTAGTTGTCGTCGGTCGTGTAGTCGCGGAGTCGCTCGAAGTCGTTATCTTGGCCGACGCGGCGCGTGCGACGCAGGCCCATGAGCGACAGGCGATTGGTGCGGGCCAGCAGCGCGTATTCGCCCAGCTGTTTCAGGTCGGGGTAGACTCGCACCGTCGAGGGCTCGGGCAGGCGAAGGTATCGGTGCCACAATCCCAGGCGGCTGCGCGTCCGCAGGTGAATGCTGCCCATCTGGAACTCGCCGCGCACCGTGGGGGTCAGGTCGTAGTGGGTCATCAGCCGGCTGCGTGGCGGAAGGGTCAGCGGCAGCTCGGCTGGCTCGGCGTCAAAACTGGGTGGCAGGTCGTCGCGGACGACCAGTTCCTGGTCGCGCGGCAGGCGATTGATGATCTGCAGGCTGACCGTGTGGGTCTTGCGCAGCGAGGCGATGCGAGGCGCCTCGCGATGCACGGTGAAGTCACCCGGGCCGGCAGGCGTCCAGGCGTCGTACGCCATGACCAAGATCAGCGCCAGGTCGAGCGCCAGCAGCACCGCGATCCAGTCCTGCCGCATCAGCACGCCGGCGGTCAACACGCAGGGCAGTGCCGCCAGCGCGACCAGCGTGCGGCTGGGGTAGGTCTTCCGCAGGAACGCCAGGAGCGCGAGCGGCACGACCAGCGCGAGAGGCATCACCACCGGGTGATCCTTCAGGAACTGGCTCAGCCAGAGGGCGACCGCGTTCAGCACGTGGAGGTTCCTGGATTACGGAGGTCAGGAGCGGGGTACTTCGATTGAGCGAATCATGGCGGCGAGCAGGTCGTCCATGCGATGGCCCTCGACGTCGGCCTCGGCGGTGAGGATCACCCGGTGGCGGAGGACGGGCAGGGCGATCTGCGTGACATCGTCGGGTACGGCGTAGTCGCGTCCGTGGAAGGCGGCCAGCGTGCGGGCTCCCTGCATCAGCGCCAATCCCGCGCGCGGCGACGCGCCCATGTGGAACGATGGCCACTGCCGCGTCTGCCGCACGATCCGATTGATGTAGTCGATCAGCTTCGGCTCCACACGCACCTGCGCGTTGGCGACGCTGGTCCGCAGGATCTCTTCCGGCGACGTGACGGTCTGCACCTCCGTCTCCAGACGCTGGTTGATATCCACCAGCTGGCTGTGCAGCTCCAAGATGCGTGCTTCTTCGAACTCGGCCGGATAGCCGGCGACGAGTTTGAACATGAAACGATCCAGCTGCGCCTCGGGCAGGTTGTAGGTGCCTTCGGATTCGATCGGGTTTTGCGTCGCGAGCACCAAGAAGGGTCGCTGCAGCGCGTGGCTGACGCCGTCGACGGTGACTCGGTATTCCTGCATGGTCTCCAGCAGGGCCGCGTGCGTCTTGGCCGGGGAGCGATTGATCTCGTCGGCGAGCAGCAGCTGGGTGAAGACCGGGCCGGGCCGGAAGCGGAACTCCTGCGTCTTCATGTCGAAGATCGGCGCGCCGGTGATGTCGGAGGGCATGAGGTCGGCCGTGAACTGGATGCGTCCGAACTGGCAGCCAAGCACCCGGCCGAGCGTGCGCACGAACAGCGTCTTGCCCAGGCCCGGCACGCTTTCAATCAGCACGTGCCCGCCGGAAAACAGGGCGACCAGCGTGCCCAGTACCAGCTCCTCCTGGCCCACATACAGTTTCGCGATCTGCTCGACGACTCGCTCAAACAGTTCTCGCGTCGGGGTGCGCGGCAGCGGGCTGTCGCCCAGTGTTGGCATCTGCAGCCGCAGCATGTTGGGCGTGGCGGCCGAACGCGGGCGACCGAGATCGGTCGGGCGTTCCGCAGCCGCAGCCGCGATGGTCCCGGGTTGCGACGGCGAGGGGGCTGCCGGAGAGGTGCCGGTGGCGATGGGCGTCGGGGTCGCCACCGTCGCCTGTTGGGCGACGGGTACGGGCTGCACCTGCTGGCATCCGGGGCACTTGACTTCGCCACGCACCGACGCGGGTACACGCAACCTCCGTCCGCAATTCGCGCAGGGGAATTCCAAGCGGCCCGGTTCTTCCGACGAGGGCTCCGCGGGTATCGTTCCCGACATGGTGTCGATCTTCCTTTCCAGTCCTCGCGTCAGGGCGCGTCGAGGATCTCTCTTTCGTTCCAGGTTCGATGGTCTGTGGTGCGCAGTAACTCTGTCGTGCGCAGTAACGTAGTGCCACGCTTCATTTCGTGCCAGGGTCCCGGCTCGCTGGGCTGCTCGTCGTGTTGCCGATCGCGTCGCGATACTGGCGGAGCTGCTGGTCGGCGAAGGCCGCGTCGCGATTCCGTTCAATCAGCGCGCCGACCGCCTCGATGTGCTTGCCGAAGTCGGACACGCGGTCCTCGCGCAGGGGCCGCGGCGCTCCGAAAATCGGATAGATCGAGAAGCAGTAGATCAGTCCCAGCAGCAGCAGGTGGAGCACCAGCAGGTTGATGGGCCAGACGGTGAACGATTGCAGCATCAGCGGCAGCTGCGCGTCATTGTTCGTGATGGTCAGTCCGCCGTTGTCGCTTTCCAGAAAGCAGACCCGCGCACCCTCACCGCATTCGCGAATCAGCTGGCCGGCAAGCTGCCGGTTGCCCTCGCGGACCAGCGGCAGGTTCAGGAGCCAGGAGCCGTTGGCGACGACAATCAGCTGGCTGCTGCCCCAGGCGGGCCGTTGCAGCCGGACGGCGAGTGGCTGGCCCTCGCCAAGCAGGCAGTATTTCGACTCCAGCGGTCCGCGCCAGTCGATCTCGTCGGCAGATTCCTCGGGCAGCAGCAGGCGCGAGCGGAGCCGCGCATGAAAGCTTTGCTCGACATCGTTCGCGGCGGTAGGGTTCCCTGCGCTATCGTCGCGCTCGGCGGGTGGCACTTCTTTCGACGATTCGGATCCTTGAGCCTGATCTGCCTGGACGGCCTGCGCCCACGGGCCTTGCGGCGCACGCACGAGCAGCGGTGGCTCATCGACACTCCAACGGAACCAGCGGCACTTGCGGCTTTCCTCGTCGTCTATCCCGCGGTTGGCCATGTGTCGCGTCGTGGCGCGGGCCAGTTCTCGACGAACGGCGATCGGATCGGACGGCTCGCTTTCCAGCACCGACTGCCAGTAGTCCAGGGCGGCGTCGTAGTCGCGGCCGATGTAGACCAGGGTCCGGCCCTCCTGGTCGGCGAGCCAGTCTTCCAGGTAGTCGATCTCCGCGTCCGAGGGCACCGCGAAACTGTCGGGTGCCCAGACGATCACGTCGTCGTACTGCAGACGCGGCGACAGCCGTCGCCAGCTGCTCACCTCATAACCCGCTCGCTCGAACATCGTGCCGAGGATCGTCGTACCGTTGACACTCGCGCGGCCGTCGCCTCGACGCGTACCATACTCGGTTTTCAAGGACGAGGGCGGCGGTGCGCAGCCGATCAGCAGCACCATCCACGCCAGCAACCAGCCGCGCAGGGTCGCGGCGCGCGGCTGGAATTGCTGTGGGTGTGACCGACGGTTGTCATCGAATCGCATCATGAGGTCACCCGGTCACCTGCCTGGCCAAACCCTGGAACTCGTCAAGATGCGACCAGGCCGCTTCGAATCGTTCGCGTTCCAGTTCGTAGTGGCCGAAGAAAGCCTCCTCGAACAAGCGGACGGATTGCGCCAGAAGCTCGCGAAGCCGCGCGTGCTGCGCGACTTCATGCAGGTACTGCCGGTTGGTCTTGCCCTTGCTGAGGTGGATCTTGTGGTGCTGGTCCAGCTGGACCAACTGGTAGCTGTAGAGATAGATCATGGCATCGCGGTAGCGACCAGCGTCGTAGCAGCGTCGGGCTTCGCCGAGCAGGTCGGACTGCGCGACGGGAACTTGGAACGGCAGTTGTTCGATGGAGTCGATTTCGCTCCGCGGCCGCGCGTCCGGCGTGGCGTGCAGCGGAGAGTCGGCGGGTGGCGGATAGAGGAGCCTGCGCAAGGGCAGGTAGAGCAGTACGGCGAAGACCAGCAGCAGCACGGCCCAAGCGATCCACTGCAGCACCTCCGCCACCCATTCCCAGGAGCTGCTGGAGCTGTTGCTGGTGCCGGAAATCCACTCCCAGTCCGAGGGCTTGGGCCGCTCCGGCTCGCTTGCCGGCGGGATCGGCCGGATGCGTTTCGCGGCCGCATCGTACCAGGGGAATGCGCCCGAGCCGCTGACCACCCCCTCGCTGATCGCTTCCGCCGGCAACCAGTGCGCGGGCGTGAGTTCCTCGGCGTCGGAAATGTCCGTGGCCTCCCGCGCTTCCCAACGCGGGCCTTCTTCTTCCCCATCGGAGGCTTCGTCCTCGGACGACGTGTCCTCCTCGGCATCGTCCATCGCTGCGGATGGCGCGGCGTCGCCGTCGGTCGTCTGCTCGGCTGCCGGTTGCGTGTTTTCTGGCTGCATGTTTACTGTCTGCTCAGCCTCTTGCTCCCCCACGGCTTCCGCGGCCGCCGTCGCAGTGAAGGCGAGGCCGGTAACCAGCGAGAGGCAGGCGCAGGCAAGCAGGAGGCGGGCGGCGCGGAGCAGCAGCGGGTGTGGGCTCATGCGGCGTTCTCCCGCAGGTCGAGTGCGGCGGCGCGCAGCTTCAGCTCCACCTCCCAGCCCTCGCGGCGGATGCGCAGGTCCAGATAGCTGAGGTAGTTGACGATCGCGAAGTAGACGGCCGCGATCCAGAGTGACGCGGGATAGACCACCTCCAGCATCAGCGAACCCCACTGCCACTGGCTTGTCAGTGCGCCCAGGAAGAACCAGAGGGAGAACGTCACGCAGGCGGCGACCAGCGCGGAGGCGATGCTGGTGAGCACGCCGCGGGCGAACAGCTCGCCGCCATTGGGAGCATGCAGCAGCTGGGAGCGTTTGCGGATAGTCAAGCCGGTCCCTCGCCACGGAGTGCGTTCCAGCAGGATGATCTCGTTCAGGAAGGGGCGCACAAACCGCAGCAGGCCCATGGCGATGGCCAGCAGCGGCAGAATGAACTCCGCCGGCGAAAACTCGCTGGAGGGATCCAGCAGGGACCAGAAATAGATCCAAGCCAGCGCCATCCGCTTGATTCCCTGCAGGAACACCAGCCGCATGGCGTGCTGACGAAGATCGTCGCGTACATACGGAAAGTCGGTGGGCTCCAGAAACATTCCACGCCCCAGCACGAGGGTGGTCGGTGCGGTGGCGAGCGGCATCTCGAGGAAGACCATGGCGGCCATCAGGCGGACGAAACGAGCGATCGAGAAATCGGTCAACTCGCTTGCCAGCAGCGGATGGGCGATCCAGGCATTCAGCAGGAAGAAGGGCAGCACGAGGAAGAGGTTCGCGACGAGCAGCGGCCTCCAGAACTCGCGCGCAACGCGGAACGCGAGGTCCAGCAGTTCCCCGATGCTGCGCGGGCGGATGACGATGCGCGTCTGGTCAAGCTGCACGGGACGACTCTTCCGGGAATCCGAGGACCACGAAGTAGAACATCAGGAAGCCGCTGGATGCGATGGCGACCAGTGCCTTGATCCAGTAGGGCGCGGGCGTGGGCGACAAGAAGCCTTCGATGAGTGCCGCCAGGAAGAACAGCAGCATTGCGGCGCCCATGATCGGCATCGCCTGGCGGGTCGCGAGCCTCAGGGACGCGGTCCGCGTCAGGCCGTTGGTCTTGAGCCACGCGAGTCCCAGGCGCAAGCCGGATCCGGCGGAAAGCACGATGGCCGTCAGTTCGAACGGGCCGTGCGCCGTGACAAACTCAAAGAAGTTCTTCCCGGCCGGGTTGTCAGGTCGCGCCATGTATCCGAACGCCGCGCCCAGTTCCACGGCATTGAAGGCGGTTGTGATCAGGCCGGGCAGGAACAGCAGGCCGCCGACGAAACACTTCAAGCCGATGCCCGTGTTGTGCCAGATGTAGAAACTGGCCATCAGCGGATTCATCGACGAGCCTCGTCCGATCGGCTCGTCGAAGCTGTTTTCGAGCTGCTCCATCTGGTCGGGTCCCAGCATTCGCTCCGCATACTCGGGCCACGCGGCCGGCGACGCGGCCAGCGCGGCGGAGATCAGGAAGATGCCCCAGAACAAGGCGAACGCGAGTTGCACGCAACCGTCCTGGAACACCTGCCGGGGTACTTCGTGCAGCAGGATGTGAGACCACGATCGCAGGTTGAACGAACGGCTGCGGTAGAGCTGGTTGTGGGCGCGGCCGACCAGGTGGTGCAGGTACTGCGTCGTGCCGGGAGGCAGCTGGTTGGCCTCCGCAAGCGCCAGGTCGGCGCACGCGGAACGGTAGAGCGACGCGAAACGCACCGATTGCTGCCCCGTTGCCAGCCCGCGGCGCGACTGTTCCAGCTTCGCGCACAACTGCTCCAGCTCCGTCCACTGCGCCTGCCGCTCCGCCAGATGATGTGCCACCTTCATCGGCCAGTTCCTCCCAGGCTACCGGGCCGTGCTAGGTCGCGCGACCGGGAGCTAGGATGCGGTACGCGCCGAATCCAGTCGCCGTGCGCTGCTTGATGTGCCAGCAAAACCATGGATCAAGGCTCCTCGACCAGCGCGGCCACGATCGGTTCGCTCGTCGCCACCGCCGCCGGCTCCTCATCGACCAGCACCGCATCCATCACGTCGCT
>JBIIEC010000584.1:0-3101 GCA_044238045.1 Pirellulaceae bacterium | reverse complement strand
TGCCGGTGCGGGCGGGGACGCCCGCGCTCCGCAAGGAGTGCCGTTAACCCTAGGTCTGACGAGTTGGCATTGCGTCTCGGCAAGGGCAGGATTTTGACGCTGCCGATGCGGGCGGGGACGCCCGCGCTCCATCAGTCGGCTAGGAAGCCGTGGTAGCGACCCATGTAGTAGGGCAGCAGGAAGACCGTGCCGCTGGCCAGTTCATGGCCAGAACCGTTGGTGTCGAGGTGCCAGGGGTCGGTGTTGTAATGGGCGAAGAAGCGTTCTTCGACGGGCAGCACCTTGCCGTCGACGCGGTAGCCACGCTGGCGCGAATGGTCGAGACCCATGCCGCCGTTGCTGTTCTGTGGTGGCAGCGGGATCAGGTCCAGGCGATGGCTGTTCGCGTGCGGCCAGTCGATGCGATCCAGCGGAAAACCTCGCAGGGCACTCGCCGAATCCTGCAACCAGTCGCCGTGCGGCGAGATGTCCAGGCTGCCGAAGGGATCCGAGATCTGTCGGCCTTGGCCGAAGGCGGCATAGGCGAAGTGGAAGAACGGGTTGCGTTCGGGCTGCTCCAGCGTCCAGTACCAATAGAATGCGCCCAGGTAACGCTGCCGCAGGTCCGACTCCGGTGTGTACTTCAGCAGGTTGTAGAAACTCATGAACGCCATCTCGTCGTCCGACTGGTTGCCGGAACCGATGCCGCGCTGGAACTTGGGTATAAGCAGGTTCGTGTGGTAAGCGTGCTTCTCGCAGAGTTCCTCGGCTACTCGCGCATAACGTTCGTCGCCCGTCATATGCCGCGCCGTCACCAGGTAGCTCAGCATGCTCAGCGAGTTCAAGCCGCGCTCGTGGGCCCAGTCGATGTCGTAGTTCAAGGATTCGGGGCGGAAGTTGGCCCAGCGCGTGGGGCGGCCGTCGTGGTCCAGGAGGACGAAGTGGTGGTCGATCAGATGGTCGGTGAGCCGTGCGACGGTTTCGCGGGCACGCTGCTTCTCGGCGGGCGTCTCGGCCACTAGGTCGTAGTACAGGGCGTAGAGGAAGTAGTGGCCGTCCAGTTCGTCGGAACTGGTATCACTCTTCCAGTACCAGCGTCCGTCCGCGCTGCGCGGCCAGCGCGGCTCGTAGGCCTTCCACAGTCGGTCGCGAGCCTGCGTCTGGCGATCCCGCGCCAATTGGCCTTCGTTCGGATTGGGACCGTCCGTCGGCAGGATGCTTCGCGCGACATACCCCGCGGGTGGACTGGGATCGCCGCCTTGCGTGACGTCCTGCAGGAATCGCAGGGCCTCGAACGCCTGCGTCGCGCGCCGCTTGGACAACGGCGACTTCGTCACCGCCCAAGCGTAACATTGGCTCGCTCCGTACATGGCTGTCCAGAGTCCGTCGTTGTCGTTGTCGCGCAGACGCACCACGGACTTGTCGCCCGCCGTGGGCAGGTAGCCCTCCGAAACGTAACCGTAGGGCGTCCGCTTCAGTGACCGGTCGATCTCCTGGTCATAGTAGTCGGCTTTTTCACGGAGCGTCATGGGCTCGCGCCGAATGCAGCCGACGCCATTCGCCGTGGCCAGCCAAGCGTCGCCCGCGGCGTTGATGGAAATGTCGCGCACTTCGTCATGCGGCAGCCAGCGCGGTCCTTGGCGATAACTCCACTGTCCGTCGTGGAAGCGGATCGCGCCACGCCGCGTGCCGAACCAGACGCTCCCGTCGCCGCCCGCGGCGCAGCAGGTGAAGTCGTTGTAGGGCAGTCCGTCGAGGCCCGTATAGAACCGCCAGCCGTCTTGCTCCAAGCAGCCGACACCCGCCCGCGTCGCGAACCACAGACGGCCCTGATGGTCGAACGTCACGCCGCGCACGTCCGAGACGCCCCACTGACGACCCTCGCGATCGAGGACGGCCAGCGGCTGCCAGTCGTCCGATCCGCGTCGCGCGAGCAGGCCGCGCGCCGTGGCAGCCACCTGCCAACCGTCCTGCGAGGCGGCCCACTGCCGAACGTCGGCTGCGGGATCCAAGTCGCGCGGCGCGGGCGGGATCGCGGCCTTGGGCTCCGGCTGCCAGCCATCGCCGGTCCACCGAGCCGGCCCACCCGCAGTGAAGGCCTGCATCTCGCTGCCATCCCCCAGCATCACGATCCGCCGCACGTCGCCCGACGGTAGGCCCGCCTGCACCTCCCGATGCCGCGCCACCTCCTGCCCGAAACGACCCGTGGCCAGCGGCGCCGCCGCTGCCGCCGACGATGGTGCCTCCGCCCACGCAGGATCGACCACCAAGCCGGCCAAGAACAAACGGGCCAGCTGCAGGACTAGCAATAGCCCTCGCCGCGTGGACGGTGACACACGTTGGTCACTGCTTGGAGTGACTGGGGCGTCTGGGATCGCTCGGGGATCGCGCGGATCGGCCAGGCAACGGAGGTCCAGCGACTCGAACATGGCGGATATTTCCATGAGTATGGCGGGCAAAGGTCGCGATGCGGGGTCCGTGATTTTAATCGCTGCCGATGCGGATGTCTCTGTGCCGCTTCGCACGGAACAGCAGGCCGAGTGTTTCGAGCGCCAAGCGAGCGGAACGGCGCGCCGATTCGCACATGTGTCCGTTTTCGGCACACTCATCCCGTGTCTGCCGCGTTTTCGGCGCGCAGCGTGCGACGATTTGGCACAATCGCCTCGCTTCCCCCGGCAGTTGACCAAATAATGCGCGCCGGGCGAAGAGAAATGCGAGCTCGCGAGGGAACCGTTGCTCGTTTGGTACACAAGCTGCGGCAGGCGGGCGGTCTCGGAGCGATGGACGCTCATCCGGTGTGACGCACGCGCGTTCCCGCGAGAGCCTGATTGGATTTGCCTGACCGTCTGATGGAACCTGCGACCCATGGGAATACCGCATCGCGCCGGCCATTCGCTGGCTGGCCTCCTGTTGCTCTGTCTGCCGCTCGTCCTGCCGGCCCTCGGAGGATGTACCCGGGCGCCGATTCCCGCGTACGGACTTTCCGAAAAGTCCAAGACCCTGCCTGAACCGCACCAGAAGCAGATCGGTGAGGGACTGACCCAGCTGTTCGGCACTTCATCCAATCCGCGCTTCACGATGCTGGTGGTGGCGGAACCCGCCGAAGAGGAGACAGCGGAGAC
>JBIIEC010000005.1:0-36166 GCA_044238045.1 Pirellulaceae bacterium | reverse complement strand
TGGGATGGTGGTGGATGCGAGCGGAGACCGCCGTGCACGGCCGCCGCTTCTGGCTGAGGCCCCTTTGCATTGAGCTGGCGTTCGCTGCCGCCATGGCGTGGTTGTACGTCTTCGAGTTGCGGGGCGGACTGCAACCTTCGGGAGCTGGGCAGGTTCCGCTGGCGACGTTCGTGGTGCAGTATCCCCTGCATTACCTGCTTGCCAGCCTGCTCACGATCGCGACCTTCATCGACCTGGACGAACAGACGATACCCGATCGAATTACATTACCCGGGTCGGTCTTGGCGTTGCTGGCCTCAGCGGTTTGGCCAGCCTGTCGACTGGCGGGTGTGCATCTCCCCGCCGACGATCCGCTGGCCGGCTTGGATCCGGCGCTCGTGGAAGCAGCGGTCGCGCCCCTCACCTGTTTCAGCCCCGCGGCGTGGGATCCTGCCTGGGATGGAACGAAGGGCTTGGGAGTTGCCGTATTCTGCCTGGTCGGATGGTGGTACGCCTTTCTGCCCAAGACGCTTTGGTATCGCAGCGGCTGGCGGTCCTTCTTTCGCTATCTCGTCGCCAGCGCGGTGCGAGATCCGCGCTCGGCCTGGCTGACGGCGGGTGCCGCGGCCTTGCTGGCGGGCACGGTGGCTTGTTGGCAGGTGGGAGGCGAGCACTGGCGTTCGCTGCTGTCGGCCTGGGTGGGACTGGCTGCGGGCGGAGGCATTGTCTGGTCGGTGCGGATCGTCGGCAGCCTTGCTCTGGGGCAGGAAGCCATGGGGTTTGGCGACGTAACGTTCCTCGCGATGATCGGCGCCTTCCTCGGCTGGCAGGCGGCGCTGCTGGTCTTCTTCATGTCGCCCTTTGCGGGCATGGTGATCGCGGTGGCCCAGTGGATATTGACGGGGCGGAAGGACATCGCGTTCGGCCCTTTTCTGGCCCTGGCCGCCGCAGTGGTCGTGGTGACATGGCCTACCTTGTGGCTGCGCTGGGGAGTCCCCATCTTTTCGCTGGGAAGTTTCGTGCCCTTGGTGCTGGCTTGCAGTCTGCTGCTGCTGGGAGTCTTGCTGGTGCTGGTGCGGCGGATGCGGATGGCACTTTTCCCCGACAGTTGACCTTGTCGGCCGGCGAGGCCAGCGATACGATCCGCCCGCCTGCGGGAAGCGGGCTACCTTCATGCGTCGTTGGCCCCGTCTCCGGGCATACCGTACGGTCTTCGGTCAGCAGTTCATGCAACCTACGGACGATCAATCCAGACGAAAGGCGAGCAGCCGGCGCGAAACGCGTCTGGTTCTGGTGGTGGCGTTGTTTTTGGCGACCACCGCAGTTGGCTGCCGTCAGGGTGCGGGACGCTACCCGACATGGCCCTGGACTCCCATGACCGCTCCCAACGGCGGAGCTGCCGCCGCTCCTGGCTCCAACGCTTATGTGACGGAGTTGCAACGCAAGGCGGACGAACAGGCCCGGCTGGCCGCCGAACAGCAGCAGCGGCTCCAGCAGCTGCAGGACCTGCAGAAGATGAACGAAGACCAGATGGATGCGATGAAGAACAGCCAGCTGGCGGTGCAGGCCGAGGCCGAGAAGCAGCGGCTGCAGCAGGAGCAGGAGCTGGCCGCTCGAGCCCGTGAAGCCCTGGGCAAGTACGACGAACTGGACCGCCGTGCGCAGGGGCTGGACGCGAACAACCAGGACCTGCACACCAGTCTGGCCCGGGCGCAGCAGCAAAGCCAGTTGCTGCAGGACCAGAACCAGCTGCTTCGCCAACGGCTTGAAGAGACCAACCAGCGTCTGGCGGGGGCGCTGCAGGCCACCCAGGATACCGAGCAGCGCATGCAGACACTGACGGCATCGACGAAGCGACGCAGTGGAGCGGCGATCACGGCGAACAACAGTTTCCGCCGCAACCTCACGGCCGTCACCGTGCCAGGGCTTTCCATTCGCCAGGATGGCGAAATGGTGCGAATCGAGATGCCGTCCGATTCGCTCTTCGAATTCGGAACCGCACGGCTGCGACCGGATGCGACGCGGATGATCGACCAGGTCGCGGACGTGATCCTGCAAAACTACCCGCGACAGGTCATCGGCGTGGAAGCCCATGCCGACAACTCGCCGCTCAACGGAACCATGTGGCGGAGTTCACATCAGTTGACGGCTGCCCAGTCCATGGCCGTCTTTGAACAGCTGAGTTACCGGCACCGACTGCTTCCGCAGCAGATGTTCGTGCTCGGGCACGGTGAGAATTTCCCGCTTTCCTCCAATGCGACGACTGCCGGCCAAGCTCGCAACCGTCGTGTCGAAGTGGTCGTCTACCCGGAAACGGTTGGCCAGCGCTGACACGGCGGATCGAACGCATCCCGCCGGCATCCGGAGCTGGCGGTGGGCGTCTCCTGCCTCGCGGCCTTTCTTGCTCCTCACGCCGGTTCCGATTGACGACCGATTGCTAGTCGCCGCAGGGGCGGTTCTGGGACTGCCCGTCGAAGGTCGCTTGTGTTAGTCTGGGGCGTCCGTCTGGGGCGAGGCCAAGAGAACGATCCAGAGCTTGAAGATGATTGCGATCATTGACTATCAGATGGGGAACCTCCGGAGCGTCCAGAAGGGGTTCGAACGCGTCGGGCATGCGGCGGTGGTGACTTCGGACCCGGAGGCCATTGAACGCGCGGACAAGGTGGTCCTGCCGGGGGTGGGCGCCTTCCGGGACGCGATCGCCGAACTGCAGACGCGGGACCTGGTGCCGGTGATCCACCGAGTCATCGAGAAGGGGCGTCCCTTCCTGGGAATCTGCCTGGGGCTGCAGTTGTTGTTCGAGCGGTCCAGCGAGGACGGCGAGCACCAGGGCCTGGGGATCCTGCCCGGTGAAGTCGTGCGTTTTGACCTGCCTTCCGAGTACAAGGTCCCCCACATGGGCTGGAACCAGGTCTCGGTGCGGCGGGAGGCGCCGATCCTGCCCGATCGGGCCGAAGGGGCCCACTTCTACTTTGTGCACTCGTATCATGTCGTGCCCCGCGATGCGAGTTGCGTGGCCCTCGAGACGGACTACGGAACGCGGTTCTGTTCCATGATCTGGCGCGACAATCTCTTCGCGACGCAGTTCCATCCCGAAAAGAGCCAGCAGAACGGGCTGGAGATGCTGCGTCGGTTCGCGGAACTCTAGGACGTCCCCGCGGCGTTGCTGTCGCCGGCAGTTGATTCATCCCACGGGAAGTGAACGACCATGATGCAGATTTGGCCAGCTATTGACATCCGGGGCGGCAAGTGCGTGCGCCTGCAGCAGGGCGACTACGGTCGCGAGACGATCTTCGGGGACGACCCGGTGCAGGTGGCGCGGCAGTGGCTTCAGCAGGGGGCCCCCTGCCTGCATCTGGTGGATCTGGATGGAGCCCGGGATGGAGAAGTCGTCAACGAGCAGGTGATTCGCGGGATCGTCGAAGCGGTTGCCGTACCCTGCGAACTGGGCGGGGGCGTGCGTGACGAAGCGACCATCGAGAACTGGCTGCGCGTCGGCCTGCAGCAGTTGGTTGTTGGCACGCGGGCGGTCCAGGACCAGGACTGGTTTCGCTCGATGACGCGACGCTTCCCAGGAAAACTGGTCCTGGGTATCGATGCCCGGGATGGTTGGGTCGCGACCCAGGGCTGGCTGGAAACGAGCCAGGTGCGGGCCATCGACTTGGCCGAGGCGTTCGTGGGCGAACCGCTGGCGGCCATTGTCTACACCGACATCAGCAAGGACGGAATGCTCTCCGGCCCCAACGAAGAGGCCATGGCCGAGATGAAGCGAGCGGCTTCGTTTCCCGTCATCGCCTCGGGGGGCGTCAGCTGCCAGGAAGACGTTGTCCGTCTGGCGGAACTCGGAATGGACGGCTGCATCATTGGCCGCGCCCTCTACGAAGGGCGACTCGACCTGGCCAAGACGCTGGAAGCCGTACGCCGCGTTGGCTGAGAGGGGTCGCGATTGGGTATCGCGCCAATCGTGTCCGCGAAAACCACGGAAAGACCATCGAGTTGATGCGTCGCACTCCTTGTTGAGCGTGTGCTATCGCTGCATGCGTGGTTCTTTTCGATTGAATGCTTCGAAGCTTCTCCGCGCCCCTGCCGAAATACTCTGAATGGGGGCCGTTCGAGCGACTTGCCAGTCTTGCCTCGGGCGCCTACCATGCCACCATCGTGCCTGGGCCGCCGTCGCACCTTGGACGGGAGCGTTGCGGGAGCCGTCCGTTGCTTCAGACGGCGGGATCCTGCATCGGGAATTTCCGCATGTCGAATTCCAGCGGGCCAGCAGGCAGCCGGTGGTCGAGAAGCGTTGGGGTGTTGCTCGCCGTTGTCCGCCCGGGACAGATCGGATCACGAGCAAACGCCGAGACGTGTCGGAGACGAGGAGCCCGCCAAGTGCCGTTCCCTGCAACGGGTGGCCGGCTGCCGCGGGAACACAAAAGGGGGCGACCATGGCGTCCGATTTTCGGCTGAAGGAAGAACTTCCCCAGCTGACGCACAAGATTGTCCAGACCTACACCGAAATTGGCTCCATCAATCACCTCGGGCACTGCCCCTTGCCCAACTACGACGTGATTGTGTCCGTGATCGAGGACCTGCGCGAAATCATCTACCCGGGATATCGTCGCCGCGAAGGGTTGCACCTGGGGAACATCACCTACCACGTGGGGGACCTGGTCGATCGCTTGCACGACAAGCTGACGCAGCAGATCGCCCGCGCGCTGCTGCATGAGGAACGCGTCTGCAAGCCGAAGGATGCAGGATCGGAGCCCGTCGATCACGAGGCGATGGGGCAGGCGATGGCGATCCGGTTTCTGGAGTCGCTGCCCGCCCTGCGACGTGTGCTTGCCACGGACGCACAGGCGGCCTTCGATGGGGACCCGTCGTGCCGCAGTCTGGATGAGGTGATCTTCTGCTTTCCCGGCCTGTTGGCCATCACCGTCTACCGTATGGCCCATGAACTCCTCCGCTTGGGCGTTCCCTTCATCCCGCGGATGATGACGGAATGGGCCCACAAGGAAACGGGCATCGACGTGCATCCCGGCGCCCGCATCGGCCACTACTTTTTCATCGACCATGGAACGGGCGTGGTCATCGGCGAGACGTGTGAGATCGGCAATCATGTGAAGCTCTACCAGGGAGTGACCTTGGGTGCTTTGAGCTTCGATACCGATGGCGAGGGGAACCTCGTGCGGGGATCGAAACGCCACCCGACGATTGAGGATCGAGTGGTCATCTACGCCAACGCCACCGTGCTCGGCGGCAGGACCGTTGTCGGCCACGATTCGGTGGTCGGTTCCAGCGTCTGGCTTACACGCAGCGTGGCGCCGTTCACCACCGTACTTTTGGAGAAGCCGAACCTCCGCATGCGCGAGGAGCGGCCGGATGAACTGGATCCGGCCTGCAACTACCTCATCTAAAACCCCGGGGCCGGCGTCGCCAAGACTCTGTGGTCTTTCGCGTCGGTCTCCGCAACCTCCGTGGTAAAAAAGAACCCGCCGCGGTTACGCCCTCGTCCGCGGTTCGCGCGAATGCCGGGGGAATTGACCACGGAGGACTCGGTGAAGGCACGAAGGGCCACGGAGTTTCAGGTGGCCCTTCGAGTTTCAGAACACCGCGATCAGCGGATGGGCGAGTAGTCGGTCGCCTGCAGGAACTCGGACTTCACGCCGTCGGGTGTCGTCAGCGAGCCGCCGGCCTTTTTCTCCGATGCGGCGCGTGCGGCAACCCATTCCGGATCCTGCCGGAAAGCGTCGAACGACGCCTTGGCGGCTTCCGGGCTCTTGTGGGCCAGGATGTACAGGAGCGTATCCTCGGAGCCGGGCTGATCCTGCATGGGCGACCAGTAGGCGACGTTGGTCATGCCGTGTTTCGCGAAGAGCGCCACGGTGTGGTTGCGGAAGCGATCGTGGAGCGCTCCGAGATTCCCGGGCGTCGTCGTGTAGGTCCGCAGTTCAAACACCCGCTCTCCCTGCGCGTCCGGCTGGATCTCCGGCGAGTAGTCGGCCGCCTGGAAGAAGACCGACTCGACCCGCTCGACCAGCTTGCCATTGACCTCGCTCGCCTTGTACGCCTTCTGCCATTCCGGGTCGGCCATGAACGCCTTCCAAGACACTTCACGCGCCTCGCGACTGGGGTAGGCCAGGAAGTAGACGAGCTTGCGCTGCGGGTTGTCGCCCAGTGGCTGCCAGTAACCCACGTTCGTCATTCCGTGCTTCTCGAACAGCTTCAGCGTGTGGTTGCGGAAGCGGGCGTTCAGTTCCTCGAGCTTTCCTTCCGGCGCGTAGTAGACCCGCATCTCGTAGACGCGTTTGTCCTGGTTGGCGGCGAAGGATGAACTGGCCATGGCGACCAGAACGCCGAGCATGGCGGGAAGAGCCGTGCGAAACATCATGGAATTGCTCCTGACGGAAAGGCGAAAAGGCGGGAGAGTCCTCAAGGAGGAACGCGTCCGGGCGGGAGGACCATCGGCTCGGACGGGTGGGGGTACCTTACCACAGCGGTCTGACGGCAGGTAGCTGCCAGCGGCCCCGCCCGCTCACCGATTGGAAGACCGTCGCCCGCGGAGTCGCTCCAGCAGCGGCCCCGCGGTCTCCCTGCGTTCCTGCGATCGCTGCCGCATCTGCTGCAGCGCCTGCAGGACGTCTTCCGTGCTCAGGTTCTGCAGCGATTCCGATTCGAGCAGTTTGCCCAGCAACTGTTCTGCCAGTTGACCCTCGCCGGCTCCCACCTTCCATGCGTCCAGCGTGCCCGTGATGGGAAGTGACAGGGGTTTGTCACCGAGCACCTGGGCGAGGGGGCGGTCGCCCAGCAACTTCGTGGGCAACGGGATTTCGGCCAGCAGGTCGAGCGACTTGTCGAATCCGACCGTGCCCTGGGTGCGCACCACCAGGTCCGGGGAAAGTTCCGGGAATCCGAAGGCCAGTCCGGAGTGCTGCACCTTCTGGTCCTGCACGAGGAATTCGATCACCGACTGGTCGGCCAACCGGACCGCCTCGGGCGGTTGCTTCTTCACGACGTTGGCGATCATCTGGACCAGCTGCTGGGAGAGGGGATCCTTCAGGCCCGCCTCCACCGCATGCAGGGTGACGCGTCCCTGCACGGCGGCCGCCGCAGGAGCATCGAGGGGAATCTGGCACTGGTCCAGTTCCAACGAAACCTCGCCCCGCGTCCAAGCAACATCGGCGACGATGGGCGCCACGAACTTCAGGCCGACATCGCAGAGTGCCGGGGTAAGATTCACTCGCTGCAGGGGTTTCCCGGGCAGGATCGTCAACGTTCCCCGGCCTTCGTGGTGGGCCAGTTCGACCTGCACGTTGCACTGGTCCACCAGGGTCTCGAGTTCGGTCGCCCCCGGGGACCGAACGAGGATTGTTCCGTTGCGGAGTTCGAAACGCAAACCGGGTGGCGCAGGCTTGCCGCTCTCCGAAGCTCCGGTGGGCGGAGCGGCGGGGGCTGTACCGGGCGGCGGCAACTTCTCGAGGTCCAGGGTCAGGACCGGCGAATCGAGCACGAACGCGCCCAGTTCCGAGCGACTCCAGAGCCACTGTCCGAGCGTTCGGTCGCCCGTCAGCTGCTTGGCTCGCAAGTGGAATAACCCGCGATCATCGCTCATCTCGATGTCGTCGAGTTGCAGGGTGCGAAACCAGCCGATGCGTCGTTGGCCGATCTCCAGCTTGAGGTGCTGTTTCGACAGCTCGCGTCCCATTGCGTTTTGGAAGATCGTTGTCGAGCTCACCAGCAACGGCAGGAAAAGAACGACCAGGGCCAGCAACACGGCCAGCCCGGCGATCACGCGGAGTGCCGTGCGGCCGGAACGGGACGCAGGACGGTGGTAAGCCATGAGGAGTTCCTTCTTGGGCAGGGGCAGGTGGGCCACCATTCTAGTGGACGACCGCCCGTGGATGAACCGGCAAGGGACGTCATCGGAGGCGTTGGCTCCGCACCGCGATCACGGCGAACAGCAGCCACGCGGCTAGGGAGACGAACTTTCCCGATTCATATCCGGCGGGATGGTACGACCAGGAAACCACCGAGTCGCCCGCAGGAATTGCGATCGACATCATGATGTCGTTCGCGCGGTCCACGGGCGTGCTCCACTCGTTCCCCTCCTGAATCACCGTCGCTTGCCAGCCGGCATCGTAGCTGTCGTTGAGGACCAGCCAGCCAGGACGCTCGGTTCGCACTCGCAACTCAAGAAAGCGAGCCGACTGCCGGAGCACTTCGCAGGTCGTGGAACCGCCGCGGTCGAATTCCCGGGGCTCACTTCCACCGGCCGCCGCTTCCTGCTGTGAGGCCGTTGTGTCTTCCACGAATACCTTGGTACGGAACTGCGCCAGGTGAGCAGCGAGGATCCAGTGCTGGTGGAGACGCCGCTGCCAGGCGGCGACCGAGCCTGGTGACACGACCGCCGTCGACTCCTCCGCAGCGGACTCCGTCACGCTGCGTTGATAGACAACCCACGCACGCGGGAACGGGGCCGGCACCGTCGCCACCTGAGCCTCCGGAAATGCAGCGGTGTTTGACTGCACAGGCAGTTCCGCCCAGTTGTCCTCGGCACGCATGACGAGCGAGCGACAGCCTACTGCCTGCACCACCTGCAACCAGGCGGGATCTCGCGCGGAGAAGAGTTGATCGAGTAACGCCAGCAGTCCCAAATGGGCCGTCGACGAGAACGAGGTGGAACTACGCAGGCTGCAGAGACGCTCGTCAAGGTGATACTTGGGCCGCAGTGTTGCCCCGTCCCAACGTACGACCTCCCGCAGGCGTTCGGACGCCGTCTGACTTGTCCATGTCGAGGGATACCAGATCCCATCGGGCACTCGCAGGTATCGCGTCAGGTGGTTCGCCGCCGGGCTGCTCTCCCCGAGCGAAGCGAGGGCCGGTGGTTGGGTACCGGCCGGAACGGTGGGAATCAAGTCACGGTGGGCGACCGACAGGTCCACGGCGGTGAGTGCCACCAAGGCCCAGCCGGCCTTGAGGGGGTGACGTCTGGATCGTCGTTGCCAGACCCACCAAGCCAGGCAGACGACAACGGCATGGAGGGTCGAGGAGACAAGGAGGAAGCGGAAGGCAGTCGCGTCGAAGGGGCCGAAGACCGCGTCGGCAGGCGCGTTTTGGGCCAGCCATCCGCCGGGCATGGCGAGAGTCCCGAGAACGATGGCGTAGAGAGCGATGACCAGCAGCAGGGCCACCTGCAGTCGGTTGGCTGCCGCGGCCTCGGTCCGGTCGCCTGGCGTTGAGCTGCTGGTCCGCCGCCCGTCGGCGACCAGCTCGTCAAGCCAACGCTGCAGTTCGTGCGCGGCCAGCAGGCTCGCCGCGAATGCCGTCCATGTCCACAGCTTGGCGGGGTAGCGGAACAGTCGAAACCCCGGCAGGAACTCGCTGAGCACCCAGTAGAGGCCGCCGCGCGCGTCGAGGGCCGGGTTCCCGTCCCCACCCCCGGTCAGCCACCAGGAAAGTCCGTAACGACCCAGGCTTCCTGCCACGCCGAAGAAGGTGAGCCACCAGAGCCAGCGGTACTGCCAGTCAGCTTCCCGGGGACGTCGCATGGCCAGCAGGGCCAGACCCGCGACCGGTAGTCCCATGTAGAGGCTGGGGCTCCACGCGCGGCTCTCATTCGCCAGGGCCGACGTCCAGCGTGTCTGCGAGGGCATCCAGCACCCTGAGGCGTTGGGAATGCACAGTTCCAGCCAACGCCAGGGACCGACGCTGTAGTCGTACCGCTGCCGAGCGGCGGTGGCTTCGAAAGAGTTGTCGCCTGCCGCGTCGGTGTCGGCACGCGACAGGCTGCCAACGGGTGCGGACAGGCCCGTTCCATGCACGCTCTGCCAGCGAGAACTCTGCTGGCTCCAGTGCCAGGTCGGCAGCCACTGAATGGCGGACAGCGCCGACGCCAGCGTCAAGCTGGCCGCGAGGAACGCGAGCGTTCGGAGAGGTTGGCCTTGGGCAAGGTCGGACTGCGGGCGATCGGGAGCTTTGCGCACGAAGGAGACCCACGCGAAAAGACTCGCGAGCCCGACGAGGTAGGCCGTCTGCAAGTCGCCTCCCAGCACGATGAGGGCCAGGGAGCCGGCGACGCTCGCCACGGTCGAACGACAAGGCCTCTGGAATAACCGGACCAAGCCCGCGAGAGTCCAAGGCAGCCAGGCGGCTCCGATCAGGTAGGGCAGGTTATGCACCTGGAAAATAACCTGGCCACCGAAGGCATATCCGAGGCTGGCCAAGGCAGCGCTCTCGCGCGACAACTGCCACTGTCGCGCCGCTCGGTAGCCGCCGAACGCCGCGATCGCGACATGAGCCAGCAGGTAGAGCGGCCAGAGCAGGTCGAAGCGAAGTGGCAGCCGGAACAGCAGGTTGCCCGGGTAGAAGACCGCGGCGGTAGGGTCGGCGGCCAGCGGCCGGCCCCGTTCCTCCTGATGGTTCCAGAGCGGGACGTCCTCGGCCCAAGCGCGGTGGACGAACTGCAGGTAGGGTCGATAGAAGTGCCCGGCATCGCGGAACGCCAGTTCACGTCCTGCGAGCAGCACGGAGTGTGCGGGGCCGAAGAGAGCCACGAACCAGACCGCCAGCAGCAGCCAAGCGGATCGCCAACGGTTCATGGGGAATCATCGAACCGTTCCACGCAACGGCCCAACGGCCATTTCGCGGGCGGTCGCCTTTTTGTCAGACGGAACCGGCCCGCTGAGCCGTGCGGATCTGGGCGCGTGCCTGGGCGATGGCCCGATCCTTGAGTTCCAGGAGTTCCGGAGTTACCGCGGAACGCTTATGGGCCGCTTGCAGCTGTTGCTGCGAGGATTCCAAGTTGAGTTTGTTCGCGGGCACGATGCGCCCCGTCAAAATGGTTACGACGTTGTTGGCCACCTGCACGAAACCCGCGTCGACGTAGTAACGCTCAGAGACGCCCTGGGCGTTTCGCAGCCGCAGTTCGCCGAAACCCAGACGCCCGATCAGCGGGCTATGCCCGGCCCCAATACCCAACTCGCCGTCGAACAGCGGAACCACGACGAACTCCGCCTGAGCTTCCAGGGCGGTGACTTCGGGCGTGACGACAATACACTGGATGGCGGGCATGGGAGTGCGGATCCTGTGGGAGAGATAGGACCGTTTCCACGGTCGGGCTCGTTCCGGTTACGGGCCGACCGGTGTCTTGTCGGCCCGTTTCTGCTGCGTCGTCTTACTTGGCCTGCATCTTCTTGGCCTGGGCCTCGGCCTGCTCGATGGAACCGACGTACATGAACGCCTGTTCGGGCAGGTGGTCCCACTTGCCGTCGCAGATCTCTTCGAAGCTGCGGATCGTGTCGGCCAGCGGCGTGATCTCGCCCTTCTTGCCGGTGAACACTTCCGCCACGAGGAACGGCTGCGAGAGGAACCGCTCGATGCGTCGGGCGCGATGCACGATCAGCCTGTCTTCCTCGCTCAGTTCGTCGACACCCAGAATCGCGATGATGTCCTGTAGTTCGCGATAACGCTGCAGAGTCGTCTGGACGCGACGGGCGATCGCGTAGTGGCGATCACCGACATACTGGGGGTCGAGGATGCGGCTGGAGGAGGCGAGCGGATCGATGGCGGGATAGATACCCTTTTCCGCGATCGCACGTTCCAGGTAGATGAAGGCGTCGAGCTGGCCGAACGCGGTGGCGGGAGCCGGATCGGTCGGATCGTCGGCCGGCACGTACACGGCCTGCACGGACGTGATGGCTCCTTTGTTCGTTGAAGTGATTCGTTCCTGCAGGGCACCCATCTCCGTGGCCAGCGTCGGCTGGTAACCCACGGCGGACGGCATACGACCGAGGAGCGCGGACACTTCCGAACCGGCTTGCGAGAAGCGGAAGATGTTGTCGACGAACAGCAGCGTGTCCTTGCCCGTGGTGTCGCGGAAGTACTCGGCCATCGTCAGTGCCGAGAGGGCGACGCGGAGACGAGCACCAGGCGGTTCGTTCATCTGGCCGAACACCATGCAAGTCTGTTCGATAACGCTGCGTCCCGTGTCACCGATCTTGGCTTCCTGCATTTCCAGCCACAGGTCGGTACCTTCGCGAGTACGCTCACCCACGCCCGCGAAGACGGAGTAACCGCCGTGGGCGGACGCGATGCGGGCGATCAGTTCGGTGAGAATGACCGTCTTGCCGAGGCCGGCACCGCCGAACAGACCGGCTTTACCACCGCGGACGAAGGGGGTCAGCAGGTCCACCACCTTGATGCCCGTTTCGAACAGTTCCGTCTTCGTCGAAAGCTCGGAGATCTTCGGAGCTTCGCGGTGGATGGGCCAACGCTCGGCGGCCTGCACGGGACCGCGGCCGTCCACTGGTTCCCCCAGCAGGTTGAACACGCGGCCAAGCGTCGCATCCCCGACGGGCACCGACACCGGGGCTCCCGTGTCGACGCAGTCGTGGCCACGGACCATGCCATCGGTGCTGCCCAGGGCGACGCACCGCACGCGTCCACCGCCCAGGTGCTGCTGAACCTCGCCCGTGAGATTCAGGCTCACGCCCTTGTGCTGGCTCACCACCTTCACGGCGTTGTAGATCGCCGGCATCTGGTCTTCCGGGTATTGGGCGTCGAAGGTCGAACCGATGATCTGAGTGATCTTTCCGACTTTGGGCGTTCCAGTTGACATGGGGCTTCGTTACCTTGCTCGAAAATGACTAGTGTTGGTTTGGTTGAGGGGTGGGTCGAGGGGCGTCGCGGGCGGGCGGTTGTCCGGAAGATAAGCCGGCCGTTCCTGCGAGTGCGTTACTTGTTGAGCGCCTCGACGCCGCCGATGATTTCCATAATCTCGCCCGTGATCTGGGACTGGCGGGCGCGGTTGTAGCTTCGGGACAGTTGCCGGATCAGGTCGCCCGCGTTTTCGGTGGCGGCCTTCATGGCCACCATGCGGGCGATCTGCTCACTCACCGCCGAGTCGAGGAAGCACTTGAACAGCTTGACCTTGAAGCTGGCCGGTACCAGTTCCTCAAGGATGCTCTCCGCCGACGGGTAAAACTCGTACGACGAATCCGTGCTCGCTTCCCGCGTGGCCGCATCCTCGCCGCCCAGGCTTCCCAGCGGCAGCAGGGTTTCGACGACGGGCACCTGCCGCGACGCACTGAGGAACTTCGTGTAGACGACTTCCAGCCGGTCGAGCTTGCCCGTCACGTAGGCTTCGAGGTAGCGGGTCGCGAGGGCGTCCACTTCCTCGAAGGTCACCTTGTCCTCGAAGTGCGTGAAGCTTTCGTCCGCCGGCACGTCGCGGTACTTGAGCGCCGCGATGCCGCGTTTGCCGGAGATCTCCAGACGGGTCGAGGAAACTTCCGATTGCAGCGCCTGCCAGCGGGCGTAGGCCATCCGCTGCACGTTCCCGTTGTACCCGCCGCACAGACCGCGATTGGCAGTCAGCACCAGTAGGGTGGCGGATTTGGTTTCGCTGCGAGGCTCCAGCAGAGGGTGCGTGACCTTCAGGCCTGCCCCGGCGAGATCCGACACCAGACGGGTGATCTGGTTCGTGTACGACGTGGCCGCCGTCGCACGGTCCATGGCCTTTTTGAACCGCGCCGTCGCGATCAGTTCCATCGTCCGCGTGATCTTGCGGATGTTGCGGATCGACTTTCGTCGTTTGTCCAACGCTCGAGCTTTGGCCATGACTGATGCGCTCGTCTGGTTCGGGGTTCAAGGGAAGCGGTTCGGAAGGCGTTGATGCGAGGCCGGGATCAAGACCCGAGCGTGGCGAAGAAACTCTTGTTGAACTCGTCAAGCGCCGATCGCATGCCCTTCTCCACCTCTTCGGTCACGTCCCTCTTGTCGACGAGCAGGTTCACGAGGTCCGTCTTGCTGCGGTGGACGAACTCGAGGAAGCGGGTCTCCCAGTCACGCACCTTGCTGATGGGGACCTTGTCGAGGTAACCCCGGGTGCCGGCGAAAATCACCAGGACCTGGTCGAGCACGTTGAGCGGCTTGTACTGCGGCTGCTTGAGGAGTTCCACCATGCGGTAGCCGCGGTCGAGCTGCGACTGCGTGGCCGCGTCCAGTTCGGTGCCGAGTTGGGCGAAGGCTTCCAGCTCGCGGAAGGCGGCGAGGTCGAGGCGGAGACCGCCGGCGACCTTCTTCATGGCCTTGATCTGGGCGGCACCACCGACGCGGGACACCGAGATACCGACGTTCATGGCGGGCCGGATGCCTGAGAAGAAAAGGTCCGGCTGCAGGTAGATCTGGCCGTCCGTGATCGAAATCACGTTCGTCGGAATGTAGGCGGACACTTCGCCTTCCAACGTCTCGATGATCGGCAGCGAAGTCAGCGAGCCGCTGCCCTTTTCCTTGGATAGCTTGGCCGACCGTTCCAGCAGTCGGCTGTGGCAGTAGAACACGTCACCGGGGTAGGCTTCGCGACCCGGCGGACGACGCATGAGCAGCGAGAGCTGGCGGTAGGCGGCGGCCTGCTTCGAAAGATCGTCGTAGACGATGAGGGCATGGCCGCTGTTGTACATGAAGTGCTCGGCCATGGCCGTGCCTGCGTAGGGAGCAATGTACTGCAGCGGAGCTGGTGCGCTGGCTCCGGCCACGATCACTGTCGTGTACTCCATCGCGCCCGCCTGACGCAGCGTCTCGATGACGGCGGCCACCGAGGAGTCCTTCTGGCCGACAGCCACGTAGAAGCACTTAACGCCGGAACCCTTCTGGTTGATGATCGCGTCGAGCGCGATCGCCGTCTTTCCGGTCTTGCGGTCGCCGATGATCAGTTCGCGTTGGCCGCGGCCGATGGGCGTCATCGCGTCCACCGCCTTGATGCCCGTCTGCAGCGGTTCGTTCACCGGCGAACGCTCGGACACGCCGGGAGCCATGTCCTCGACGAACCGCTTCTCCGTCGCGTGGATCGGGCCCAGTCCATCGAGCGGGTTGCCCAGCGGATCCACCACGCGACCGACCACGGCGTCGCCGACGGGCACCGACAGCAGCCGGCCCATGCTGCGCACTTCGTCGCCTTCGTTGATGGCGAGGTAGTCGCCCAGGATGATCACGCCGACGCTATTTTCTTCCAGATTGAACGCCAGCCCGATGACGCCGTTCGGGAACTGCACCATCTCGCCCGCCATGACGCCCGACAGGCCATAGACTCGCGCGATACCGTCGCCGACTTCCAGCACCGTGCCGACTTCACGCACGTCGATCTGGCTCTTGTACTGTTCGATCTCGCGTTGAATTACCGAAGCGATTTCGTCCGCATTGAACTTCATGGGGCCGCTTTCCTGACTGGATTGTGGGAGCTTATGTAGCCGGGTCAGCTGGTAGCCGTGAATCGATCCACGGAATCCCGCAGCTGATTGATGGTGTTTTCGAGAGTCTTCTGCTTCAAACGATCGAGTTCGTTCGCGAGGCTGGCGTCGTAGACGGTATCGCCGACGCGGACCACGATGCCGGCGAGAAGATTGGCATTCGTCGCGTATTTCAGGTCGATCTCCCTCCCGAACGCCGTGGCGAGGCGATCGCGGAGCGACTGGCGCACGGTTTCGTCGAGGGGCTGCGCCGTGGTCGCGGTCACGGCCAGGCGATTGCGGAGGCGATTGAACTCGGCACGGGCCGCATCGCGAATCTCGCGGATGCAGTCGAGACGCTCGTGACGGCCGACCACCTTGAGGAAGTCGATCAGCGTATCCGACGCTCGTCCGCCAAGAATGCGATCCAGCAGGGACGCCTTCTCGTCAGGAAGAATTCGCGGCGATGCCAACGCCTGCTCGAAGTCAGGGAACCGAGCGAGCACGTCACTGACGAGCGAGTCGAGTTCGCCCAGGACCGACTCGGAGGTGCTCTTCGACTCGGTCACACCGAGCAACGCCTTGGCGTAGACCGCGCCCAGCCGCTGCTTGTCGATGTTCGCTCCCGGTGACGACTCCGCCACCTGGTTGTTCCCATCATGTTGAGACATATTCCACCCTGGGGATGACCCCAATCTGCTGGCCACTCATCCGCCCACGCCTCGCCGATCGCCGTGACCAGCCGAGACGCCGCTGGGCTCTCCGCACTGCAGGGCATGCCCCGGGAAGCATCCGTTGGGGCAGGCCTTGCTCTGCGAGGTCAGTTCGTTCCGGTAAATCGCTGGAGGGCATCGCCCACCAGTTGGGCGTGGTCTTCGTTGCTGAGCTGCCGCCGGACGATCTTGCCCGCGAGGTCCACGGCCGTCTCCACGCTCTTGTTTGCCAAGTCCTGCAACGCCGCGTTGCGGGCCGCATGGATCTCGCGAACCGCTCGATCCTTCTCGGCAGTGGCAGCCGCCTGCGCCGCCTCGAGGATTTGCACCTTCTGGTTTTCGGCCTCGCTCTTCGCCTGATCCAGCATCTGCTTCACTTCGAGAGCCGCTCCCGCCAGCCGCTTCTCGTGGTCGGCGAGCAACTGCCGAGAAGCCTCCTGGTTCCGCTTGGCCTCTGCCAGCTGGTCTGCCAACGAGTGTTCGCGGTGGTCCAACGCCTCGACAACTGGCTTCCAAGCGAACTTGCCGAGTACGGCAAGCAGTACAAGGAAGATGATCGCCGTGACGATGGCCAAGTCCGGATCCAGACTCACCGGGTTCGGTGCGCCGTGTCCTCCGTCGGCACCGTGAGCGTCCGACGCATGAGACGCTCCATGGCCATGGTCGTCCGCCGCTGCCACCGTGCCCGCGGAGTCTGCTGCCGAGGCAGCCATCGTCCACATCCCAGCGCTGAAATGGAAGGCGACGAGCAAGGCGGCCAGTCCGCGAACCCAACCCATGGAAGGATCTCCTGATGAAGAAATAACAATGGTCGTCAGGGACGCCCGAACGAGCCTCGCACGCGTTCGCACGAGGCCGAGTCAGGCCCACGCCGCGGGGGTCCGTTTGGAACGGAAGCCCGCGCGGTCCACCGGTTTTACCGCCCGCCGCTTGCGGCAGGCCTGAATTCCGACTAGGAAATCATGAGCACGATGAGTGCGAAGAAGGTCGCACCTTCGATCAGAGCCGCAGAAATGATCATGCCCGTCTGGATGTTGCCGGCCACTTCCGGCTGGCGAGCCATGCCCTCGACGGCGGCCGAACCGATCCGGCTGATGCCGTAGGCGGCACCGAGGATGATCAGGCCGGCGCCGATGGGGGTTCCCGTCAGGATGTTGACCCCGCCGGCTGCCGCCGCGGCTTCCTGGGCCATCAACGGGGTGGCAACGGCGGACAAAGCGCAAGCCAGCGACGCAATCTTCGACCACTTGAACACGATACATCTCCTGCTTCAAAAAACGAAGTAACGCAATACGAGAACCGACCGGCCAAGCACGCGAACCACCGTGGCGGCTAGTGTGGATGAACGGCCGAACCAATGAACAGGGCAGACAGAAACGTGAAAATGTAGGCCTGCAGGAACGCCACGAACAGTTCCAGCAGGCTCAGGCCTACCGCTCCCAGGATGCTCGCCCCGGACACGCCGAGGAACATCGGGTCGGAGTACGAGGTCACCTGCAGGGCGATTTTCGCGACGAAAGCCACCAGCACGCCCAGCACCAAGTGGCCCGCGAACATGTTGGCAAGCAGACGAACGGCAAGAACAAAGTGCTTGATCAGCAAACCCACAACCTCGATGACGAACATCATCGGCTTCAAGAACACCGCCAGCACCACCGGCAGGTCCATGTGCGGTACTTGAGCTTTCCAGAAGCCGACAAAGCCCATCTTCTTGGAGCCCGCCGCGATCACGCAGCCGAAGGTCAGCAGGGCCAGCGTGCCCGTGACGCCGAAGGCACCCGTCGGCGAACCAAGCCAGGGGAGCATGCCGAGCAGGTTGCAGGTCAGCACGAAGAAGAAGATCGTCCAGAGGTAAGGAAGGAACTTGTCGGCGTCGTGGTGGCCGATCGCGGGCCTCGCTACCTCGTCGCGGATGAACAGCAGGACGCTCTCCAGGGCGTTCCAGAGTCGACCCTTCGCCAGTCGGCCGCCGGCAATTTTGTTCGCCAGGGGGATCGCCACGAGCATGATCAGTACCGCAGCAACCACCTCCAGGACCATGAACTTGGTGATCTTCAGGTCGAACGCCTCGATGAGGTTCGAACTGGGCGTGTACAGCGGCGAACCGTGATAGATCTGCGGCAACTCCACATGCCCGCCCAGGGCGCGAGGCAGGTCGAAGTAGGTCGCGTCCTTCACGTGACCGATCAGGTGGTCGGGCGACAGCGGGTCATGGGCCATGATGGGGTCTCTGTCGTGTAGTCGATCGCCGCTCGCTCCAGCGAGCGGAATGGTTTCCAGCGGAACGCGGACCTATCCTGCAGGCGGTGCCGATGGGGGCTGCTGCAGTTGGCCAATTGAGAAGAACGTTTCCACGGTCAAGTTCAGGAAGAATCCAGCCAGTAGGAACCACACAAAGCCGGCTTCGACCCACGCTGGGTAACTCTTCGATACCAGCAGGCAGGCTGCCAACGGAACGCCCATCCGCAGAAGCATGCCGGACGCCACATGGGCGGCAGCCTGCTGAGGCGGAGCCACGGTGGACGTCACGATCAAGGCCAAGATACCGGACACTAGGCAGATCAGCGAGGCAGTGCCCAAGGTGAGCATGCCTGACAGTCCGTACCGCAACCAAGCCAGCGGGGCAAGCAGGCCAAAGACGAGCGCGAAAGCCACGATCAACGCGGAAAGTCGGCGCGACAGCCCCCAGCTACCCAGCTGTTGAATCCATTGCGATTGAAACGGTTCGCGTGTCATGGATGTCTGAAATCGTCCCAGTTTTGCTTGTCACTACGCACGGGCCGCTCCAGGGAAACGAACGCCCCGGAATCTCCAGACCCTGCGGCTCACAAGCCCTACCGCTCTCTCAGGTTACCCGGGTCATGCGAAGCAAGTTCTTCATGCCGACCAGCAGCCCGAGGATACTACCAACCACCAACAGCAACGGCCCTGTCCCGAGGCGTCGATCGATCCAGTGGCCTACGACCGCCGGAACCACCATGCCGATCGAAACAGAGATGATCTTAGACGCCCAGTCGTAGGCTTTGGCCACCCGCGACCGATCGTCCGGATCCAGATGCTGCTCCACCGTATGATCCAATCTCAATTCGATCTCGGATCCTGAGGAGTCCCGTCTCCGAGACTCGGGCACCCGTTGCAGGAAACGCGGCTTTTCCCTGGGGAATTAGACCGCCACTCCGCAAGTTTCGATCACGAATCTATAACATGCCTCCGACATGGTCAACCGACGGTCGACAGGGGTCGTGCTTTTTTTCACAAAGTTTGCTTCTCGTCTCGCATTCTCGCGGCGCATCCACCTCGTGGCTCGCGCCGTGAAGGTCTATCGCTTCCCAGTTCCCGCATCGAAGGCCGCTGTTTTCGCGTCGACCTCGGCCTCGATGCAAGGCTCATTACCCAAAGCCTCACCGCAGGTGCGGCGAAGTGACTCAACTACATCCCGCGGAAGCGGATCCCCATGGGGCCGCTGCGTGGATCGGTCCCCACGGGACTCGACGATGGCAGTTCGCTGCCCGCAGGATCTTCGCTCACATCGACCGGAACTGCGACGCTCCGAGCAGCTCTCGAAACGCCTCCTGCACCGCACGTTGCTTCCGCAGAAGGATTCATTCGGTGATGCTTCGCAGAGACTCGTCCATCGGTTGAATCCGAGATGAGTCGAGTATCGTCCACGCCGCTGGAATTCTGAATGGGACCAAGTCGGACAACTGCGGACGCACCGAGGATCGCGTCGGAGTCTCGCCGGATCGGCGGGTCCGGAAAGCTGGTTCGATGAAGTCTGAGTTGGCGGCGGAAGCCCACGATCGGCAGAGGCTTGCTGCTGTTTAAGGTCCGACTTGCGGGCAGGGAAGTCTGCAACGGAAACGCACTGGCTGGCTGCTTGTTTCGTTTCCCAAACGCCAGGACCAAGTCAGGGGCCGAACCGGGCAATCATCTCCACCCGCGACGCTTCGGAAAAGGGGCTGCGAGGTGTCCTCAAATGACTCGGCGTCGGCGGCTCCATGCTCTCGTTGGCCAGCGAGGGGCGGCCCGAGGCCGTTAAGGTTTTCGTGGACTTCCTGTCTTCTTGCGTAAACCTTGAGGTTGCCTCTAATGGGGGGGGCGTTTTTTGCTTCTTCTAGGGGTTTGGTTAGAATGCCGGCCTCCGCTCGCGTCGTCTTTCACGGCCGCTTGGCTCCATCGGGTGGTCGACCGCATGGACGATCGTGACGGGGAAATGTCGTCGGCCGCAGTTTGCGGTTTCGCTCCCGGTGAGGAGCAGAACGCAATTGTCGGCCGCCGATCGTTTCACGCCTTGGGTGGAATCACTTTCCGGACCTGCCTCCCGGTACTTCGATCGCGTTTTCCTTTCCTCGGGAAGACGCGCTGGGCTGCCGTGAGGGGAGGGTGCTGGAGGGCCTGCCTGTCCGCCCATGCAACCCCGTTCCCGCTGAATTGATAACGCTCCTGCCCGAGCCATGGAATGTCTTGGGGAGGAGGGGAACGCGGCTTGTTTCGTCAGGGATGGTTTCAGAGCACAACGATGACCGGGGTAGTGCCACGGGAGCGGCCCGGCCATCTCCCAACCGGAGGATAGTTGATGACACCGTCCACGTTGAAGGAGTATACGCTCAAGGATCTGGCGCAGATGGCCAAGAAGCGGGGCATCTGCGGCTGGCATTCGATGCGGAAGGACGATCTGATTCGAGCGATCGTGCGCGACGCGAAGCACGTTGGCAAACGACAGACCGGCACCGCTTCGTCCTCCAAGTCGGCCAAGCAACCGACGCGTCTCGCGCCGCGGGGGCCCTTGGTGGCCTCGCCCAAGTTGCCGCCCTCCCGGCGGAATGCGGCCGTGGATGCCGGATTGGCGGTTCCCAAGGTGACTCCAGGAGTGCGGCAGAAGCCAGCGTCCGTGGTATCTCGAAAGGTCAGCGAGCCCATGCCGTCGGCGGTCGCCAAGAAAATCCAGATAGCCAAGCAGCGGCAGGAACGCCTCAAGGATCTTTCCGGTCCGGCTCCCCGGGCCAACTTCGATCCGACCAGTGCCGAGGAGGCAAGGCGTGCCTGGGAGCAGCGTCGGGCGGAGGAGGAAAAGCGACAGCGCCAGCAGGATCGGGTGGGCCATACCCAGGGCGATCGTCGCGATCGGGTGGTCCTGATGGTGCGCGATCCCTACTGGCTGCATGTCCATTGGGAACTGTCTAGCGGCAGCATTCAACGGGCGCAGGCCGCGATGGCGGAGCACTGGCACACCGCCAAACCGGTCATTCGTCTGCTGGAGATCCCCACGAAGGGAACGACGAGCAGCACGGAGATGGTGGTCCGCGACGTCGAGATCCATGGTGGTGTGAACAACTGGTACATCGATGTCCCCGATCCTCCCAAAGGCTATCGGGTGGAGATCGGTTATGTCACCGCGACGGGCCGCTTCCACTCCATTGCCCGCAGCAACAGCGTGATGACACCGCAGCCGGGAATCAGCAGCTCACTGGATCACAACTGGCTGGATGTGGCCGAGAACTGCGAACGCATCTTCGCCCTCAGCGGTGGGTACTCGGGAGAAGGTTCCTCCGATGAACTCCAGCGGGTGATGGAAGAACGCCTCCAGCGACCGGTGGGCCCCCCCGCGGCGAGTCGTCATGGAACTGCTTCAGAACCGGTGCCGGTGGGCCGGGACCAGGACTTCCTGTTCTCCGTGGACGCCGAAATGATCATCCATGGCACCACGAGCCCCGATGCCCATGTCACGCTGGGCGGCGAGCCCATCAAGCTCCGAGAGGACGGTAGCTTTTCGGTCCGCATGAACCTGCCGGATCGCAGGCAGGTGCTGCCGATGACCAGCAGCAGTCGGGACCGGTCCACCCAGCAGACCATTGTGATCGCCATTGAGCGGAACACCAAGGTGATGGAGCCGCTGCAAAGCGACTCGTCTGCCAATCAGTAGCGGACTGCCGTCACCGTTTACGGCTACCGCCCCGGTCAGGTCCGCTCTGACCGGGGCGATGGTTTGTTTCGGACGCTCGATGGGACCTGTTCGCCAGGGCGTTCCCTGCCCGCGACCTGCGGCACCGATTGGGCCATCGCCGCCCCAGTTCGTCGCCGATGCGCTCTTCGGAACGATTGTCGCGTTCCGCGGCTCCGGTCGGTCCTGAACTCCCTGCCCGTCACGCAGGGCAACCTGCTAGAATCAGTCGGCGGTTAAGGGCGAAGTTGTCGAGTGACAGGTTCGTCGGGCCGCTGGATGCGTTGGGCCGCTGGATGCGTTGGGCCGCTGCCAGACAAGGCCCACTTCCTGCGGGTTGATGGGCAAGCGAAGTTGCCCAAATGGCCGGCTTGGGATTTGGAATGGGAGAGCTGCACTTGGACTTGCCGTTGGCTGAGGAGTGGGAGCAGGATCGGGACCGGTTGGTCGAACAGTTGCGAGGGAGCGGAGGCTGCCTTGTGGCATTCTCTGGCGGCGTCGACAGCGCCGTGGTCGCCCGTGCCGCTTTCGAGGCACTTGGTGATCGGGCGGTGGCGGTCACTGCGACGAGCCCCAGCGTGGCGGCAGGCGAACTGGAGTTGGCGCGGCAAGTCGCTCGCTCGATCGGTATCCGCCACGCAACGATCACAACGCGTGAGATCGAAGATCCCCGCTACGTTTCGAATCCCTTCGACCGCTGCTACTTCTGCAAAACGGAGCTCTACTCGCGTCTGGGCGACTGGCTGGTCGAGCACCCGGACGTCGGGCGGTGGGTTCGTGCGATCGTCAACGGCGCGAACCTAGACGACCTGGGCGATCATCGGCCGGGGCTGCGCGCGGCGGGCGAGCATCAGGTTCGCAGTCCCTTGGCGGAGTGCGGCCTCACGAAGGAACGCGTGCGGGCCATCGCTCGAGGATGGGGCCTCGCCGTGGCCGACAAACCGGCTACTCCCTGTCTCGCCAGCCGCATCGCCTACGGCGAACCGGTCACGGTGGAGCGTATGCAACGCATCGACCAGGCTGAACAGTGGCTGCGCCAGCGAGGCTTCGGAGACGTCCGGGTGCGGCTGCATCCGGGAGAACTGGCTCGGCTGGAAGTCGCTGTCGAGGATCTGTCGCGTCTGGTGAACGGACCGATTCGCGACGAACTCATGGCGCGCATGGAGTCGCTCGGGTTCCGCTTTGTCACGCTGGACCTGCGAGGTCGGCGGTCTGGCAGCCTGAACAGCCTGGTGCCACTCGAGCAGTTGGAACATTCCGCTCGGGAGTAGCCTTCGAGGGGCGTTCTCCCAGGCGGAATCCTTGAGGGCCGGCAGCAACGGACGGCGATCAGTCGCGAAGGCGTCCGATGACGACCGAAGCGTTGTGACCGCCGAAACCAAAGCTGTTGCTCATCGCCACGCGGATCGCCCGCTCCCGCGGTACGTTCGGAGTGTAGTCCAGGTCACACTCCGGGTCCGGCGTTTGGAGGTTGATGGTCGGCGGCGCGATGTTGTGCAGCAACGCCTTGACGGACAGCACCAGTTCGATCCCGCCGCTGGCTCCCAGCGAATGGCCTAACTGGCTTTTCGTACTGGAAATACTCAGTTTCCGCGCGTGTTCGCCATAAACGGCCTTGATCGCCTTGGTCTCGGCCTTATCGCCCAGCGGGGTGCTGGTTCCGTGGGCGTTGATGTAGTCGACGTCCTGGGGGGCGACACCCGCATCGCGGAGGGCCGAGTCCATGGCCCGCGCGGCGCCCGTACCGGCCTCATCGGGCTGAGTGATATGTCCCGCGTCGCCACTGGCTCCAAAGCCCAGCAGTTCGCAAAGGATGTTCGCGCCGCGTCGTCGAGCGTGTTCGAGTTCCTCCAGTACCAGGATCCCCGCGCCCTCACTGAGGACGAAGCCATCGCGATCAAGATCGAACGGGCGACTGGCTCGGGGCGGGTCGTCATTTCTTTCCGACAGGGCCCGCATGTTGCCGAAGGCGCTGATGCCCATCGGCGTGATCGCGGCTTCGGTGCCGCCGGTGATCATGACGTCCGCGTCGTCGTACTGGATTGCCTTCAGCGCGTCGCCGATGGCGTTGGTCGCGCTGGCGCACGCCGTGGCGACCGTGTAGTTCGGGCCCCGGATCCCGTACTTGATCGAGAGGTTTCCGCCGGCTGCGTTCAGCATCAGCTTCGGGATTGTCAGCGCGGAGACACGGTCCGGACCCTTGTGCAGCAGACGCTCCACCTGGGTTTCAATCTCCTGCAGGCCACCGATTCCCGAGCCCAGGATGACTCCGCAGCGGAATACGTCTTCCCGGTCGAACTCCAACCCGGAGTGCTGGACGGCGTCGATGCCGGCGACCATCGCGAACTGGGTGAAGCGATCGATCCGCTTCAACTCCTTCGCAGGCACGTAGTCGACCGGGTCCCAGTCGTAGATGTCACCGGCAAACTTGACTTTGTGGTTGGTAGTCTCGAAGAGCCGAAGTGCGTGGATGCCGCTTTCGCCCGCAAGCACACGGTTCCACAAATCGTTGACTTGGCAACTCAGGGAAGTCACTACCCCTAGCCCGGTGATCACGACGCGTCGTTTCATGCGAATCAGCCTCAGGTGTTACCGCCCGCGACCCGATGGAGGCAGGCGGCTTTCGATCCTTCAATTCCTTCGAACACTGGCATGGCCGCGAGGTACTGCAAGAAGTCGAATAGCCCACGAGCAACGCCGCGACGCAGGCTGTGCCCCCTGCGAATCGGCCTTCCGTGGACCGCCGGCCGGCGGACTCGGCTGGGAGACCTCAGGCCTCCCTCAAGCCGCCTCGCGCTCTAGGCGGAGTTCGTCCGAGTAACGGCATCCCCTGTGGACAGCGACGACCCGCCTCCTCTAGCCTTCCCGGGCCGACGAACGGAGGCCAGTGAAAGCGCCAGATGCACGGAGGCCTTGGAGCACCTCCGTGGCATGGATCCCCATCCGCCACAGTGCAAGCTGACGAAGGTACCCCGCAGCGGTTGCTTGGAGTAACCACCGGCCAACGCACTAGAGGCCAGTTGGGACTAGGCCGACTGAGCCTTATTGATGAAGTCGATGGCCTGCCCGACCGTCTGGATCTTCTCGGCGGCATCATCCGGAATGTTGATGTCAAACTCTTCTTCGAGTTCCATGACGAGTTCGACGGTATCCAGGCTGTCAGCGCCGAGATCCTTCACGAAGGAAGTCTCCGGCTTGACTCTCTCTTTGTCGACTCCAAGCTGCTCTGCCACGATGTCGATCACCCGCTGAGAAACATCTGCCACCTTGGGCGTCCTCCTATGAATGTGAACTGGGAACAAAGGGTTCCCGTTCTATGAATCTTGGCGGACAGGATTCGTCCGGAACCTGTGATGTAAGCACCACAAGATAGAGGATTCCTGTAAACGGGGTCAAGACACGATGCCCTGCGTCCCCATGGGATTTGAAGCGAATTTCCACTCGCTCAACCGGTCATTCCGCCGTCCACGGTCAGCACTTGTCCGGTAATGTAGCTGGCGGCGTGGCTGGCCAGGAACACCACCGCTGCGGCGACTTCGGCGGCCGTGCCGATTCGTTTGGCCGGAATGCGTTTCTGCGCCTCGTCAATGACCATCTGGCCCAGGGCGGCTGTCATGTCCGATTCGATGAAGCCCGGGGCCACCGCATTGATGGTGACCTTGCGGCCCGCCAGTTCCCGGCTGAGGCTGCGGGTCAAGCCGATGAGTCCCGCCTTGGAAGCGGAATAGTTGGTCTGCCCTGGATTCCCCATCAGCCCGGAGACGCTCGAAATATTGATGATGCGGCCGTAACGGGCCCGCATCATGTGGCGGGACGCCGCGCGGCTCCAGAGGAACGCGCTGCGGAGGTTCGTGTTGATGACATCATCCCACTCGTCATCGCTCATTCGCGGCAGCAGGGTGTCTCGCGTAATGCCGGCGTTGTTGACCAGGATATCGAGCCGCTTCCATTCGTCGGCGATGCGATCGACCAGTTCGTCCACCTTGGGGCGGTCGGTGACGTCGCAGGGGCAGGCTTCCGCCTGTCCGCCCAGTCGCGTGATCTCCGCGACCGTTTCCTGCAGCTTGCCCGCATCGCGTGCTACGCAAGCCACGCGAGCTCCCGACTGGCCGAGCGCCACGGCCATGGCCTTGCCCAGTCCGCGGGAAGCGCCCGTGACAATCGCCACTTGGCCCGTCAGGTCCACGCTGAATCCGGCCGGCAGAAATCCCTGGCCTTGGGGTGTTTCGCTAGTGCCCATTCGAAGTCTTCCTTGCAGTCCGAGGTTAGCCCAGGTTTTCGCATTCGGCTTTTCGGTCGATGCGTTTCATCAAGCCTTTGAGCACCTTGCCGGGGCCCAGTTCGTAGAAACTTTCCGTTCCGCTGGCGAGCAGGTGGCGCACACAGTCTTCCCACCGCACGGGACTTACGACCTGCCGCACGAGGATATCGCGGATCTCCTCCGGATCCCAGTGTGGCTGCGCATCGACATTGGAAATCACGGCCATTCGCGGACGCCGGATTTCGGTGTCGCGGAGCGCATCGCGGAGTCGCTCCAGGGCCGGCGCCATCAGGCTGGTATGGAAGGCACCGGCAACCGCCAGGGGAATCACCTTCATGGCACCGGCGGAGGTCGCCAGTCCTCCGAGCCGTTCACAGGCGGCCGAATGTCCGGAGACGACCAGATTGCCGGGGCAAAGGTAGTTGGCGATCTGCAGGACCTCGTCCGGTTGTCGCGCCTGGTCGCACAACTCTTCGACCTGCCGCGTTTCCAGCCCCAGGACGCTGACCATGCCGCTCGGAGACTGATCGGCGGCCGCCTGCATGGCCTCACCGCGGCACTGCACCACACGCAGCGCGGCCTCGAAGTCGAGGGCCTCCGCGAACGTCAAAGCCGTGTACTCTCCCAGGCTGAGTCCCGCGGTGGCTTCGGTCGCTGCCAGAGCCTGCGGGTTGTCTCGACGCAGCAGATCCACGGCGGCCAGGCTACACACGAACAGAGCGGGTTGGCTGTAGGTCGTCGAATTCAATCGTTCAGCCGGACCTTCCAGGCAGACCTGACGCAGGTCGTAGCCGAGGATCGCTTTGGCTTGATCAAATCGTTCGGAGGCGGCGGGGAGTTCCGCCAGCAGCGTCTGTCCCATGCCCACGAACTGGGCGCCCTGGCCAGGAAATAGAAAAGCCGTCTTCTTCATCGTCACGGTTGCGTCTCGCGGATCGTACTTGCCTCGGACCACGCCTCACCCGGGCCGTCTTGCCCGCAGCGAGTCTCTACCGGAGCGAGCGGTGCGCCCCGAGCCTTGCCGGTTGGACTCCGGTCGTTCATCGCCTTGCAGTCGCTTCTGTCAAATTTTTGCCCAGCCGGCCGCAGTTCTTTGCCCAGCCGGCCGCAGGGCAGGGGAGTCCGCGGCAGTCACCTGCCCGGTACCGCCGAACCCGGTTCGCATGCCCGCTGCGGGCCTTCCATGCCTAGCAGGCGGCCTTTGTTCGTCCGGGTGGGGGCTGCGTTCCTACGCTGGGCCTGTGAGGCGATCAGCCCTGGCGGCGATCGCTGACACCCGACAGCAGCGGCAACGACTTCGTCGACATGGGTGCGACACGAGCGCGTCAAGGAATTTCGCGTGGGCGCGCAGAACGACCGGCGGTCTTTTGCTTGCCCTCACCGAGAGCCGCTGGGCGGAAAAGGGCCTGCTACTCGCCCTTCTGCTCGACGATCGTCCGTCCCATGTAGTGGCCGCAACGCGGGCAGACGACATGCGTCGGGACCGCCGCGCTGCAGTTCGGGCAAGAGCTCAGCTGACGGGGCTTCAGGCCGTCATGCGAGCGACGATGGCCGGTACGAGAGTTAGACTGTTTGCGTTTGGGGACCGCCATGGGACACCTTTCGAGATCTGCCCTGAAGGGACCAGTTCATCTATGTAAACTCCGGATGATACGGCCGACCCTTCGGGCTGTCAATCGGGACCATCGGGACCTGAGGCAGGTCGGTCCGGGTAGGGGCCACCCCGGGGGAGGGGGTGCGGAGGGCCTAAAACAACCGGGATTGCGGGTCGGACGAGGAAGGAGCGGAAAGTCCCAAGTGTTGGAAAGCTCGGTTGGTGGCAATCCGCCCTCGCGGCGTCCTGACCACCAGTTCACTTCGCAGCAGAAAGGGTTCGACCTCATCCGACAGGGTATCGCAGTTGGTATTCATCGTGTGGGCGATCGCCTCTACCCCCGCCGGGCCACCTCCGAACACTCGGATGATCGTCTCCAGGTACTTCCGGTCCTGGCGATCGAGCCCCAGGCCGTCGATCCCCGCCATCTTCAAGGCATCTTGAGTGAGGGGCAGGTTGATGCGTCCGTCTCCGCGACTGGTGGCATAGTCCCGCACCCAGCGGATCAGATGGTTGGCGACACGCGGCGTCCCGCGACTTCGGCCAGCAATCTCCTCGGCGGACTCGTCGTCAATCTCCACCCGCAGCTTGCCCGCGTTTCTGCGGAGGATCGTCGTCAGTTCCTCGAGGCTGTAGAAATCCAGATGCTCGCGGATATGGAAGCGATCACGAAGGGGAGCCGAGAGCAACCCCGCGCGCGTGGTGGCTCCGATCAGCGTAAACGGTTTCAGCCAGAGGTTCAGCGTCCGGGCGTTGGTGCCTTCCCCGTGGACGATGTCCACGCGGAAGTCTTCCATGGCCGTGTACAGGTACTCTTCGACGGCTTTGGGAAGGCGGTGGATCTCGTCGATGAACAGCACGGCCTTTTCCGCGGCATTGGTCAGGTAAGGGATCAGGTCCTTAGGGGCCTGCAGGGCGGCGCCGTTGGCCAGCTGCACGCTAACATTCATCTCCTTGGGAAGGCAGAGCGCGAAGGTGGTTTTGCCGAGGCCGGGAGGGCCGTCGAAGAGGATGTGTCCCAACGCATCGCCGCGTTTCAGTGCCGCGTCGATGGCGATCTTCAGGCGTTCGTAAACGGCCCGCTGGCCGATGATCTCGTCGATCGACTGCGGTCGCAGCGCGCGATCCCCTTCCTCGGCCGTGGTGTCTCCGTACAGGATCGCTTCGCGCGACATGGCCCGGTCCCTTCAATGCGGATACTGCCGCCTCATACTTCGACGCGTGCGGCGTCGTTCAAGTCGAGGCTGGCTTCCCTGCTGTGTTCTCGCCCGAAACCCCTCGCCGGCTTCAAACGCCCCTCTAGTGTAACCCTCCGTACGACGCGCCCCCACCGCAAAACGGCTTCTGGATTGTCGCCCGGCGCCGCACTTTTTCCAAGTCGCTTCCGCCGGAAGGAAGCCTATCGCTTGCGGTTGTGGCTGCTTTCGTAGACCGCCTGCAGCAGTTCCTGGACATCCTTGAATTTACGATTTGATTTCACGGCCTCGTCCAGCAGGCGACGGGCTTCACTTTCGCCGTGCCCCAGCGACCGCAGGACGTCAAACGTCTCCTCGATCAAGGAACGCGTCTCCGCCGGCTGCGCCGCCACCGTGTCGGTGATCAGCAAAGCGAATTTGGGGACTTTTCTGCGGAGCTTCGCGATGACCCGCTCTGCCGTTGCCGGGCCGATGCCGGGCAGGGCGGACAGGGCCTTCACATTCTGCTCCTCGATCGACGACGCGACTTCCGCCACGGGCTGCACCATGGCTCGCAGCGCTTTCCTCGATCCCACGCCATCCACTGAGCAGAACAGTTCAAAGAACTCACGCTCGATCTCCTTCAGGAAGCCGATCAGTCGAGGGGTGAGTCGCCCTTGGGCTGGATTGCCTTCCAGATACTGGATGGTGTGCAGGCTGACGTTATCCCCGATGCGCGACTGCAGCTGCTGCCGCACGAATTCGGGGATCAGCACTTCATACTCGCAGGCATCCACGGCGATGTGGACCGCGTCGTTTTGGAGTCGGGCAACGCGGCCGGTTAGCTTGACGATCAAGGTAGTGATCTCTTCGTGCTGGGGGATGTGTGCGAAGATCCCTGATGAGGGTGGCGTGGGGAGCGTCAGCGGTCGTGGGGCCTGGCTGGGCGAGGCGCAACGACGCGGACGCGCCGCACGCGGGAAATTCTAGAGCTTCTTGATGATTTTTCGCGACAGGGAACCCGCCGTGGAGGCCAGGATCTGCGGCGACCGTTGTTGGAGGTAGTAGTGGCAGAGTGCGATGGCCAGGGCATCGGCCACGTCCGCGGGCTCGGGCAGGCGCGGCAGCCGCAGTTCTCGCTGGATCGCCTGCTGGACCTGGGACTTGGGTGCGCGTCCATTGCCCGTGAGGATCTTTTTCACCTGGGTGGCGGAGTACCCGACGACGGGAACGTTGCTCTGGGAGGCGGCAAGGCAGATCACGCCGCGGGCGTGTCCCATGAGGATCGCCGTCCTCGGCATCTCGTAGTGCGAATAGAGTTCCTCCAACGCGACCGCGCACGGCCGGAACGATTCGAGGACTTCTCGCACGCCCTGGTAGATCGCTTGAACGCGGTTGCCGAGGCTCTCCTTGGGAGAGGCACGCACCACGCCCGCTTCGGCCACCGAACAGGGGGACATGCCGACGCCGCTCGCGGGGCCATCGGTGAAGCGGAGCACGGCGTATCCGGTTGTCTGCAAGCCCGGGTCGATGCCGAGGATCAGGTTTTCCGGAGTACGGATCGAAGCGGGCGGCACATGGACCGTTCCCTCGGGGGCACCATCGGCCATCCTTGACATGCGGCCCATCCTTCCTGGGATTTCAGCCGACCTTCCAGCCGGTTCCATCCTTGCGGTCCTCCAGCGTGATGTTGATCGCCGACAGTCCCTGGCGGATTCGGTCGGCGGTCTGGAAGTCCTTGCGCTGGCGCGCCTCCGCTCGGAGGGCCATGAGGAGTTCCATGAGTTGCGGGACCAGGCCGTCGTTCTGGGCCGCGGGTGTCGCCGGGGAAGTGCGGAAGATGCCGAGGATCTGCGTGAGTTCCTTGAGGACTCGCGTTCCCTGGAGGAGTTCTTCCACGGCCTGCGGCTCGCGTTTGGCCGCGTCTTCCAGTCCCTGCTGGTCGACGAAGCGATTCAGGTGTCGGAGCAGTTCGAAGAGTTCGCTGGCGGCTCCCCCGGTGTTGAAATCGTCGTCCATCTTCTCCAGGAACGACGCGCGGAAGGCTTGGACTTGCCGCATCCATTCGGATCCGGCGGGCTCGCTGTCGACGCGACGGCTGGGAGCTTGCAGGGCAAAGTACGACTGCCCGCACACCCGTTCCAATCGCTCGAAAAACCGATGGAACGCCTCCAGGGAAACCTTGGCTTCCGCCAGCGGTTCGTCCCCGAACACGATCGTGCTGCGGTAGTGCGTCCGCAGCAGGAAGAATCGCAAGGTCTCGCCGCCGTGCTTGGCGATGAGTTCGGCCAGGCCCCCGGCGCCTTTGGAGCGGCTGATCTTGGTACTCACATCCGCCTGCTCCACCTCGCCCGCATTCTCGCCGCGCTGGGACCGCCCGCCGACCTTGCCCGCGCTCGCGTCCGCTCGCATCAGCCCGTTGTGCATCCAGTACCGGACCATGGGCTGGCCATGGCAGCATTCACTCTGGGCGATCTCGTTCTCGTGATGAGGAAACACAAGGTCCAGGCCCCCTCCGTGGATGTCGAAGGTCCTGCCCAGCAGGCGGCGACTCATGGCCGAGCATTCGATGTGCCAGCCGGGGCGGCCCGCGCCCCAGGGGCTGTCCCAACTCGGCTCGCCCGCCTTGGCCTGTTTCCAGAGCGCGAAGTCCCCCGCCGCTTTCTTCCGCGAAGCCATCTCGCCGCCTTCGCCCTGCTGGCTGTCGGCGGTGCGGTTGCTGAGTTTTCCATATCCCGCATCCCGTCCGACTTCGAAGTACACATCGCCAGCCGATTCGTAGGCGAAACCCTGGGCGATCAGCTCCTCGATGAAGCGGATGATCTCATCCATGTACTGGGTTGCCCTGGGCATCTGGTCGATCTGGTCGACACCCAGGGACTTCAGGTTGGATACGTAGTCCGCCGTCATCTCTTCGGCGATCTGCGCCATCGGCCGCTGCCGCTGGTTGGATTCCGCGATCAGCTTGTCGTCCACATCCGTGATGTTGACCACCCAGGTCACTTCGTATCCGCAGTAGCTCAGGTACCGCTTCACCGTGTCGAAGATCACCGGGCCCACCATGTGCCCGATGTGCGCTTCTCGGTAGACGGTCGGACCGCAGAGGTAGATGCCCACCTGGCCGGGCGTCACGGTCTCCATGACCTCCTTCTGCCGGGAGAGCGTGTTGTAAAGGCGAATCCTCGGCAGGGCGGCCGCAGTGGCGGGGGGAGCGGATGCCTGGGATGTGGCGGTGCGAGTCATCGGTCCTCCGTCCATGGTCGGGGCGGGTTGGGCTGGAACTAATTGGGAAAAAAGTCAGGAAACAAAGGCGAAAGGGCCGTGAGTCGTCTGCGGAGCAGGCGGCTCCCGTGGCGGATATCGTCAGCAGCTTGGGTCAGTCGGTCGGTTCCAAAAGAACTACGCATTCGGCGGAGATGGCTTCCTCACGCCCCACCGGACCCACGCGTTCGCCCGTCTTGGCCTTCACGTTCACCGCATTCAAAGGAACCTGAAGCAGCTCCGCCAGCCGCTCGCGGATAGCGAGTTTGTGCGGAGCCAGGGGAGGCCGCTGGGCGAACACGATGCTGTCCAGGTTCACGACCCGGTAGCCACGCTGGTGTACCTGATGCACCGCCTCAAGGACGAATTCGCTGGAATCCCGGCCTCGATGGCGAGGATCGGTGTCGGGAAACAACTGCCCGATATCGGGCAGGGCGAGGGCTCCCAGCAACGCGTCGGTTACGGCGTGGAGCAGCACATCCGCGTCGCTGTGGCCGGCCAGATGCGCCTCGTGCTCAATCCGCACTCCACCCAGGATGAGTGGACCGCCGGGTTCGAGCCGGTGCGTGTCGTGACCGATGCCAATTCTCATCCGAGCGTCCCTGCCAGTCCGTTGCGTGGGGTGCCAACTCTCAACCTGTGTACCGGCGGTGCGCGTCCATGCGGATCGACCAGGCAACGCCTGCCACGAGGAGCTTGCGAGTCTCTAGGAAAGTTCCCAAGAGAGCTCCGACTCCCGAGGAACCCCGCAGCATGGGCGTTCGACACACGCTTGACTGCCCGAGCCGTCTTCTTGGCTGAGTTCCTGTTTCTGGCTGCGTTCTTTGCTGCGTTCCAGAAAGTGCGAACGGGCGTCAGTAGGCGCCGAACCGTTATCTTGAAGTCGTGGCTTGGAGACGCTTGAGCAGCGACGCCTGCTTCCCGCAGCGACTCGTCAAACTGCGGGGATTATAACGAAGGTGCTCGCCCGCGACAACGCGACCCGTGATCGGCCTGCGCGACGGGGACCCACCTTGGGAAAACCGTTGCAAGGAGCGGACCGAGTGGGGCAGCGACTGCGGCATGGCGGGCGCCCCAACTCACCGGGGGCCTCTCCGCTTCTCGGCCTGCCGAGCCGTCCATATAATCGATGGCCATGGCAGCAATTGAGATCCAGGGGCTGGTGAAGTCCTATCGTGTCTACCAAAAACGTGAAGGCTTGCGCGCGGCCCTGCGGGGCCTCTGGCACCGGGAGCACCGGGAGGTGCTGGCAGTCCGCGGGATCGACTTGCGGGTCGAGTCCGGGGAGTTCGTGGCTTTTCTGGGGCCCAACGGAGCTGGCAAGACCACGACGCTCAAGCTGCTCTCGGGCGTGATCTACCCGACCGCTGGCTCGGCCACCGTGCTGGGCTATGTGCCCTGGCAGCGAGCCGATGCGTACCGGCGTCAGTTCGCGCTCGTGATGGGCCAGAAGAACCAGCTCTGGTGGGACCTGCCTTCGCAGGAGTCCTTTCGACTGCACCAGCAGATCTATCGCATTCCAGCCGACCAATTCGAAAGGACTCGCGATGAGCTGACCTCGCTCCTGGGGGTCTCGCAGTTGATGAGGCAGCCGGTCCGCGAACTGTCGCTGGGCGAGCGGATGAAGATGGAGCTGATCGCGGCCCTGTTGCATTCGCCGCGCGTGCTTTTTCTCGACGAACCGACGATCGGCCTGGATGTGGTTGCCCAGCACAACATCCAGCAGTTCCTGCGGCACTATCAGCAGGAACGCGGCACGACGGTGCTGCTGACCAGCCACTACATGAAAGACGTTGCCGCACTCTGCCGCCGCGTGGTGGTCATCGCGCAGGGCGCGATCTACTACGACGGATCGCTGTCGGGGATTGTCGACCGCTTCAGTACCTTCAAGCGAGTGACGCTGATGTTCCGCGAGGAAGCGGTGCCCACGGACCTGGGGCGATTGGGACGCGTGGTGCAGTCGGTCGCGCCAAAAGTGACCCTGGAGATCGAACGCCAGCAGGTGGCCGAGCGACTGGCGGAAATTCTGACCCGCTACCCGGTGGAGGACGTCAGCGTCGAAGATCCTCCCTTGGAAGAAGTGATCGCCCAGATGTTCTCACGCAGCCAGGATCCCACGGGGGATAACGGCCCAGGAGGGGACCCTGTGTCGGGCGCGGGGGAAGGGGCTCGACCATGAGGGCGAGGCTGAGCGTCTGGTGGACCATTCTGCGGATCTCGCTGGAGGAGCGTCTGGTCTATCGCGGGGACTTCGCGCTCGGGACCCTCATGCGTTTCCTGCCGGTCGTTACCCAGGTCTTCCTGTGGTGGGCCGTATTCCAATCGGTGGACGACCAGCAAGGCGGTGGACAGGTCAGTGGCGGGGAGGCGAGGCCGCCGGGGCGGACAGCCTTGATCCAGGGCTACGAATACCGAGACTTCGTTGCCTACTACCTGCTCACGATGGTGGGCCGGGCGTTTTCCAGCATGCCTGGATTGGCCAGCGGCATCGCGAGGCAGATCCGCGATGGGGAGATCAAGAAGTTCCTGATCCAGCCGGTCGACTGGCTGGGCTTCCTGCTGCTGTCTCGAGTCGCCCACAAACTGGCCTACTATTCCGTGGCCATCGGTCCGTTTGCGCTGGTGTTCTTCCTGTGCCGCGACTACTTCGTGGGCGGATGGCCGGAGGCCTCGACGCTGGCGGCCTTTCTGTTGTCCCTCGTCATGGGATTCCTGCTGGGCTTTTTCCTCGAAGCATCCCTGGGCCTGACCGGCTTCTGGTTCCTTGAGGTCAGCAGCCTGCTCTTCGTCTACATGCTCTTTAATTTCTTCCTCTCCGGCCACATGTTTCCGCTCGACATGCTGCCGGAACCTGGGCGGACCATCGTCCAGTGGCTGCCACTGCGTTACTTGGCCTACTTCCCCGCCGCCGTATTTCTCGGGAAGATCCAAGGGGCCGAGCTGCGGGCCGGCTTGATGATCCAAGCGGCCTGGACCGTTGGCTTCCTGCTGCTGGCCCGCTGGCTGTGGGCTCGAGGACTGCGGCGGTACAGCGGTTACGGCGGTTGATCGGCGGCCGGGGGAACGAACTCCCGGGTGAAATTGGCAGGAGAGCAGGAACGCTTGGAGTCGATTCCGATGCAGCGAACGTCGAACGAGTCGGACCGGCAGGGCCCGAACTATCCCGGGGTGCTCTGGGCCCTCTACCGGAACAGCCTCATACGCGACATGTCGTACCGCGCGAACTTCCTCATCGAGTGCCTGTCGTCGTTGTCCTGGGTCCTGATGAACTGGGGGCTCTACCTGCTGATCTTCGAGTTCACGCGCGAGATCGGCCGCGGTTCGGGCTGGGGCAGATACCAGTTCTTCGTGTTCCTTGCCACGACGATCATCATCAACAGCCTGGTGCAGGCGTTCTTCATGCCGAACGCCGAGGCCTTCAGTGAGCTGATCCGCACGGGCAACTTGGACTTTGCGCTTCTGAAGCCCATAGACACGCAGTTCCTGGTGTCCCTGAATCGCGTGGAATGGGCGTCGCTGGCCAATTTCTGGTTCGGCCTCGTGCTGCTCTGCTACAGCGTGGGACGCCTGGCCGTCGAACCGGGAACGCAGTGGATCTGGAACGCTCACATGCTGTGGCTCTATCCGCTGTTTGTGCTCAGCGGAGTGACGATCCTCTACAGCCTGATGATCAGTCTGGCGGCCACCAGCATCTGGCTGGGCCGGAACCAGACGTTGTATGACTTCTGGTTCTACATCACCAACTTCTCCCGCTACCCGTGGGACATCTACGAGGGGCGGTTGGGGACGCCGCTGCGGTGGTTTTTCACGTTCATCGTGCCCGTGCTGCTCGTCGTCAACGTGCCCGCGCGGCTCCTCGCCCTGCCGTTTCGCACCGACCAGGGGCCCGTCTGGTTCTATCCGGCCTGCTCCCTGATCGCCGCGGTGCTGAGCTTGCTGGCATCGCGCTGGATCTTTGGGAGGGCCCTGGTGAGTTACCGCAGCGCCAGCAGTTGACGGACGGCATCTCGATCCGCGGGCGGTTCTGACG
>JBIIEC010000583.1:0-3108 GCA_044238045.1 Pirellulaceae bacterium | reverse complement strand
AGTCGCCGGAGTTCGCCGGGCCGTCCCAGTTGGGCAGCGTGTTGGTCCAGCCACCCACGTCCAGGGCCGGATCCTCGAAACTGTAGTTGGCAACGGTCACCGATTCGGCCGACGCAACTGCCGAACCGAAGAGGACCAGTGCCATGGCAAAAAGGTTGCGCATCATGAAGCACGTCTCCGAATAGAAAAAACAAGGGAAACCTAGAAGAGGACTCTTTTCGCGGCGAGGCCCGGGAATGAGCGAGTCGACGCGCGAGGAAGGAAGGATAAAAAATATAGGAAGGATAGGCAAGGAGATTCCCCTTGATCTCTTCAATGCGCCGAGGGCCGATGTACAGAGCATGAAACGACGGGCGGCTGCGCGGCGACCGGATGTTTCACGTTGGTGACATCGCGGCCTCCAACGGTGCTTGACCGGGGCGGTACCGCCATGCGTACAGAAGAGCGTCGCCACGAACGATGGGCCACGGATGACGCTCGCAGAAGAACCGAACAGGCCCTTTCGGGAGCGACTTTCTCTGGGAGCGTCTTCCTCGATTCGCCCGCTTTCGATGGGCCGTTCGCTGATTGCGACGTTCGTTGGGATGGCTTAGTGCGAGGAGCTCGACTGCATCGAGTCGAGCAGCTGGTTCGCGCGGTCCAGCAGATGGCAGTGCGACCCGAAGGCTCGCGCCGGAGCAGGCTGAGAAGGCTCCGCGGCAACAAAGTGGCCCCGGCAGCTCTGGCAGACTAACTTGCGTCCCAAGTACTCGACTCGAATCCGCAGAGTGCGTCCGCAGATCGGGCAGTCTTGGAAGTAGTGTGCAATCCGTGGCATCACTGGGCTCCTGGGCTATTCGACACGCAATGCGCCTCATCCCCGGAGCCGTAAAATAGCAGAACGCCCGGGGATGCTCAAACACTTTTCGCCACCGCGCAACCAAAGACACGCGCCGCGATCCTCGAATTCCGAAACCGCCGGGCTTGACGACTGGCCAATGCCTGCCCAATGATCGCAGCGTACGGCTCGCGCGCCGCGAGACCGCGCGCGTTCTCTCCGCTGACGGGCGTCGATCCGATCCTACAACCCTTGCGATCTCTCCATGTCAGCCCCTCGCATGACAACCTGGGTGGTGCTGGTGTTCTGGGCTGGCTCCATGGCATGGTTCGCTCGCACGCATCTGGGCACCATCGCCGAGAACCAGCCACCGCCTCCGCAGCAGGAGTTGCTTCCGACGGAGCCGCGACGTTTGGAGCCGATCCGTTGGCGACTGTCCCTGGATGGGCGTCCCGTGGGCTGGGCCGAGCATCGCGTACAGCGGCGCGAAGATGGTTTTGGCGAGATCGCCAGTACGGTGCGCATCGAGCGTCTGTCGGTGGAGCAGTTGGCCCAACAGGGGCTCGGAGGCCTTGGTGCGATGCTGCTGCGCGGTGTGGGCCAGGGTGGCACTGACTTGGCCGATCCCCTGTCGATGACCGTGGAGAGCGTTCTGAGATTCGATGAGTTCGGCCAGTTCCACGGCTTCAACTGCCAGGTCCTGGAAGACGACTGGGGCGAGTGCATCCATCTGCAGGGCGTGGTGGCGGACGAGACGCTGCGACTGAAGGCGTACCTGCTGATCGGCGACCTGGTCGGGGAGGGACAGGAGGGGCGCGAACGCGGCAAGCCGGTCTTCGAGACGCGGCTGCCGATGCCACCCGATCGAACTCTGACCGATGCCTTCATGCCCAGTCCACAGATGCGCGGGCTGGCCGTTGGCGACCACTGGACCTGGGATTCGTACCTGGCATTCTTTCCCATGAGTCCGTTGAGGACGATGGAGGCGGAGGTGGTCGAGGAGGAGTCGATCGCAGTCGACGGGCGTTCCACGAAGGCGTTTCGCGTCGAGTATCGTCGCGGACCGGAGGACGCGTTGAGTCTGGATCGCCGCTTGGGAAGCGCCTGGGTGCTGGCGGATGGCACGGTCGTGCGACAGACGCTGGTCTGGGGACAGTTCGAAATCGAGTTCGCGCGGCAGGATGCGCCACGGGAGGTTCCGTGATTCAACTGGAAGGCGTGGCCAAGTCGTACGGTTCCAAGCGGGCCGTGACGGACCTGAGCTTGGAGGTGCGGGCGGGCGAGGTGTTTGCGTTCCTGGGCGCGAACGGCGCGGGCAAGACGACCACGATCAAGATGCTGGTCGGCCTGCTGCTGCCCGATGCCGGTCGTCTGCACCTGGGTGGTCACGACGTGGTGGCGCAACCGCGGGAGGCCAGTCGCATCGTGGGCTACGTGCCGGACCAGCCGTACCTTTACGACAAGCTGACGGGCCGCGAGTTCCTGCAGTTCGTCGCCGACATGCACGGCATGGAAACCGCCGCCGCGCGGGCGAGTATCGACGAGCAGGTGAGTCTGTTCCGGCTGGAGGACTTCGTCGATCGGCTCGCCGAAGTCTACTCGCACGGCATGAAGCAGCGTCTGGTGTTCGCCGCGGCGCTCGTGCACCGCCCGCGTGTGATCATCCTCGACGAACCCATGGTCGGCCTCGATCCTCTCCACATGCGTGTCGTCAAGGACCGCCTGCGCGAACTGGCCGACTCGGGCACCACGGTCTTCATGTCGACGCACACCCTGCCGCTGGCGGAGGAGATCGCCGACCGGATCGGAGTGATCAAGGAGGGCTGCCTGCAGTTTGTCGGCAGCGTCGCGTCGCTGCGTGAACAGCGGCAGCAGGCGCATGAGTCGCTGGAGAAGCTGTTCCTGGACATGACGTCATGAGCGACGCGCCGTCTCGCTGGTCGCTGGAAGCAACCTCGGAGCCCAGGCCCCTGCCCTCCTGGTCGCGCGAAGGCAGCCTGTGTCGGCGCGTGCGGCTGCGAATCCTGGTCGCGACGCTGCAGCAACTGCTGCGTGAAGCACGCATCCGGCTGCTGCTGGTGGTGCTGCTGACCATCACGTTCTGGCTGGTCATGTACGTGCTGTTCTTCGAAGGCTTCGGCCTGCTGCAGGCCGCGATCAGCCATGGTCCGACCCTCGCGCGCACGATCCACGCCGTCTACAACGTCTTCTTTCTCTCCCTGCTGCTGATGCTCAGCATCTCGTCCGGGATCCTTTACTATGCCTCGGTGTACCGGTCGCCGGAAGTCGGA
>JBIIEC010000190.1:0-10560 GCA_044238045.1 Pirellulaceae bacterium | reverse complement strand
GCGATGGCCGGGCTGAACCATGAGTCGACGGAGGCAGTCGGCAACGACCTGGCCATCGACTTGGAGATCACCAGCAACCGTCCTGACTGCCTCGGGCACCTGGGCGTGGCGCGGGAGATCTCGGTGCTGTTCGACCAGGGCCTGTGCCTTCCCGATCCGCGGCCCGCGACGGGCTCCACGGCGGCGGCCGATCTGGTGAAGGTGCGGATCGACTCGCCGGAGTTGTGTCCGCGTTACACGGCGCGGGTGATTCGCGGCGTGAAAGTCGGCCCCAGCCCGGCATGGCTCGCCGACCGCCTGACGACGCTCGGCATCGCGGTGATCAGCAACGTGGTCGACATCACCAACTACGTGCTGATGGAGTGTGGCCAGCCGCTGCACGCCTTTGACCTTGCCAAGCTGCAGGGCGGCCAGATCGTCGTGCGTTCGGCGCAGGCCGGCGAACCGTTCGATGCGATCGACCATCGCACGTACACGCTGCAGCCGGGCATGTGCGTGATCGGTGACGCATCGCGTCCGGTGGCGTTGGGCGGCGTCATGGGCGGCGCGCAGACCGAAGTATCGTCGACGACGCGCGACCTGCTGATCGAAGCGGCCGACTTCGATTCAATGTCCATCCGTTCCACCAGCCGCGCGCTGAACCTGAAGAGCCCCTCGTCGTATCGTTTCGAACGCGGTGTCGACTACGATGCCATCGACTGGGCGAGCCGCCGTGCGTGCCAGCTGATCCTGGAACTGGCCGGTGGCGAACTGGCCGCCGGTGTCGTCGATGTCGTGGCCCGGCCACCGGTCGCCCGGCCGCCGGTCGTACTGCGTCTCTCCCAGATCCGGCGGATCCTGGGGATCGACATCGACCGCCGCGAAGTGGAACGCATCCTGCAGCGACTGGGCCTCGCCGCCGTCGGCTCCGACGACCACTCCATCACGTGGAACTCCCCCAGCTGGCGCCGCGACCTGTCGCGCGAGATCGACCTGATCGAAGAGGTCGCGCGGATCCACGGCTACGACAAGATCCCCGAAGACGTCGGCGTGCCGATGGCTCCGTCCCTGCGCCAGGACCGCCATCGCGTGCTCACCGCCGTCCGGCAGGTGCTCACGGCCAGCGGCTTCCACGAGGCGATGACGGCCAGCGTCGTCGACGAACGATCGAGTGGACTGTTCAGCCCGTGGTCGAGTGCCGAACCGATCCGCAGCAACATGCCGATGCTGCGCGGCGCGAACTGCCTGCGCCGGACGCTGGTACCGAGCCTGCTGGAGTCGCGGCGGGTGAACGAATCGCGGGCCAACGAATGGGTCGAGCTTTTTGAGACGGCCAAGGTCTACCTGCCGGCCGAGTCGGGGCTGCCCGAAGAACGTTGGGTGGTGGCGCTCACCAGCGGCCGCGACTTCCGCACCGTGAAGGGCATCGTCGAGGCGATCGTGCGGTCGCTGCACATCCGCGCGCCGCTCACGACCGACACCTGCGCGTTGGAGTTCCTCGACGCCGGGCAGCGGTGCGAGCTGAAGCTGGGCGACGAGCGGTTGGGCTACCTGGGCGCGGTCGGCGGCGAGGGGCGCAAGGCCGCCGATCTTCGCAAGCCGACCGTGGTCGCCGAACTGTTGCTCGAAGTCCTCCAGCGGCATGCGCACCTGATCCCGCAGTTCCAGCCGTTCAGCGACTTCCCGCCGATCAGCTACGACTTCAACTTCGTCGTCGACCAGCAGGTGCGCTGGGCCGACATGGAAGTCGCGTTGTCCTCCGCCGCCGGACCGCTGCTGGACGCGTTGGAGTACCGCGAGACGTACCGCGATCCGGAACGCGACGGCCCTGGCCGCCAGCGGATCCTAGTCGCCGCCCGCCTTCGTTCGGCCGACCACACGCTGACGGGCGAGGAAGCCGACGCCATCCGCCAAGCCATGATCCAGGCCTGCGAACAGAAGGTCGGCGCGAAACTGCTGTAGGCGGCCGAAAGGCGATCCGATCGCGTGTCCGTCTACGGTCGCTGTTCGCGCAGGGACAGCAGGTAGCGGAGCAGGGCGGTGCGGTCGGCGGGCGTAAGCGTCTGGCCGAAGTTGTCGGGCATGATCGACGACGCCGACGTGCGCGACTCTTCGATCAGCGACGCGGGAATCGTTTGCGGCTTGCCGGTCGCGTCGACCACGATCCACTCGTCGGCCTTCCGTTCTCGCACGAGCCCGGTCAGCACGCGTCCATCGGAGAGATTGAGCACCGTCGTTCTGAACGACTCGTCGACATTGCGATAGGGCGCGAACACATCCTCCGCGACGCGTGGCAGGCCGCGCGTACCCACGCCATCGAGTTGCGGTCCGACGAGCTTGCCTTGGCCGGCCGCCTGGTGGCAAGCGGTACAGTTCTTGTCGAACACGGCGCGGCCCGCTTCGACCGTGGTTTCCAGCGCATCGTCAGTTGCTCCCGCGATCGCATCGGCCAGCAGACGCTCCAGCTCCTCCGACTCCGCAGGCAACGTCTCGACGATGCGTTCGACACGCTGCTTTGCATCCGGCAGGTTGCCGGCGAGCAGCGGATCACGGACGGCGGGACGCTGCAGCAGGCGACCACTGGCCTGGCCCGCCTCGATCAGTTGCAGCAGCTGACCGGCCGTCGACGGATGGGAGGCCAGGAGGCGCGCCAGTTTGTGCTGGCCGGCTTGCGGCAACGACTGGAACAGCTGGCGAATCTCCTCGCGCATCCGCTCCTCCGATCCCTCCAGCAGCGACTCCGCCAGCGATTGCTGCCGCGCCGTCGGCAACGAATCGTCCTCCAGCATTTCGGCCAGCGGCAGCCAGCGCTGGTTTCCGTCCTGCTCCAGCACGGCCCGCGCGGCCTCCGCTCGCGTCCGCGGGTCGTCCGCTGCGCAGGCCCACTGACGCATGGTTGGCAGGTGCGATGCGAGGCGCAGTTCATGGATGATCCGCGCGGCAGCCCACCGTCGTTCGCGCAGTCGACGCGGATCCACGGCGGGTACGGTCAGCACGGAGGGTTCGAAACGGGCCACGGCCAGCCAGGCATACGCGGTATCCTCCTGGTCGTCGACCACCTCGAGCACGGCCTGTTGTCCCTGCCAGGCGGTGAGATCCCAGTGGACGCGGACCGCTTGGTCGCGGCGTGGCGGAAACGCGCGGCGGATCACCTGGCCCGTGGAAACCAGCCGCAGCTGCACGAAGTTATCCCGCGCTCGCTCGGCGGCGTTCTCAACCGTGGGCTGGCCGTTGTCCTCCGGCCGCGGCTCGCGTGCCACCTGCTCCGGATGCCCGCGATGGCCGCAGAGGTCAAAGTCCAGTGCGGCGGGCAAGGCGAACGGTGCCGAACTCAGGCGGCTCGTGCGACTTTCTCCACCAGGCAAGCTGCTGAGGAACAGGTCGGACGCACCTTCACTGGTCATGCGTGACTCGAGTCCCCAGGGCGGATCGGCCTGTTCGCATCGCCAGCGATCGTACTCCACGTTCTGCTGCAGCAGCTGGTCGGCCAGCTGGCTGCCCCAGCGATGCAACGGCCCGAATGGGTCGATCGGCGTGCTTGCCGGTGCCCCGTTGGACGCAGCCAGCGCGGCAAACATTTCGATCGCCACATCGACGTCGGCCCCGGCGCGGATCTGAGCCAGCTCCATCAGGCTATTACGATGCGCGGCGGGGACGTGGCGTGCCGCATGGCGGAGCAGTTCATCCCAGCCAGTCGCTGGATCGGCGACGACGGCTGGCGAATTGTCCGCATCCGATCCCACGGACGCCTGGCGCAGCGTTTCGATGATCCAGGCGGCGGAACTGCTGGTGGGGATGCCGAGGCACACGCCGGTGACCAGTTCGCGTTGCCGATCGGTCCAGTCGTCGGTGGCGAGGACTTCGGCGAACACCTGGTCGTCGCGGAGGTTGTTGCGCAGCGCGATGCGCAGGCCATGGCGCAGATAGTCGTCGTCGACGAGGTGCTGCAGAGCATCCAGCAGCGGCCCGACATTCGCCAGGCGCGGGTGCCGTCCCAGCGCGTCGGCCGCGTGGCGTTGCACATTCGCATCCGGGTCCTTGAGCGCGTCGCGGACCTGCCGCAGCGCGGCGTCCGGCGGAGTGGCCGACTCGGCAACCATGCGCTGCGCGTGTCGGCGGGCCTGCGGATGGTCGTCGCGGAGAGCGGCGAGCAGTTCGTCGTCGTGGAGTTCGTTCCAGCGGAAGAGCAGCCAGCGGGCGTGCGCGCGTTGGCGCCAGCGGTCGGCCGACGCGGCGTGTTCGGCCAGCAGCGTGCGGATTCGCGGCGCGACGGCGGAGCCCACGGTGTCCGCGAGGTAGTCGGTGACCAGCATGCGTCGTGACAAGTTGGCGTCATTCAGCCGCTCCAACTGTTCGTCCAGGGCCAGGCGGGACAGGTCTTCAGCGTGCGGATCGGTTGGCTGGGGCTGGTCGCCGACGTAGCGGACGCGCCAGATGCGTCCGCGAAAACGATCGCGACCCGGATGATGGATATCGACTTCGTAGTGCCCGATGATGCGATTGTAGAAGTCGGCGATGTAGATCGCTCCATCCGGACCCAGGCACATCTCCACGGGACGAAACCAGGGATCGTCGCAGGTGAGGAAGTCGGGCTGTTCGATGGCGCGCGGCGAAGCACCCTCGAATGCCAGCCGGTCGTGGTGCACTCGGCTGGTGACGACGTTCGCCACGAACAGGCCCTCGGCGTACTGCGCGGGAAAGTGGTCGCCGTTTGCATACACGACGCCGGCCAGGCCGGTGGATCCGTGGAGGTGGTGCAGTAGTTCGGGCGCGAACCCGAGGCCGTCGTGGGGCTTGCCAAAACTCTGGTAGCAGCCATCGCGCTGCAGCAGCGTCAGCGGCTTGCTGTGACAATCGGCGGTCACGAGGTCGCCGGAGTCGGTCCAGGCGCTGCCGAACGGGTTGACCTGGCCGCGCGTGAACGGCTCCACGCGGGAACCATCTACGCGAATGCGATAGGTGTTGCCACTGTGCAGCGCGACCTGGGATCCGTCCCGGCCGCCGATCGTCGTGCGATTCGCGAATCCATGGTTGACGTAGAGCCAGCCGTCGAGGCCGCGACGGAAGGCGTTCTGCATGCCGTGCGTGTCCACGGGCTGGTCCAGCGGGCCGTACAGGACCGTGCGCTGGTCGGAGCGGCCATCGCCGTCGGTATCGCGGAACCAGTCGGTCGAGGAGATGCTGTAGGCGATCACGCCATCGCGGTACGGATAGAGGCCGATGGGAATGTTGAGGCCATCGACGAACGTTTCCACGCGGTCGGCCGAACCGTTGCCGTCGGTGTCGGTGAGGATCCGGATCGCGTCCCGCCCCTGGCCGTCGGCCGCCGCGAACGGATACTCCACCGATCCGCTCACCCACAACCGACCGCGCGCATCGAACGCGAGGTTCATCGGCTTCTGGATCGCAGGCTCGGACGCCACCAGCTCCACGACGAATCCCGGTGGGACATGGAAACGCCGCAACTGCTCCTCGGCCGCCAGCGGCTCGGTCGTCCGCACGTTCTGCTGAAACGGGTCGTCCGTTTGTGCGTGGAGTCGAGCGATGGGCGCGACGAACGCGAGCGCGGCGAATCCCCACGCGGCCAAGGCCAGGCGGGCGGCGAGACGACGGTGCGGCATGACACAACCTTGTCAGCTGAAGGCATGAGGAGGCGTTGGCGGGCGGGCAGCGGGGCGAGCGGCTGGCCGTCGCGGGACATGCGCCCCGGGGCGGCCCCCGCCCAGGGGTGGGTATTCCTCGAATGTAACCGGTCGCCACACCCGGGTTAAGCCAAGGGTCGAGAAGAGGCCGCGGGCTGGCGAGCCGGAGCGATGGCCCGGGACGAACGCCACATTCACACTTCATGACACGCGGCTTCGGGAGGCCGCGGCCCGCGACGGGATCGTCTTCGCGTTGGCCCCCGTCGAACCGACTCCCTGCGGGGAATACCACCAGGTCCCGGGGAGCGGACGGCCGTTTGCTTTACTCTCCCGAGGGGATCGCTAAGATGAGGGGACCTTTCAGGATCCGCAGCGAGCGACATGAGCCTATCGAACCACTCCGCACGACGCAGGTTACCCTCGCGCGCTGGCTGTCCGCCGCGCGATGCGCGATCGTTGCGCCGCGCCGTGCATCCGCTCGCCTCGCTGGAACTTCTCGAGTTGCGGTTGGCGTTGACGGTCGCGGGGCCGTCCTGCCCGCCTTGGGATGTGGCGGGGCTCATCTCGGCAGCCGACGATCGTACGCCCCTGTCGGTCGCCATCCCGAGCCCGCCGGTGGCACAGGTCGATTCGCCCTGGACGGACGCGTCCGCTGCTCCCGGATCGGATGTATCCGAATCGGCCGTGCCGCGCCGCATCCCGCTGGCGGCCCAGCCGATCACGCCACGCACGGTGGCCGAGTTCACGCCCCTCGGCCCCCTGGGCTCGCTGGGGGCGGAAGCGGAACTGGCAGGCGCGATCACGTCGCCCGCGCAGGAGGATGAGATCCTGCTGGAGCTGGACGCCGGGCAGACCGTCTCCGTCTCGGCCATCTCGGACTCTAAACTGGCACTCGAACTGGAACTGCTCGACCCGAACGACAATCGGCTGCGGGAGGGTTCGGTGACCGTGAGCGGTCAGACCCTCGTCTGGCAGTCGGTGCCCGCGGCGACCGCCGGCACCTACCGGCTGCTGGTGGGCGGTTTGCGAAGCACCACCGGCTCGTACGCGGTGCGGATCCTGCTGAACGCGTCGTTCGAACTGGAGGACCTGCGGCAGGGGACGAACAACGACCTGGCCAGCGCGCAGGACATCTCGCTGGACGCCGTGGACCTGGCGAACGGCTCGGCCCAGCGTTCGCTCGTGGTGGGCTCCGGCGGCAACGAGTATGCGGAGGACTTCGAGAAGGGAGCGCTCGACGAGCGTTGGCTGTTGTCGACATCGGCTCGCGGCGGCGTCGTGGATGTGCTGTCGGAGTTGGGAGCGTCGCACGGACGTTACTCGCTGGTGATGGGTCGTTCGGAACCGACCATCATCCCGACGCGCAACGAAGCCACCTGGACGGTGAACCTGGCGGGCATGCAGTCGGCGATCCTGACCTTCGACCACACTTCGTTCCAGGACGATCTCGACCCGCTGCCGGCCAGCTTCGTGCAGGAAGCGGACGGGGATGGCGTGTCGATCAGCGCGGATGGAGTCAACTGGTACCGCATCGTCGACGCGAAGGACATTCCGGAAGGGCAGTGGGTCACGGAGACGGTGGACCTCGTGGCGGCGACGCAGTCGGCCGGCATCGCGCTCGGCGCGGAATTCCGCATCCGCTTCCAGCAGTTCGACGACACGACCTTTCCGGCCGACGGTCGCGCGTACGACCACATCGACATCCAGATCACGCCCGCTCCGCGCCTGGAGGACTGGTACCGAATCTCGCTGGCCGATGGACAGTCGGCCAGTTTCGTCTACACGGAACTGGGGCAGGGGACGGCCACCCTGCTGGAACTCTACGACCCGTCCAGCACGCTGCTGGCCAATGGCGAACCGACGGCCGCGGGCAGCTACCAGATCAGCAACTTCTCGGACACGTCGACGGATGGCGTGCCAGCCAGTTACTACCTGCGCGTGCTGCAACCGGCGGAGAAGTATACGCTGCTGGTAACGCGGAACAGCACCTTCGACGCGTCGCCCAACGACAGCCTGTCGCGAGCCCAGACGCTGGGTCCCGACCTGGCGGTCCTGGGCTACGTCGGCGATGAGCCGTTGCCTTCCCATGAGGTGCTGGACTCGTTCGCGGGTCCCGGATTTACGGGGTTCATTCCGCCCGACCCGATCCTGGCGGTAGGCCCCAAGCAGGTGGTCGCGATGGTCAACACGACGTTGAGCATCTTTGACAAGGAGACGAATGCTTCGCTGTTCACGCAATCGGTATCGGGAGCGCAGGGCTTCTTCGGTAACGTGGGCGCGACGACCACGGTGTTCGATCCCTGGGTGGTCTTTGATCGCGACACGCAGCGTTTCTTCCTGATCTCGATCGACGTGGTATCGCGCACCGAGTCGAGCATGTACGTGGCCGTGTCGACTTCCGCGACGCCCACCGACGGTGCCTCCTGGCACAAGTACCGTTTCGATTTCACGCACTATCCGGAACCGCTGGGCCTGGGCCTGGAGGCGCACTTCCCGGACTATCCCAAGATGAGCGTCAGCCGGGACGCGCTGTTCGTCTCCTCGAACTACTTCCCGATCGCCTCGGGGTCCGGAGTCTACTCCGGCATCGTCGCCATCGAGAAGGGACCGTTGTTGGAGGGCGGGCCGGCGCGGAAGCTGTACGAGGAGTACTTCACCGGCTTCTCGGTGTTCCCGATCCAGCAGGCCGAGCCGGATGGTACGCAGTATTTCGCGGAGGCGTTCAACTCCACGACGATCCGCCTGCACGCGGTATCGAATGTCACGACGAACCCGCAGCGGCATACGACGCTGCTGACGGTGCCGAGCTACCTTGACCCGGTCCGCGTGCCGCAGCTGGGTGGCGGGGCTCTGCTGGATCCGGTGAGCAGCCGCATCATGGGCGGCACCTGGCGCGATGGGTCCGCGTGGTTCACGCACGGGATCACGGACCCGGCGACGGGCGACAACGAGAACGTGGCGCGGTGGTACGAAGTCGAGACGCGGTCGTTTCCGCTGGGGACACCGGTGCTGAAGCAGTACGGCAACGCAGACCCGGGTCCGGACGTGCATGCGTGGATGCCCGGCCTGGCCGTGGACGGCGAAGGCAACCTGGCCATCGGCTTTTCGATGGGCGGGAATTCCCTGTATGCCAGCGCGGGCTTCATGGGCCGACTGGCGACCGACGCGCCCGGCACGATCACGCGCGCCGCCAAGGTGTTCGCCGAGGGCCGCGCCAACTACACGCTCCGCGACAGCGCCGGACGCAATCGCTGGGGCGACTACAGCGGACTGGTGGTCGACCCGCAGGACGATACGACCTTCTGGGTCATGAACGAGTATGCGACGAGCGTCGGCGTATGGGGCACGCGCATCGCATCCTTCCGTCTCGCATCCGTACCCGAATCAGACTACTACAAGTTCGAGGTGCTGGCCGGCGATGTGCTGAACATCGAGACATCCACGCCTTTCGACGGCCCGCTGCTTGCCGCCAACGGCCTCGATACACGCATCGAACTGTACGGTCCCAATCTGGCATTGCTGGCGGCGGACAACAACAGCGTGAGCGACGGGCGAAACGCACGCATCCAGTACGTCGCCACCCAGACTGGCACGTATCGCGTGGCCGTCAAGGCGCAGGAGAGCGACGGGACGTATGTGCTGCGAGTGACCGGCGCGACGGGCGGCAATCCGCCCCCCTTCATCGTCGCCGCGGAACCTGCGGCTGGCAGGTCGCTGAAGGCGTTCCCGACGACCTATCGCCTGGCGTTCTCCGAGACGATCGCCACGGCCTCGATCCAGGCTACCGATCTGCTGGTAAACAACGTCTCGGCCACCTCCGTTCGCCGCGACGGCAACTCGCTCGTCTACACGCTCGATCCGGCGATCTATACCGGCGACGGCACCTACCGCGTGACCATGCCGGCCGGCGCCGTGCAGGACCTGCAGGGACAGCTGCTGGCGACGGCCTACCAGGCAACCTTCTCGATCGACACGGCGGGACCGCGGATCGTCGAGACGCGCTGGAACGCCGGCACGCTGCCGTCCAGCAAGACGTTCCTGCCGGGTCCGTTCTCGTTCCAGGCGCGTTTCAACGAGGACATTTTCACGCTGGCCAGCGCCCGCCGCGGACCGCTCGCTCCGGGCGTCGACGACATCGTGCTCCGCAATGCCGACACCCAGAAGGTCGTCGACGAGTCGTTCGTCCAGTACAGTCGCGTCACCGACCTGTTCGAAGCGCGTTACGACAGTTTGCCGGAGGGCAACTACGAGCTGACGCTGGTTTCGGGGCCCGGGGCATTCCAGGACGACGCGGGCAACAACCTCGATGGCGAACCCCTCGGTCCCAACCTCGACGGCACCCTTACCGGCAACGGGGTGGAAGGTGGGGCGTACACGAGGACCTTCGTGGTGGATGCCGACAGCCTGCCGCTCAAGCCCTTTCAGCGTCTCGCACCACTCGGCAGCCTGGTCAGCCGCAGCCTGGGCAACATGGGCTACATCAACAGCAGCTCCGACCTCGATCAGTTCACCTTCTTCGGCCAAGCCGGCGAGAAGATCACCGCGCGGCTCGCGCTGGGCGGCGCGGTCCCCGCCTCGCTGACGCTCATCGGCCCTAACGAGCCGCGACTGCTGGGCACCAGCGCCGCGGCCGGCGCTGCCATCCATGCCGATTCGATCCTGCTCGAAGCCACCGGGGTCTACCAGTTCCGCATCGCCGCCAGCGATCGCGTGGCCTACCAGCTGGATGTCGTGCGCAACGCGTCGGTCGAGATGTTCACGGCGGATTCCACGCCCCAGGCCGCGCGTTCGATCCAGGGTTCGCTCATCGCCCTTGGCCTTGATCGGCTGGCCGTGGTGGGAACGACCGAGAAGCGTTTCGGATTCCAGCAGACGAACGATCCCAGCCGGTTTGTCGACATCTCGGGCAACGGCAGGCCGCTGGTGCTGGCAGACGACG
>JBIIEC010000582.1:0-3128 GCA_044238045.1 Pirellulaceae bacterium | reverse complement strand
AGGAACGCCGTCGGATCGTGGAGATCATGGCCGACCAGGCCCGAGGGCGGGTGCCCATCCTGGCGGGGGCGGCGGAGGCGAATACGGGGGAAACGATTCGGGCCTGCGAGCACTACGCGACGCTGGGCGTCCGTGCCGTGGCCATCGTGTCGCCGTTCTATTACAAGCTGGGCCCCGAGGGAGTTTACGCTTACTTCCGCGAGATCGCCGACAACTCGCCCGTCGACATCACGCTCTACAACATCCCGCTCTTCGCCTCCCCCATCGACGTGGAAACCGTGCGACGGCTGGCCATCGAGTGTCCGCGTGTAGTCGCCATCAAGGACTCGTCAGGCGATGTGCCGCACATGATGCGCATGATCGCAGCGGTGCGGCATGAACGTCCGGAGTTCAGCTTCCTGACCGGCTGGGAAGCGGCCCTGATGCCGATGCTGCTGGTCGGATGCGACGGCGGCACGAATGCCACGAGCGGCATTGTTCCCGAAATCACGCGCCGCCTGTACGACCTCACCCTGGCCGGCGACCTGGAGACGGCCCGCGACCTGCAGTATCGCCTGCTGCGCCTCTTCGACGCCATGCTGTACTCGGCCGAATTCCCGGAAGGCTTCCGAGTTGCCTTGAATCTGCGCGGCATCCAGACCGGCCCGGGTCGCCAGCCGCAGTCTTCGGTGCAGCAGCAGAGTCTGTCCAAACTGCAGGACCAACTCTACGGCCTCCTCAAGCAGGAAGGCTGGGCCGAAGACCTGCCCAGCGAAGACCAGATCGCCCATATCGTGCGACAGGTGCTGGCCGACCTGCAGCGGACCGGCTGGTGATCGCATCCCGCAGGCGTTGCTGTCCTGCCGGACGGGCCTTGCTGCCAGCCTGTCGAAATCGAAGGCGGCCTGCTACGATGCCAAGGCGGGCTGTGTTTCTCCTGCCGGCTGGGTGGCCGGGCGGCTGAAGCCCGAACCGAGCGGGAGCCATTCGAGCCGTGAAAGTACTGCTTGCCAATCCGCGTGGGTTCTGCGCCGGCGTGAACATGGCCATCGAGAGCCTGGATCTCGCCATCCGCGTCTTTGGAACGCCCGTCTACGTCTATCACGAGATCGTCCACAACAAGTATGTGGTCGACACCTTCCGGGCGCGGGGAGCCATCTTCGTGGAGAACCTGGCGGAGGTGCCACCCGGATCGCACCTGCTGTTCTCCGCCCATGGCGTCTCGCCCGAAATTCGTCGCGTGGCGAAGGAACGAAACCTCCTCGCCATCGACGCCACCTGCCCCCTGGTCACCAAGGTCCATCTGGAGGCCATCCGGTTCGCCCAGGCCGGCTACACCATCATCCTGATCGGCCATGAAGGACACGACGAAGTGATCGGCACGATGGGTGAGGCGCCCGAAGCGATCCTGCTCGTGGAAACGGTGGCCGACGTGGACCGCCTGGAAGTCCCCGAACAATCGAAGCTCGCCTACCTGACGCAGACGACTCTCTCCGTGGATGACGCGAATCGTATCATCCAGCGTCTGCGGGAACGATTCCCGCGCATCGAGGGTCCGCCCAAGGAAGACATCTGCTACGCGACGCAGAACCGTCAGGAGGCCGTGCGTCTGCTGGCCCGCGAGGCGGAAGTCGTGCTCGTGCTCGGCAGCCAAAACAGTTCCAACAGCCAGCGACTGCGCGAACTGGCCCGCGAGACGGGCTGCCGCGGTTACCTGATCGACGGCATGGCCGACATCCGCGCTGAATGGTTCGACGGCGTCGAAACGGTGCTGGTGACCGCTGGCGCGAGCGCTCCGGAAATTGTCGTGCAGGAGTGCCTCGAATTCCTCGAGGAGAAGTTCGCGGCCCACATCGAGGTGCGGTCTTTCCGCCAGGAGGACGTGCACTTCCCCTTGCCGCGGGAACTGCGTGGCCTGAACGCCTGATCGAATCGGCCGCGGCACTGCCCATCTTCGATCGCCGCGGCCCGCGATTCCGCCTCCATCAACCGCAGGGCACTCCCCACCGCAAACGCACTCCCGCAGGAGTCGAATGCACTTCGATCGCGCCTCCATGCAGCTCCGCGATCCGCCAGGCCTTGGACAGCCCAAAGCCCAAGCCTCGGCCCGCTTCCCGTCCCGAGAAAAACGGATCAAACAGGTGCTCGCGGGCACGATCCGAGAGTCCCGGACCGGAATCCTCAAAGACCACCCACACCCAACCGTTGGCAACGCCCGATTCCTGGCTGATGACTGCATCGGTCGCATCCAGCCGATCCAGCGATTCGACTCGCACCGTCAGCTTCCCGCTTTCCTCCATCGCCTCGATGGCGTTGCGGGCGATCGCGTCCCAGGCCACATACGCCTGTTCCCGGTCCAGGCGTACCGTCATTTCGCGATCCTCGCCGTGCATCAACGCTTCGCACTGAAATGCGATCGTGGCGGGCAGGTTCAGCCGAAAGTGTTCAGCCCAGGCCCGCAGCAGTTCTCGAAGATCCACCTGCTGTCGATCGGGGCGAGGCGGTTTGGCGAACAGCATCATGTCCGCGATCATTTCGTGGGCCCGCATGGCTTGCCCGTGGATCGTCGCCAGCGAACGTCGCCGCTGCGGATCGCTTTCGTCGCGCAGCAGAAGCTGCGAGCGTGACGCGATGTTCGCCAGCGGATTGTTGATCTCATGGCTGGCCCCATACGCCAGCTCCCGCAGCGCCGCCAGCTTCGCTCGCCGCAACTGCTCCTCGAAGTCCCTTTCCAAGGACTCCAGTCTCGCCATCCGTCGCAGAAGCACCTGGCAGACATCCGCGACTTGGCGATCCACGGGCGAAGGCTCCCCGTGTTCCCAAGCGTCCCCGCAGGCCGCCAGAACATCTGCCGCGAGCAGTTCTCGAGCGGCTTGGCGACGCCGCTGAAGGCCTTCGGCCGCGCTCGGTTGCCACGCCAGGACGTCGCTACTGCGGTGGCACTCCCAGGCTTCCACCCGGGAATACGCGGAGGCCATGGCTGCCAAGAGAGAGTTGGTCGGCCGATCGTCGATCGCGTTCGAGTTCTCCGGTCCGGACACGGAGTCCGATGGCCCGTCACCTGCGCCGGGCTCTGGAAGACCTCGATCGCCGCACATGACCGAAGTCAGCGTACTCGACAGATGGGCGGCTGTTGTCCACTGCGCCAG
>JBIIEC010000189.1:0-10650 GCA_044238045.1 Pirellulaceae bacterium | reverse complement strand
GCGGGTGTGGGGACCAGATCCACGCGCACGCCCTCGTCGGCCCAGAGAAATCGCTTCACCCACGGCTGCTCCAGGGGCATCAGTTCCGATCGCTCGGTGCCGCGTTGCCAGTAGTCCCAGGCGCAACGCACCGTGGGCAGCAGGCCCAGCAGGAGGAACCAGGCGAGCATTCCCGACAGCAGCAGGCCCGCGAGTAGACGCGGGAGCACCGCTGGCTTCGCATCGGAGGAACGTTGGTCCCGAAGCAGTCCGGCCAGACCGAACAGGCAGAGTGCCGCCATGGCTCCCTGGGCGTCTTTCGCCAGGTCCTGCCAACTCGCGTCCCGACCCGGCAGCATCTTCTGCGCGTACTCGACCATTCCTCCGGCGAGCACGGCTACGAACAGCCCGAGTAGTGCGGAAACGAGTCGCCAGCGGAAGGTCGCGGGTAGAAAAGGCCGGACACCCCAGGTGGTGGCCAGGCAGAGTACTCCGAACGCGAGAAAGTGGCCTGCGGTCTGGATGGAGTCGCCCAGCATGGTGTGCTTGCGACCGGGGCCCAGACCCAAGGCGGCGATCAGCAGGAGGATGCCTGCCCAGAAGCCGACTCCGAGCCTTCGCCGACGCGCGGAATGGGCCATCGCTGCGTCGCTGGCGTCGCGGGAGGCGGCTTCCCCCGGCGCATCGTTCTTCTTCAGCTCGTCGCTCGGCGAGTCGATGGAACTGCCGTCGGTGGTGTCTTCGGTCATGCGGGATGTCTCGGACACGGAACCACTCGGCAGGTCGGCCCGCGGCCTGCTGGAATCTCGACGCGCTACGCGCCCTTGGAGGATAGCGTTTCCACGATCTGCCGCGCCTCGCGGGCGCGCCGCGTGATTTCCGTCCAATTCTGTCCGTCAATCAGGTCGCGCGGCGCCAGCCAGGATCCTCCTACGGCGGCCACGTGTGGATTGGAAAGATATGTGGACATGTTGTCGGGCTGCACGCCGCCCAGCGGAATGTAACGCACGCCCAGATGGGCGAACGGAGCCGCAATGCTGTTCAAGTAGTTCAGGCCTCCGCTCGGCTCGGCCGGAAACAGCTTCAGTAGACGGCAGCCGAGTTCCAATGCGGCTTCGATGTCCGATGGCGTGGCGATGCCCGGAGCGAAGGGCAGGCCGCTGGCCTGGGCCGCTCGAATCACCCGCGGATTGGTGCCCGGAGCCACCCCGAACGCGGCGCCGGCCGCCACGATCTGGTCCACCTGCTCCGGAGTCAGCACCGTGCCCATGCCCGCGACCATCTCCGGAACCTCCGCCCGGATCGCCCGCAAGGCGTCGATCGCCACCGGGGTTCGCAGCGTCAACTCCATCGTGCTGACTCCGCCCGCCAGGAGCGCTTGCGCCAACGGCACCGCGGACGCCACTTTGTCGACCACCAGCACCGCCACGATTCGCTGGGACGCCAACTGATTCATCAGGTCCTTCGAGAACATCTCCACCTCGTTTCTGCTCGGTAGTCCGCTGCCGCAGCTCGCTTCGATCGGGATCGCGCGGCCGCGTTTTGACCGGTCGTTCCAGGGTGCCATTGTATCGGTCCCGTCGCTTCGCGGGGAATCACTCTCGCGCTCCGTCGGACTCGCGGGCAGTGCCAGGGATCCGTTTCGCGAGGGTTGCCCAGCGGGCCATGGTGCGCGAAGCCGCCGCAGCCACTCCTCGAACGGCCGTGCGAGGGGGCGGCGTCTGCTTTCCGCGAGGAACGCTCAGGGACGACCTGTCGGTGTGGAGGGGGGAAGGGGACGGGCAGGGATTGCCGCGGGGGCGTTGGTCCGAAACGGCGGAGGTTGCGGAGGGGAAAGCGTCGGCGGACTGGGGAAGGGGATGCGGGTTCCTGCCGGACCGGCTGGCGGCGCCGGAACGACCAGGGGGCGAGGAACCAGGGGAGCCCCCGGGACCGTCGGGCCACTGGCTGCCGGCCCCAAGCCTTCCATTTTCTTCAGCATCTCCAGGAACCGAGGTGCGGCGGGATCCCGGGGCAGTTCCTCGGCCAGTTGCTGGTAGTGCTGCATCATGCGGTCCCGCGTGGCCTTCGATAACTGCTGGAAGCGGCGGATGTGCAGCGCGCTGATTTCGGCGGCGACCAGCCGAATGATCTGCGAGTTCTGCTGGTCGAAGCCGATGCGATAGGTGGGGATCCGCGCTCGGCCATCGCCGATGATGGGACGCATGGCCGATTCCGGAGCCTTCGAATGGGCGGCGCCCAGGAAGTGTCCCATCTCGTGTACCAACGCCTCCAGTCGCTCCGGTTCAAACGCATTCGGCGCGGTCTCGCGCAGCAGGATGTGCGTGTGCAGCGGGCCTCGCGTTCCGCCCAGGCCGTTCACGCCTTTCTGGAACCGATACTGACTGGAGAAGGCGATTACGATGTCGCACGGAGTCGGCTCGATCTCCTGCTCCAACTCGCGAAGCGACTTGTTCAAGTCCTGAACTCGATTGTCCGACTGCCAGGTCCCCATCTCCGCTACGGTGAACCGGATGTTTGCGTACTGATTGATGATCGCCGCGGCCGCATCGATCCGTTCCCGCAGTCTTCGCTGCCACACAGCCGGGGGCGTACGCTCCTCTTCGTCCACGACCACCTTGACCCGGATGACCTCCACGGCGAAGACAGCACTCCCGCCTTGCCATGCCACGAAGGCCAAGGCCAGCAGCAGAGCGGCCGCGCGCCAAAGCAACCGTGCCGGACGCAGTTGCCTGCGACGAGAACCGGGGCGCGGAACCACGGGAGTCGCTGCGGCGGAAGCCATGCCAACGACTGCGGAGATCCCGTTCGAAGCGGGCCCCGAATCAGACCAGGCCGCGACGGACCGCCCAGACGGCCGCTTGAGTCCGGTCGGAGACGCCGACCTTTCGCAGGATGTGCTGCACATGCTCTTTGACCGTTTCATAGCTGATATCCAGCGACTGGGCGATCTCTTTGTTGGTGAGCCCCAACGCCAGTTGTCGAAGGACTTCGTTCTCACGCTGGGTCAGAGGCACCTCCACGTCGGTCAAGAGTCGCGGCGTGGCTAAGGCGCCCGTCACCCGTCGCAGTTCGTCACGCGACCAGATGTTCTCGCCCGCCAGAATCCTCCGAATGCAGTCGATGAGCGTTTCCGCCGAACAGCTCTTCAAAAGGAAGCCGCTGGCCCCCAACGCCACGGAGCGAGCCACATAGGTGGGGTTATCGTACGTCGAAAGCATCAGCACCGGCAGGTCGGGTTTTTCGAGCTTCAGGCGGCTCAGGGCCGTCAGTCCGTCGCCATTGGGCATCCGCACGTCCATGATCACGATGTCCGGGGACAGTTCATACGCCAGTTGGAGCGCCTTGTCGCCCGAGTCCGCTTCGCCGATTACCGTGATCCCCGCGTCGGTAAGTAAACTTTTCAGTCCAAGTCGGACCACCAAGTGGTCGTCAGCAATCACCGCGCGAATGGCCATGGAGCTCGTTCCTGATCTGCAACTACCCGTCTGTTGGGTGGGATTCACTTACTCCTTTAGAGTAAACCCCGACTCGGTGCCACGCAACTGACAAGCGGTACGGTCTGGAAGGACTTGGCGGTCTGGTTGCCGGTTGAGTTCACCCGGCTGGACACCTCGAAGGCGATCTTCGGGGGGGAGTGTTCAGAAGTGTGGCAGATGAGCCGGTTATTCGCGTCGTCGGGCCGGGGCCTGCAGTCACGAGAACTTTGCGGCGAGCCACCGGGTCCCGTCCACGGAACGCGATGGTCCCCCTATGATGTGCTGTCCCGTCTCCCAACTCTCGTTCCTGGTTCCTTCCGGCGTTGGCTGACTCCCGATGCTGAACCCAGGAGACGCCCGACGGTGAATCCGGGAGACGCTGAGTCGATGGTGGAAAGACAGGAAGGGAAACAGCAGGATGTCAGAAACAATGAAGCTGTTGCACGCCTGGGGTAGGTCGACCGAGAGAGCGATCGGAAGTTGCTCGCTGGCGCTGGTTGTGTCGCTGCTGGGATTGATTCCCCTGGGGTGTGGGCGATCGGGGCCGTTCCAGCCGGATGCGGCTGAGCTGGCGGAGCATAACCGGGCAGTGGCCCTGATGGGGCAGTTCAACTACGAAGCGGCGTGGGAAACCCTCGAGCCCTTGGCGACGAAACATCCGGAATGGCTTGATGTCCAGGTGGACTGGGCCATCGCCACGTTGAACCGCCGCCAGGCCGGTGACGGCGATCTGGCGGTGAAGCTGCTGCGCGACGTAGCCCAGAAGGACCCCAAGAACCTGAGGGCTCTGTACTGCGAGGCGATTCTCCGGCTGGATGGCGGAGATCCCGAAGCCGCTCGGCAGCTGTTCGAACGCGTGGCCGATGGCGATCCCCAGGATGCCTACGCGCAGTACTACGCCGGGCAATGCCTGTCCCAGGTGGGCAGGGTGGAGGAATCGCTGGCTCGATTCGAGAAGGCGATTCCGCTGGATCCGTACCTGCGCAGTACCTACTACGGGGCGTTCCAGGCGTGTCTTCGCTTGGGGAAGACGCAGCAGGCCGACGGGTACCGTCAGGCGTTTGAGCGACTGGAGAAGAACCCGCAATCGCGCCTGGCCGAAATCAAGTACACGCGGATGGGCCCCAAGGCGTCGTTGCAGGCGGTCGGAGGCCAGGGCCAAACGGCCGCGCGCCCCGCAGGCGACCTCTTCGCCGCTCCGGTCGACCTGGCACTCGGAAATCCTCCCTGGCGTTCCGGCTTTTCACCGACGGATCGGCCGCACCTGACCGTGGCCGATCTGCGCGAAGGCGGACCGCAGGTCCTCTTTGCCGCCCGGGCCAGTTCCGATGAGCAACGACCCAACGTCATCCTGAGGGCGACCAAGACCGGTTGGGAGTGGTGGGCCGATCATCCGCTGTCGGCCGTACCCGACGTCTTGTCCGTCCTGTGGGGCGACTACGACAACGATGGTCTGGTCGACGCCTACCTCTGCCGGTCCGGTCCCAATCAGCTCTGGCGTCAGACGGCCCCCGATCAATGGGAGGATGTGACGGAGTCCACGGGGACCTCGGGCGGTGACCTGGTGACTCGTGATGGACAGTTCTTCGATGCCGACCATGACGGCGATCTCGACCTGTTCCTGGCTAACGAGGGAGCCAGCGAACTGCTCAGCAACAACCTGAACGGAACGTTTCGTCCCTTGGCGGCGGAGCAAGGTCTGCAAGGCAGTGGCGGCCCATCACGGGCCGTGGTGGTGGCCGACCTGGACCGGGATCGTGACCTCGATATCCTGGTCGTGAAGGAGAACACACCGCACGAGGTCTATCTCAACGATCGGCTCTGGGTGTACCGGGCCGCCGAAGGAATGAACGAACTGTGCAACACACCCGCGAAGTCGGTGGTCGCCACGGATTGGGACGTGGACGGGCAGTCGGAAATCTGGATGGGGACCGAGCAGGGGTTGGTGCAGTGGACTCCCGATCCTGCGGGGCAATGGCGATCCCAGCCGGTATCCCTGGAGGCAGGTGACGCAGGCACCGCGGATGCGTCGCCCGAAGATACCGCGTTCGCTTTCGCGGACATCGACGGCGACGGTCGGCTGGATCTCGTGCGTCATGGGGTCAGCGGTTGGGGCGTCTGGGATCTGGCCAGCCGCAAGCGTTTGTTCGGCACGGCGGAGTCTTCGCGCGCGTGGCGACTGGTCAACCGTCCCGAAACGGGACCCGCGATGGCGACGCTCGGCGATGGTCGCGCAGCCTGGCACTCGGCCGGCGATGGACGCTTCAAGTTCTTGACGGTAGCGTTCACGGGCAAGGAGGAGCAAGCCGACCAGATGCGATCGAACCGATCGGGGATCGGTGTCCTGGCCGCCGCGCGCCGCGGTGGACAGTGGACGCCTCTGCGCACGCTTCGCTCGGCCAGCCTGCCTGGCCAGGACCTGCAGCCGCTGGCTGTCGGCCTCGGCGGACAGGATCGCCTCGACTTCGTGAGTGTCACTTGGCCCGATGGTGTCTACCAGACCGAGTTTGACCTGGACGCCGGGAAACTGCATACGGTCACGGAAACGCAGCGCCAGGTCGCCAGTTGCCCGCTGATCTTCACCTGGGATGGCTCGCGTTACGCGTTCATCACCGATGTCCTGGGGGGAGGCGGTATCGGCTTCAACGTTGGGCGCGGTGAGTATGGCGAGCCGCGGTCGATCGAGAACCTGCTGCTGCCTCGCGGATCGTTGTCGGTACGCGACGGGGCCTATCACATCAAGGTCGCGGAACCGATGGAGGAGGTCTGCTACCTGGATGCCGCTCGGCTCGTGCGTTACGAACTGCCGGCAGGTTGGCAGATGACGCTCGACGAACGTTTTGCGGTCCAGGGGCCGATGCCGACGGGCGAGCCGGTCTTTTATCGCCGCCTGCTGCAGCCCGTGGCCGCGGTCAACGATCGAGGAGAATCGGTGATGCGGGAGGTGCAGGATGCCGACGGGGACGCGGTGGAGCCCGGCAAACGCGATGTTCGATTCATCGGCCGTACCGATAGGCACGAGGTCGAGTTGCAGTTTGCGGAATCTCTCGAGAGCGGCGATGCTTACCTGCTGATGGATGGCTGGATCGAGTACCCGTACTCGCAGACCATGTTCGCGGCGTGGCAGGCGGGAGCCACCTATGAAGCACCCACGATCGAAGCCTGCGATGCGGAGGGAACTTGGCATGAGGTCAGTCCGGCCTTTGGTTATCCGGCAGGCATGCCGCGCCAGGCCGTGGTTCCCCTGTCTCGCGACCGGTTGCCCCCTGACACGCGTCGGCTGCGGATCAGCAGCACGATGGAGATCTACTGGGATCGGCTGGCCGTCATCTTCCGGGAGACGCCTCCTGCTGTGCGACGCGATGCGTTTCCGCTGAAGTCGGCCACGGTCGCCGACGTAGGGTACGCGCCGCGGACGCTTCTGTCGCAGCGGCGACCGGTCTACGATTATGAACGTCGCACGCCCTTCGGCGACTCGCGACACCTCCGCGGACTCTACACCGAGTTCGGTCCTGCCCGCGACCTGGTGGCGGAAGTCGACGATCGTTGCGCGATCATTGGACCGGGTGAGGAAGTGCACTTGGAGTTCGACGCGCAGCCCCTGGCGGGAATCGTCTCGGACGACCTGGGTGCGGTCTGGGTGCTGGAACTGAACGGCTGGTGCAAGGACATGGATCTCTACACTCGCGACGGCGAGACGGTGGATCCGCTGCCTCGTCGAGCGGCCCAGGAGGCAGGCTCGTCCCCGGCACCACCGGTTCCTCCCGAGGACAACCGTCGCTGGCGCTATCGTGGAGGCGCGTGAGATGCCCGAGGCGAACGACTCCCCCGCTGCCCGGAATCGGGCCAACGGCTTCGAATCGCCTGCCGTCCGGCCACCGGCGGACGACCACGCGGATGCTCCGTCCACTCATGCAGCCTCTTCGCCGCCCACGCCGACCTGCTCGGTCGCGCCGATCGACATCGGTCCGCTCCGCGTCGATCCGCCCGTGCTGCAGGCGCCGATGGCCGGTTTCACCAACTACGCCTTCCGCCAGATGGTCCGCGACTATGGAGGCGCGGGACTGCTGGCGACGGAGATGGTCAATGCCGAGTCGTTTGTCTGGCTGGATCGCACGCAGTGCGAGCATCCGGATCGGCTCTGGGGGGTGAAGCAGGAACCGCGGCCGCTGGCCGTGCAGATGTGGGACAACAATCCGGAGCGACTGGCCGAAGTCGGGGCGCGTCTGGCGCAGGAGTACCAGGTGAGCGTGGTGGATCTCAACTTCGGCTGTCCCGTCAAGAACGTGACGCAGCGGGCGCACAGCGGTTCGTACCTGCTAAGCCAACCGGATCGGATCGGGCGGATCCTGGAACGCGTGGTCGCCGCCTGCCGACCAACGCCGGTGACGGCGAAAATCCGCCTCGGCTGTTCGCCTCGCACGATCAATGCTAACGAAGTGGCGGTCGTGGTCGAGCAGGCGGGCGCGGCCGCGCTGACGGTGCACGGCCGCACGGCCGCGGACATGTTTCGGGGACGCGCCAACTGGGAGCGGATTGGCGAGATCAAGGAGCACCTGAAGCGGATTCCGCTGATCGGCAACGGCGACCTGAAGACGCCCCGCCAGGCGGTCGACGCGTTGAGACGCTATCCGGTGGACGCCATCATGATCGCTCGCGCCTGCCTCGGGCGACCCTGGATGTTCCGCCAGATCCAGGCCCTGCTCCAGGGACAGGAGGAACCGCCGGCTCCCACGATCACCGAACAACGTGAGTGCCTGCTGCGGCACTACGCGCGGGTGCTGGACCGTTTCGGCGAACAGCGGGGTACGTTGCTGATGCGGAAGTACGCCTGCTGCTACGCGCAAGGAATTCCGGGAGCCCGCCAGTTCCGCGCGGCCGCGGCGAACGTGTCGACGAAGGACGAGTTCTATCAAGTGGTCCGTGAACTGTTTCCCCGCGAAGGCCCGGCCACGGAGCAGGCTCTCCTCGAAGGCGACGGCGATGCGGAAATCGCCTGTCCGGGCGCGTGACCAATTCGATGGGCACCACGGAGGACTGCTTCTGGAGATGCTTCGTGTCCCCTGTGCCCTCGCGGTGAAGCAAAACCGAGCCTAGAACTCGCCGCGCTGGTACCGCGACCAGTAGTCCTTCAGGTCGGCCGCCACCTGGTTGCTCAGCAGCAGCAGGCCCAGGCCGTTCGGGAAGGCCATGCCCAGAATCATCAGGTCGCTCAGGTCGAGGATGTTCGTGGACGAGATGATTGAGCCGAGAAAGGTCACGATGAGGAACAGCACTCGGTAGACCATCGACGACCGATCGCCCAGCAGGTAGACCCAGCATCGCTCGCCGTAGTACGACCAGGAGATCATCGTCGAGTAGGCGAACAGGAAGACGCAGACGGACAGCAGGTACGGGAACCAACTGACCTGTTCCCGCATCGCGGCGGCCGTGATCGCACCGCCTTCGTTGGCTTGGATGTAGGCCGCGTAAGCGGGGTTCTTGTAGGCCTGCGTGATCACCATGACCAGGGCCGTCATCGTGCAGACGACCACCGTGTCCACAAAGGGTTCCAGCAGGGCGACGATGCCTTCGCGGATCGGGTATTCGGTCTTCGCCGCCGAGTGGGCGATGGCTGCGGAACCGACGCCAGCTTCATTCGAGAAGGACGCTCGGCGAATGCCCTGCACCATCACGCCCAGGAACCCGCCATACGCCGCGTCGGGTGTGAAGGCTCCGCTAAGGATGGAGGCGAAGGCATCGGGGATCTGCGACGCGTTGGACAGCAGGATGTAGAGGCAAACGAGGACGTAGAGTCCGCACATGAAAGGAACGATCCTTTCGGCGATCGACGCGATGCGCTGGATGCCGCCGATGATGACGATTCCCGTGAGGATCGTCATGACCAGGCCGTAGATGGCCGGGTAGTCGTTGAGGATTGGGACCGTCGTCGCGATGGCCTTCAGCGACTGGTTGACCTGGAAGGCGCAGCCACCGCCGAACGATCCGCCAATGCAAAGCACGGTGAACAGCATCGCGAGAAAGGTTCCCAACTTGCCGAGGCCCAGTTCGGCCAGGCCGTTGGAGAGATAGTACATCGCGCCGCCCATCACGCGGCCGTCCGGACGCACCTGACGGTACTTCTGGCCCAGCGTGCACTCCACGCACTTCGAGGTCATGCCCAGCAGGCCCGCGATGACAAGCCAGAAGGTCGCGCCGGGGCCTCCCACGGCGATCGCGATGGCCACGCCCGCGATGTTGCCCAAGCCGACGGTGGCGGAAAGTGCGGCGGTGAGTGCCTGGAAGTGACTTACTTCCCCTTCGTCATTCGCGTTGTCGTACTTGCCCGCCGTGATCATCAATGCATGCTTGAAGCCCCGCAGATTGATGAACTTCAACTTGATCGTGAAGTACAAGGCCGACAGGCTCAGCCAGCAGACGGAGAGCGGAAGGACTTCCTTCTGGGGCGTGGCGGCGGAATCGACCGCCCCAAAGGAGATATCGAAGAAGATCACCGATGCCAGGATCGCGGCCAGTCGGCCGGCGACCGCGTCGAGACTGGCGGCGAGGCCCGCACTGCCGCTGGCGGCGTCTGCCGTAGCCGCCGCCGCGGCGGTTGTTGCCGCATCGGCCGGGGCCTGGGCCCACACCGTTGCCAGATCCGCCGTGAGCAACACGAAGCCGCAAAGCACGGACGCGGCAAGGCACAGTCGCGGTACGCGCTGAACGCCAGCAGAGGGGAACAGAGGAAGCCGCATGGGTTAGTCCTTTCGTCGCGGGATGCTCCGCAGCAACCGGCCGTTGATGGTCTTGCGGGCAACGGATCTCGGGGGCAAAACCGGTTGAGGGGGCGAGCCCGGTTGCGGTCTTGTATCGGATAAGCTGTTGCCGGTCAATCGGTTACAGCGGCGGTGAGCAGTTGCAAGGTGTTTTTCGAATATCCCATTGTCAAAAATGTGGAAACTCATATCATGTCAACGGTCGAGGCGAATTTGGTCGCTTCGTTGGGACAAAGTCTCTAGGCGTTTCGCACACCCGCATGGTTTCGGGAGCTCTCCCGAAAGCGGCGGGCTTGGCTGTTCGCGATATCGGGCAGGCGAGTTTTCGAAAGGGCGGACATGAACGATTCGGTGCCCTCCGACCGCTCGGTGCCCTCCGACCGCTCGGTGCTCGACCTGCTCAGGCGTCGTGAGCTCATGACGGTGGCCGAGTT
>JBIIEC010000188.1:0-10656 GCA_044238045.1 Pirellulaceae bacterium | reverse complement strand
CGCCCACACGCCACGCGCAGCCTCTGGGTGACTCGCCGCTCATCCCAGTCCGCAGACAGCTCCAGGAACCGCCACGCAGGCTGCTCACTCACCACCACATACGGATCGTCGGGCTTGCCCTGCACCTCGACCCGCGCGTTCGTCACGCTCACCGCCAACCGCATGCGCAGCAGCGGCCAGAGCAGCGACAGGTCTTCGTCACTCAGGGGAAGCTCCGCATCGTACGCGGAGATAAACGCCTCGAGCAGGCGCAGCGGCCGCGGATGGTCGAGGACCAGATAAGCGGCCGCGATCGCCAGTTCGGCGACGACGGGCCCCGCGAGCATGTCGCCAAAATCGAGGATCGCCGAGATGCCAGCCGCTCCCCGTTCGTCGCGAGCCACCAGCAGATTGTAGTCGTTCAGGTCGTTGTGGATCGCCTGCACGGGACGTGACCGGAGATCCGGGAGTCGTTCCAAGTACCGATCATGAATGCGTGTCAGCAGCAGGCGACGACCGGCGTCCGCCAGCTCGCCCAGTCGCGGGCCGATCCATTCGGCGGCGCACAGGTCCCACTTGAACGACCGGCCCAGCAGCGGGTGCTGGAACGAACGCAGAGCTTGATCGAGGCGAGCCGCTTGCCGTCCGAGGTCACGGGCCAGGCGTTCATCGCGAGGCAGGAACCGCGCGTACTCGATGCCTGGTCGGCGATCGAGCAGCCACACGAGGCGTCGCGTGCCCGTCTCATCCGGCCACTCGATGCAGTGCTCCCCCGAACGAGCCGGGACCATGGCCGGGACGGGGACGCGTGAATCGACCCGCGCCACATGCGCGTGCGCAGCGCAGAGCAGGTCGACCAGTTGGGGATCGCAGTCGGCGCGCATGACCTTGAGCACGTACGCGCGATCCTGCCCGGCGTCCACGGCGAAGTTCAGGTCGTACTCGCCCGGCAACGCTGCGAGTTGGCCGCGGATCCCCCAGGCTTCCTCCAGCGATTGAATCCAGGCGGCGAATCGATCCACCATCGAACGACATTCCTGAAGTGTTCGGGCAAGCCCCTGCGAGTGCCCGACCGCAGGCCTCGCACCACGACGCACGCAACGCGTCGGGCGACGCGATTATGCCAGCCGCCCTCGCGCATCACCAGCAAGCCGTCCGTGCCTCCGCGCATTCCCATTCGATTTCATCGCGACACGTTCATCGCGACACGGGGCTCCAGGCCCAAGACGGCGTACACTCGGGCCGAAAACGAGGCGAGCCAACCGGAAAGGTCCGATTGGCTCGCGGGTGGCTCGCGGGTGGCTCGCGGGTGTGGCTTGCGCGGGTGACTGGCAAGTTCGGCGACTTCGTTCGACGCCGGCGATTATTCGCCCGGCAGTTCGTCGTCCGGGAGCGGCTCGGCGGCCGGAGCGGGCTTGTTGTCGGCCGACGGCAGATCGGCATCGGCCGCCGGCAGATCGGCACTGCTGGCTGCTGGGGCACTGGCGGCCGGAACACCGGCGGCATCGACCGGCGAGTCGGAGAAGAGGATCGGCTGGATTTCGGGCAGGAACCGGCGGGCGAAGTCGAGCGTCGGATTGCTCTCGATGTCGCCGGCAACAGCGCGTCCATCGAGTTCGGTGATCATATAGATTTTGTACATGGCCGACTTGCCGGCGAAGGCCGGTTTCGGCATGCGCGGACCGCGCCAGTTTCCGTCGTCCGAGAATCCCCAGAAGATACGGATGTTGTGGCTGGAGATCGGATCCTCCTTGCGGAAGAGCGTCGTGAGGAACTCCGGGGCCGACGGCAGGCCAGCTTCGACGTTCTCGATCGTGTACTGCTGCGGTTCCATCGCCATGTTGTAGCCGGCACCGACGTAGCACCAGTCGGGCGTGTGGATCGTCACATGGCGAGCCGTGCCGCTGACCAGATAGACGTTCACGCGTTGGCCATCGCGGTTCCGGTAGGTTCGCGAGATGTAGCCATCGCAGTTCGAAGCCTTGAACTCTTCCTCATTCACCTTCTCGTCGACGCCCTCCCAGTCACCGATTTTCTTCGGGACCAGCTTGAGTCGTTCGGTAAAGTCCGAGAGCCGGTTGGACTTCGCCTGTCCCCAGCGGTCGGAGAACTTCCCCTCGATCAGGGTTCCGATGCCGAGGACAACCAGCACGACAACAAAGGGCAGGTACTTCATGACGGGTCAGATCCTTGGTGTTGGATACACTCCAGGCGCGCCCCAACTCGCCGGCGTCGCAAGGACACCGGCGAGAGTGGCAACAAGGAATGGCGAGGGTCACATGGTCGGCTGGGCTGCGCAACCGAGCTAAGCCGAGGTGGCATTTTCGAGCTGGGGTTCCCGTCGCGGCGGATCGATCTGCGGCGCCCGCAGTTCGTTCTCGCGAATGTCGATCGGAGCCCCATTGAGGATGGCACCGACCACGTGGATTCCAACCGACCGGAGTCGATCGTGCGCGTCCTTGACCTTGGGCAGGCGACTGACGTCGCGGCGCACCGACAGGATGGTGGCATCGACGTTTTGGCCGATGAGCATCGCGTCGGGGTTGGTCAGGGCCGGGCTCGTGTCGACGATGATCGTATCGAACCGGGCTCGCAGCTCCTCGAACAGCTTCGGCATCACCGGCATGTTCATGTACTGGTCGGTGTGGGAGTCGCGATAGCCGGCGGTGAGCACCCAGAGGCCTTCCGCGGGAGTGGCCTTGAGGACTTCGTCCAGCGTGGCTTCGGACCTCAGGACCTCCGCCAGCCCCTGCTGCATGGGCATGCCGAGGACGACGTGCTGCTGCGGGTTCCGTGTGTCGCCATCGACCAGCAGCGTGCGGCGGCCGGAGCGGGCGAAGCTAACGGCCAGCTGGCTGGCGATCGTCGTCTTGCCTTCCTGGCCCAGGGCGCTGGTGACCATGATGACCTGGTAGGGATTGGCGTGCTTGGACAGCAGCAGCGTGGTGCGGACGCTGTCGATGGAGCGTACCAGCGAGAGTTCCACGGCGCGGCGTCCGCTCTCGGACATCGGCAGCAGCCCGCCGGCTCGCCGTCCCAGCAGCGCGGGGACGGTGCCGATGATCCGCAGGTCGCCGTTATCCGCGACTTGGCGGGTGTTGTTGACGCGTTGGTGCTGCATGTCCCAGAGGGCCACGCCCAGCACGGTGCCCAGCAGGGCCAGCACCCAGGCAGCGATGACCTGCAGGTACTTGTTGAACCAGTTGCTCTGGTCGGGAATGATGGCCCGCTCCAGCACCTCAATCTGCGGCTTCGACTTCGCGTCCATTTCCGCGGTCTCGATCTCCGTCTTCAGCTTCTCCATCAGGTCCTCGTCACCCTTGAGGGCGATCTGGCGGATCTGCAGGTCCGAGCTGTACGCGCCCATGGCTCGCAGCTGCTGGTCGAGCCTCTCGTAGTCCGTATAGATCTGCTTCCGGCGTTCCTGCAGCAGGCCGAGCTTCGTCTGGGCGATCTGCAGCTCCTGCTGGTGCACGCGGTCGTCGTTGTTGGTGAGCAGCCGCAGTCGCTGAGTGGCCTCGCCCTTCTTCTCCGACTTGAACTTTTCCATCTGCTGGCGGAGGGCCGACATGCGGGCCTGCATGCCGGCGGCGGCGCCGCCGCGACCGCCCGCGCCGGACTGGGAGATGGCCATCTCGTACTGGGCCAGCTGCTCACGCATGCCCCGGTATTCCGGATACTGCATCAGCATGTCGTCAATCTCGACATCCAGCGGCGTGAAGCTCGCGTTGGAGGCGATCTTCTGCTGGAGCATGGTGGCTTCCTGCAGGGCTCGCATGTACTCCTGGTCGATCTGGCCCTTCTGGCTGTCCAGCGCCTGCAGCTTGCGGACGTTCACATCCACTTGGATGCGCACGTTGTCCGACTTGTCCGAACCAAACTGCTTGGCCAGCTCGCCGATCTGGTCCAACTGCTCCTGCATGTCCGTGTGCACGCGCTTGTATTCGGCCTTGAGCTGGTCCAGGCGAGCTCGATCCTGCAGCCGCTGACCCGTCACGAACTCCTTCATATAAGCGTCCGTGACAGCATCCAGCAGTTTCTTGAGGTCTTCCGGATCGCGTTCCCGCATGCTGAGCCGCAAGATTTCCGAGTCCTGCGGAATCTCCACCTTCAGGCTGCGTTCCAGCCATGCGACCTGGTTGTCACGTTGGCCGAACAGCCAGGGCCACTCCTCGTCGCGGACAATCGGCATCTGGGCGATACCCGGCTGGCGCAGCGCGCTGAGAATCACCAGCGGACTGCGGAGCAGGAACGCCTGCGTCTGCTTTTCAATCTCGTAGTCCTGCGGCGCCCGCAGGATCTTGTACTTGTCGCTGAACACCTCCTGCTTGTGGCGGTGCACCCGCAGCGTCACGAACGCCTGGTACTTGATGGGCACCAACAGGGCCAGGAGCGTCGCGAGGATCGACGCCACGAGGAATCCCAGGCCCAACCCGAGCAGCCAGCGACGGCGCAGCGAGTGGAGGAACCCCATGAAGTCAAAGCCTTCCTTGCCTTCCTTGGCGTCCATCCAGGGCACCGGAGGCAGGATGTTGCCGGGCAGCTGCGGGTTCGCCCGAGCGATGGTCGGCACTTGGCCGGCATCGCGTGGGGAAGGTGCTACAGGTCGCGATTCGAAATCAGACATGAAGGTGCGCTCCAGACTACGCGGGCCGGTCAAGGCAGGCCGGTCAATTCTTTACAGTCAGGTCAGGTCGGTTCTGGTCAGGTCGGTTCCAGCAGATGCCAGCGAACGATGCGGACAGGTCGATCCTCGGTGTGCCAACACGGGGATGACTTCTGGCGGATCCATCCCAGTCAGCCCCAGCCACCCCGCCACGAATCAGCTCCGCTGGACGCAAGTACGGGGTCGAAAAACCACCGACGCGGCTGGTCGGCGAAAACAGGCGGTGCAAACGAACTGTGAAAACGAACTACGGTGAAAGACTAAGCCAAGAACAGGAAGCGTGCGTGTGTTTCGTCATACTCCCGAGAGATCCTCCGAGCCACCCGGCCTCCATCGCCGGCCACTCGGTATTCCTCACCGGCACTCCATCCTGCCCCGGTCTTCGTCCTCGTCAACTACTTCACCGTTCCGATGCCCATGCCCATGCCCATCGGCTTGGCAGACACCGAGGTGTCCTCAACCACCAGCCGGGACAGGATCTGCATCTCCAGGAACAGCAGGCCCAACGCCAGCGGAACCATGAAGTATCCGGGGTAGTTATGGAAGATCTCATTCACGATCTTCTCATCCAGGTTCAGGTTGAACAGCAGACCCGTCACGGTGATTCTTACGCAGTTCACGATCAAGGCGATCGGGATCGAACTGAACATGATGACCACGCGTTCCCACCAGGGACGGTGCGTGCTGATCATGGCGATGGCCACCGCCAGGGCGATGAAGATGGTCGCCATGCGGAGCCCGCTGCACTGCTCGGCCACGTTCATCGGCGCGTGCTCCAGCTCAATTCGATTCCCGTCCCGGTACACTTCGACGCCGAACGTCTGCAAGGCATAGACGCTGGAGATGGTGGCCATGGTCTGCAGCGGTCGCAGACCGTTATCCACGAAGTACCGCGGCAGCGGGAACATGAAGAGCAGGAAGGCGACCGCCGGGCCGGCCCAGCGGAGAGCGTGCCAGCCACCGACCAGCATCCAGACTCCCAGCAGGCAGACGACCATCGACACGCGGTCGATGGTGAACTGCACCATGTAGGACCCCGCCAGACGCATCAGTGTGCCGAGCACGATGATGCCCACGCCCACCCAGCGCTCCAGGTCCGATACTTCACCGAACGGCTCTTGCCGCATGTACAGCAGAAACGCGGCGAAGGCCGGAATCAGGTAGCCGTGGTTGTACATGGGCGTCGACCATGCCTCGGCCGTACCCCACAGCATGTTCAGGTAGGACAGGACAACCGCGCCGGTCAGGACACCGATCATTGCCCAGGAAAACTTCTGTCGATCTTCGAGCAAGGAAGCGGCTGGAGCTTCTGAATTCACAGCGAAGTCCTCGAGTAGGGAGAGGCCGGAGTAGTTCGATTCGCATTCCCAGGGCCGGGGTGGAGATGGAACAACCGTTTTGCGCCGCCGATGGGGCAGGGCGGCGGCCGCGGGACGGCCGCTGCGGCCCGAAGGCTGGCACGGCCCGGAGTCACCGGTTGCGAGCCACCCGTCGCGACTCCCCGTCAGCAACTCGCCGGGACCCGAATCCCAACGCGTCGCGTTCCGAAGAGCTAAACGCCATCAGCATAGTTAGGCTGCAAAAACGCGTCAAATTAAACCCTTTCGGGCTGACACCGGACGCGTTCGATCGTCTTTCCCATTCCCCTTCGTGAGCGTCTCTTGTCGCGAGCGTCTCTCGACCTCGACCCGGACACCGGAAGCACTCCCTCGCCTGCGGAGCCTCGCCCCAGGCCGACGCGGACTGCGTCCAGACCCCGGGGGCGGAGTTCGCTACGAAGCGAAGGCGTGTTCAGTTCGAATCGATCGCTCCAAGTGACCACGAACCGTTAGGTTGCTGGAGTGTAGGCCACATCCAGAGCGATCCAAGGGGGGAAGAGCCCTTGGAGTAGAACGGTCAGCCCGTTCGTTCAGCCCGTGCCTGTTAACAGTAGAACCGCAGGCTCTGTTCCGGTCCAGCGAAGCGCGCGACGAGACAGGAACTGGGCTGATCCACTTCGAATGCCGGGTGATAGGTCGAGGCGACGATCGCCAGAGGCGCTCCCCGCGTCTCCCAGCACAAAGGCCCGGCGGGCCCCGTCAGTCGCCCCCGTTCTCCCATCCCCTCAGACTCCGCGGTGACCCCTGGAGCCAGATGGAAGCGTGCCTCCGCTTCGTGGAAGCTTCCCTGGAGCCGGTCGGAAACTTCCAGCCCCTTCGGACCAAGAAGCCACATCCGCTCGTGCGTCACCCGGCCGGGCAGTCGGCGATAACCGTCGTGAGCACAGAGGACCGTCAGTAGACCGTCTTTTTCCACGACGCGCAGTCCCTGGGGCAAAGCCCGACGCCCCACCCGGAAACCGCTCCAGACATCCGACGAGTTTTGCTGATCCACGACGACGGTGTTATGGGCGGCCGTGGAACGCTGGCGATGCCTTTCGGGCGAAATCCCGTAACACGACGTTCCCGAATTGACCAACAGGCGTTGGCCACGCCACGACGCTTCAAACGACAACGTATCGGCGTGCGCGTGGCCAGGCTGGTAGGCGGGCCCCACCTCCGCCACATCGATCAGCACTACCCAGTCGTTCAACTCCAGACGGATGTAGCCCGATTCGGGCAAGGCATGTACGCCCGGCCCGAAGGACGGAGTTGCCGAAAAACCTAGACGATCCGCATAGTCTTCCAGCGATCGAGGAGACGTTGCGATTCCCAGGGCGGCGTCGTTGAAGAACGAAATCTGCTCGTCCGGGTGACACATCATCTGCAGCCAGCGGCGCATGGCAAGGATGGTCGGGGGAAGCGAGGAGACCCAGCCCAGTTCACGCACATGCGGATAGGCGTTTGCCAGGTTCCAGAGGTCCAGCAGGTCTTCCAGCATCAGGCTGTGATAGAGAGGACTGCGTTCGAAGTGTCCGCCATCGGGGAGAATCTGCTCCCGCACCTGGGCGTCCATGATCCGGCTTCCCACGCGCAGCCACTGGTCGGCTTGCGGCCCTTCCAGGAAGACGCCCGCGAAGATCAAGGCCTTGGCGTTGGCCCACAGGTGGTTGGCGAGCAGGTGGTACTCCAACTGCTCGGCCAGCGCCTGGGCCTGCGTTGCCAAGGACGCCCGCAGCTCCTCCTCGAGTGCCGTCGGTTGGCAGATCTCTTGTTCCCGCAACCGCTCGCCTCCGCCGATGCGCGACAGCGCCCACTTCACCCAGTTCACGATGCGCAGCGAAGTCGGATAGGGTTCCCAGCCCGTTCCGCGACCCGGTCGGTTGTCAACAACCCAGCGATGCATCAAGTCGCGATGCCAGTCGAGGCGTTGGGAGTGTCCAGCGGCGGTGAGGTCATCAAAATAGTGGAGGTTGTACCGAACCAGATGCGGTGCTCCCGACGGCTCCCAGTCCGCGGCGCTCCGCAAGGGATAGCGTTGTTGGAAGACCTGCAGTTCGCCGGCCGCTTGCATCTGGGCCGGCCGTTCGGCGGGAGAGCACCAGTGCCCGCGCAGCCAACGCGCGGGAAGGGCGGGAAAAGATTCAAACCGAGGAGGGCGCAGGCGGCGCCAGACCCGGTTCCCCACCTGAATGGGACGCAGGTAGCGCAGGGTGTGGAACCAACGCTGTAGCTTGGCCGTCCCCATCGTGGATCGTTCCGCCGTATCTCGACACTAGGAGTCCCATGGATGCAAGGGCCCCGCTGGCCCATCGCGTCCCTCAATTCCTGCCCGTTCGTAAGACTAGCCCGAAGCTTGCAGTTCCGCAGACTTTCCGGGCCCCCGAACCTTGACGAGGTTCCGCCAAATCGGGTGAATCACGCCATTCCTCCCCATCTGTCGCCTTCCGGGCCCGGCCCACCGCCCTGCCGCCGGGTCCGGGTTTGCTTGACCCTTCCGGCGGGCAGCGTTTTAATGACTTGGGCGTGGGAGCTAAGTTTCGGAGACATTCTTCGAGGGACACAGCCCAGTCGACGTCCTGTGGCGAATTAGGAAGTAGACTTCGACGCATCCCGGAAAATCCCTGGGAACCCGAACCGACAGTTTCACAGTTTGCTAAACACCAAGGGGACTTCAAGAAGTCTTCGACCGGAACGTCCTGTTTTCTGACGAAGATTTGGCGGGTGGCAGAGTCGCCTGCGAGATTGCCCGAAGGATCGGCACTACCGGGATGGATCGCGTTGGAGGGCGTTTGCGAAACCGGTCCTCCAAGTTCCCGTTTTGAACTTCCACGACGCTCCTTGCAGGTCGGATTCCATGGCCATCGCTGTTGCGGCTCTCGTCCTCGCCTTCTTGCTGAGCTACCTCGCCACACCTTTGGTGCGGCAGTTGGCGCTTCGCGTCGGGTTCGTCGACCGGCCGGATGCTCATCGGAAGACGCAGTCCACGGCCGTTTCGCTCGGCGGCGGACTTTCCCTGCTGATTGCCACCCCCATTGCCGTCCTGGTGCTGCTCAACTGGTGGGGGTACGACCTGTGGCTGTCCACGCGCATGCCGACCTCGCTGCTGGGTCTGGCCCTGGGTTCCGCGTTGCTGGCGTGTGTGGGCGTCGTCGATGACGGCCACGGAATGCGAGGCAGCACCAAGCTGTTCTTCCAGCTGATCGCGGCCATCCTCGTCATGGGCAGCGGCTTTAGCGTGCCCCGCATCGCCATCTTGAACATGGAGCTGGAACTGGGCTGGCTCGGCTCCCTCTTCACCGTCTTGTGGCTCCTGGGAGCCATCAACTCGCTGAACCTGATCGATGGCGTGGACGGTTTAGCGGGCAGCGTGGGCGTGGTCTTCTGCCTCACTTTCGGCTGCATGGCCCTGCTGGGGCTGCAATACCTGGACGCCATTATCGCTTTCGCGCTCGCCGGGGCACTCCTCGGCTTCCTGCGTTACAACTTCCCCCCCGCGACGATCTACCTGGGCGACACCGGCAGCATGCTGATCGGATTCGTGCTGGGAACCATCGCCTTGCGCTGCTCGATGAAGCAGGCCGCGACGCTGGCCTTCGCCACGCCGCTGGCGATCTGGTCGATCCCCATCTTCGACAGCGTGGCCGCGGTCGTGCGGCGGAAGCTGACGGGGCGAAGCATCTACGCCACGGATCGCGGGCACATCCACCACGTGCTGCTGATGAAGGGCTGGAACGTCTCGCAAGCCGTCGGCCTGATCGTGCTGCTCTGCAGCCTCACCAGCATCGGAGCCATCGCCAGCATCTACTACGAAAATGAATGGCTCGGCATCGGCGTTACTCTGGGCGTGCTGGCCATCCTGATCTTCACCCGCATGTTCGGCTACGTCGAAATGGTGCTGCTCAACACGCGACTCTTCGGATTCGGTCGCCACATCTCGCCCTCGTCGTCCGGCAAGGACAAGATCCGCCACACCAGCATGGCGCTGCAGGGCAACCTGAAGTGGGAAGAGTGGTGGGGAACGCTCGTCGAATCGGCCGAGCGATTCCAGCTGGTCAAGATGCGTCTCAACCTTTCGCTGCCGCGGCTGCATGAAGACTTTTACGCCACATGGTCCAAGGCGGGCAACCATCGCCGCGAGAACCTGTGGCAGGCCGACATTCCGCTGGTCGTCAACGGCCTGCATGTCGGACGCCTGTTCGCCTCCGGCGTGCAGGACGAGGCACTCGCCAGCCGCGAGATCGCGCAGTTCATGCAGTTCGTCGAGACGCTGGAGTCCCAGTTGGGAACCGTCATCCAGGAAGGCCTGCGAGCTTCCGGCAGGAAGGGCCTCGATTCGATGATCAGCAAGCCGGAGCCCGTCGAGGCGCCGACTCCCGAAAGCTCATCCGCTCCGGAAGTCGCCACGCCCACCTGACCTGCCTCCTTCGCTGGTAAATTTGAATCGCCGTGCGCTGGCTCCTAGAATGAGGGCGAGCGAAGCGGCCGTGCCCCGGAAGGTTGTCGTGGCGACTCAGGCGGCGTCAACTCCTGCGGCGACGGCTCTTCCCCCAAGGCGTCATCCGGCTTCACGGGACGTTCATGTTGGCAGACCGACCGCAGGGTTGCGTCTCGCAGGAATGCCCTGAGGCGGGCCCCTGCCCCCCGGCGGAT
>JBIIEC010000187.1:0-10692 GCA_044238045.1 Pirellulaceae bacterium | reverse complement strand
CCGTGCACGCGGCCTTCAAGATAAGCGGCCTCGTTAGGGTCTGCCTGATCGTTGAAGTCGCGCTGAAGTGTCCGCGCGTTCGGTGCGCGTTGATCTTCGCGCGTTTCATCTGCGCGTTTCGTTACTGCGTGCTGTCCATGCGAAACGCCTCGGTGACCGCGTCGCGTTAGGGCGACGCGTGTTTCGGGATGTCCCCAGGCGACTTGGGCACTGCCTCCGAGATGTAGGGCAGCTGCGAAGCGGTCCCGGTGCCAGGCGGTGGAAGCAGCACGGCCGGCGGTGGACGAAGTTCGGCCGACGCGGAGATCCGTAGTGGTGTTCAGCCACGGAACAGCGCGCTGTTTAAAAGACGGCCAGCGGCCCGGGGGGTGGCCGGGATGGAAGGGGTGCGGCGCTGGCGGCCGACCGCTCGCCCACTCGCGGCGAACGACGCGGGGGCCATGTAAATCAAAAGATCGGGGAATTTTTGAGCAGCTTACTGGACCTTTTTAGAAGGAAAAGTCGCCCGGGAGGAGGGGGTAGTGCGTTCGAGGAGTAGGTGCTCGCGGAAGGTGGGAGTTTGCGCCTTGGGAAAGGTTGAAGGCAGGGCGCCAGAAGCAGCCTGGCGAGTCGTCCGTGGAGGATGCCCAGCATGGTCTGCCGGAGTTCGCGGGAATGGTTCGGGCTGGCAAGGCGTGTGAAGGCTGGTGGCGATGGGGATAAACGAGGTTTGGGGGTGACTGAGGATAAATTCGGATGATTCGCCGGAAGCCTCGCGTTAGATAACCTATGCTCCCAGCGTCATGGGGGGACTTGGCGAAGCACGCAGTGAAGGAGATTCGCGGTGGCTTTGCGGGTCCCGGCGCGCCAAGGAAAGTTGTCGAGGAATCATCCGGCAACCCGTGACACGAAAGATAATCCTGTTGTATGATCCAGTTCTGGTGCTCCGAAAGTGCCGGAAATCGGAGGAAGAAGGCCAGCTCATGAAACACGCTTTGTCGATCGACGTTGAGGACTACTTCCAGGTGTCCGCCTTCGAGTCGCAGATTTCGCGATCCGACTGGCATAACCACGAGTCGCGAGTCGTGGCCAACACACGCCGTATCCTCCGCATACTCGAAGAGACCGACACCCGGGCGACGTTCTACGTGCTGGGGTGGGTGGCGAAACATTTTCCGGACATTGTGCACGAGATTTCAGCGGCGGGTCACGAGATTGGCTCGCACAGCTACTGGCACCGTTTGATCTATGAGATGTCGCCGCAGGAGTTCGCGGACGACTTGGGCAAGTCGCTCGAGGCCCTCTCGGACATCACAGGCGAGCGGATTGAGACGTATCGGGCGCCGTCGTTTTCGGTGACGCGTCAGTCGCTCTGGGCCTTGGAAGTGCTCGCGCGACATGGCATCACCACCGACACCAGTATCTATCCGGTGGTCCATGACCGCTATGGCATCAGCGACGCGCCGACAGGCATCCATTGGATCGAGACGGATTCGGGGACTTTGCTGGAGTTTCCGCCTGCGGTGATGCGGTGGGGCGGCCAGAACTTCCCTGTCGGCGGCGGTGGGTATTTTCGCTTCTGGCCTCTTGCCGTAACGCTGCGGGCGCTTAAGCATTTGGAGCGATCCGGGCAGCCGTTCGTGTTCTACCTGCATCCCTGGGAGATCGATCCGGGGCAGCCTCGGTTGCGCACGGGCAGTATGCTTTCGCGTTGGCGCCACTACTTGAACTTGGACCAAGTGGAATCGCGTCTGCGAACTCTGTTGAAGACATTTGAGTTCGCGCCGATTCGGGAAGTGGTCAAGCAGGTGGCCGTGCGTCCGGAACGCGTCCGGTCGGTGGAATCCTTGTGCGGCGTGTCCTGAGGAGACGACTCCAGAGGACCCCGCTGTACGAACGTTAGGTACTTCCCCAGGGACTGGGATCCGAGCTGGTTGGCTCGGGGAGTGGTAGAGGAGGGCCGCGGACCAGGCCATGTGGGAGGGGGAGAGTAATGTCAGAGGTTGTCTCGTCGACGGCAGCAGCGGATTCGGCGCCGCTTGCGGACAGTGGTGCGAAGCCGGTCGCAGGTTTCCATCTGGAGCCGCGTGAGTGGTTGGCGGCCGGGGTGCTGTTCCTGGCCACGCTCTGGTCGTACTGGCCGAATTTTCTCAGCTGGGTTCACCTCTGGGAGAACAACCCGGACTACTCGCATGGGTTCGTGGTGCCCCTGATTGTTGTCGGCCTGCTGTGGCTTCGCATGCCCACGTTCCCGGAAAAAGTGCAGCCGGCGGTCGTTCCCGGCTTGGCGCTGGTTCTCGCGAGTCTCGCGGCTCGCTCGCTCGCGGCGCTCTACTTCTATGAGCCATTCGACAACTGGACCCTGATCGGGGTCATTTCCGGAATGGTGCTGACCTTGGGTGGCAAGCGGGTGTTGGCCTGGGCCTTCCCCGTGATTCTGTTCCTGGCCTTTGCGATGCCTCTGCCCTACCGGGTGGAGATCATGATGCGCCAGCCGCTGCAGAAGGTGGTGACCTACCTGGGCAGCATGCTGTTGGTGATGAGCGGGCAGATTGCGTCACCACAGGCGAACGTCATTCGCATGGGCAGTCAAGAATACGGTGTCGAAGAGGCTTGCGCGGGACTGCGGATCTTCGTAGGCATCGCCGCTCTGGCCTATGCGATCGTGGTGGCTTCGCGCGGCAGTTGGCAGTCACGCCTGGGCTTGCTGTTGATGGTCCTGCCGGTCGCCTTGGCCGCCAATGTGCTTCGCGTCGTGCTGACCTGCCTCGCCTTGAGCAATACGCAGTCGGGAGTCGACAAGCAGTTCGCCCATGACACCCTGGGCTTCCTGATGATTCCATTCGCGGCGGTGCTGTTGGGCGGAGCCCTCTGGTTGCTCCAGCGTATTTTCCGGGAAGAGAAGATCGTGGAATCGTCCACGTTATTCGCGGAAAAAAGCAGTTCCATCTTCTAGACGCGCGACCCGCAATCCTGACGTACACTCCGATGGTGGGCGACGAGCCTGCCATCGGTGCCCGATGAGGGCAAAGATCACCAAGAAGACACCCAGCAGAACTCCACTGACCCATCTCGAGGTTGCCCATGTCGATGTATCCTCTTGATCGCACGGCTCCCGTTACGATCGAGGCTTCCTCTCCGAGCATCTATGCCCGCTCCCGCGGTCGTGCTCCCGTTGCATCGAAGCCTCCGGCTCTGGCGCTGCTGCGGTCGATCTGGAGCGGTTTTCTGCGTTGGTGGAAGGTGGGCATTCCGCTCGGGATCTTGCTTTCCGTCGCTTCCGGATTCGCGGCTTGGAAACTGGTGAAGCCGGTTTACCGGTCGCAGGCCGTGTTGCGGATCCGCTCGGAAACGCCTTACCTGGCGTTCCGCGACGGCAACGGATCGCCCCAGTATGTCCGCACGCAGTTGGAAACCATCCGCATGCGGGCCGTGCTGGGCCCCGCCCTCGAGGCGATCGTCAAGAAGTACCCGGAGGTGCTCGAGCACGAAGATCCGCTGGCGTGGCTCGAGAAGGAAATCAAGCTGTCCACCATCTCGAACTCCGAGTTCCTGCGGGTGGCCTTTGAAAACTCGAATGCCGAACTGGCGCAGGCCGTGCTGAATTCCGTACTGGATTCGTACTTCCTGTATCGCCGCGAGTCGGATGCCTCGGTGAACTCGTCGGTGATCGAACTGCTCGTCAAGGAGCGGGATCGTCGCGAGCAGATCCTGACGAAGATGCGGGACCAGTATCGCGAACTGACGAAGGAGTCGGCGGTATCGATCATGGATCCCAAGGCGCCGCCGAAGGAGAACCTCCTGGACGCGGTCCAGAAGCTGATGGTGCAGGCGGAAGTGGACCTCGAAGTGACCCGCGCCCAGTACGAAGTGCAGCGGCGGACGAATTCGGGTGAAGCCGTCCAGGTCCCGACCGAGGAGTTGGAGATGGTGGTCAACTCGCAGCAGGAAGTGGTCCAGCTGCAGAGTCTGATTGCCAAGCTGGAGGGAGAGAAGGCGAGCTGGGAAGAGAAGATGGTCGACCCCAGCCGTCATCGACGCTACACGGAAGTGGCGGAGCAGTTGGAGAAGAGCCAGAAGGCTCTGAGCGATATTCGCGCCGAGGCGGCCGGCACGCTGCAGGCCCAGGTAGCGTGGAACCGCAAGCAGCAGATGGGCCAGCTGGAGAATGAGATCAAGTCGAAGGAGGCGATGATCGCCTACCTGAGCCAGCGAATGAGCCAGGAGAAGGTGCAGACGGTCGAGACGACGGAGAAGACTGTGGACCTGGAGTTCCTGAAGACGGAGCTGGAGCGGCAGGAAGAGGTGTTTGACGCGATCGTTTCGCGGATCGTGAAGCTGCAGACGGAAGAGTTCGCGCCGGAGCGGGTGGTGTTGACGGATCCGCCCTCGAAGCCGCTGGTGCCCGAGAACAAGCCCTACTTCATGGTGGCCCTGGCCGCGGCGGGGACGCTGCTGCTGCCCATGGCTGCAGCGATCGCCTTGGAGCAGTTCGCTGGCCGCATCAACGATTCCTCGGGTGTCGAGAACTCGAACCTGGAGGTGATCGGCGAGATCGCGAAGCTGCCGAGGTATGTGACGAGCCCGGAGGCGGGGGACGCATCGAGCAGCCAGAGTGTCCGGTTGTTCCAGCAGAGCGTGGACCAGCTGGGGACGATGCTGCGGATGTCGTCGGACCACTCGGATAAACGAATTATTTCGATCGCCAGCGCGGTCTCCGGAGAAGGCAAGACCCACGTGGCGATGCAGTTGGCTCGCAGCCTCGGCCGGTCCTGCAAGGTGCCCGTGCTGTTGGTGGAGGCGGATTGCCGCTCTCCCAGCATCTGCAAGTATGCTGGTCTCAAGCCGGGACCGGGCCTGCTGGATGTGCTCAACGGAACGTGCTCGGACATCCGCGAGGCGATCGTGCCGGTTCGTGAGAACCTCGCGGTCCTCACGGCGGGCAAGCGCAAGGGAAGCCTGCAGCAGCTGATGGATCCCGCGACCATCGCCAAACTGCTGGAGGACCTGCGTGAGCACTATGGCTATGTGATCATCGACACGCCGCCCGTGCTCGCCGCGGGCGAGGCACTGCTGTTCACGTCCCAGTCGGATGCCACCCTGGTGTGTGCGCGAGTTGGTTTCAGCCGCATCAGCCAGGTGCAGCGGGCCTACGATGTGCTCTCCCGCGCCAAGTCCAACCCGGTTGGTGTGGTTGTCAACGGCACGCCGAAGAACAAGTACGTGTACTCGTACGGAGATTACGGCTCGGCAGAATTAGGAAACGAGTAGGACCATGAGTTCGAAGAAAAGTCAAGGATCGGGCCGTTCGGGGAGCCGTGGGTCGAAGACGCGGGTGGTGGTCGACTACAAGGTGCTGGGCATCAGTGTGCTGGTGCTCGCCCTTCTGGGAGGCGCAGGCTACTGGCGTTATCGGCAGCAGACTCGGGTCAATGCCGTTGTCCTCCTGGAGAATGCCAAGAAGCACGAGGAGGCGGGCGAGTGGAAGAAGGCGGCGAAGCTGTACTTCGACTACCTTCGCCTGAGGCCTGACGACAAGGTCGTGAACCGGGATCTCGCGCTGGCCTATGAGAAAAGCGCGGAGACATCTTCCCAGAAGGAACGCGCGGCCCAGTTGCTGTTTTCCGCCCTCGGGTTGAACAGCGACCAGGAGTCGCAACTGGCGATGCGTCTGCCCTTGGCGAAACTGCTGACCGAACTGAACCAGTACGACCGGGTGACGGAGGTCCTGAAGGACGTCCCGGACACCGATCCTCGCGTTCGGCAGCTGCGCGTGCTGGCCAAGTACAACTCGACCCGCTCGGGGGATGATATCACTCGCGGCAACTCGTTTCGCGAGCTGGTCAAAGCGTTCTTGGAAAAGCCCGTCGACGTGAGGACGGCTGAGATCATCGCCGAGGACGCGAAGATGCTTTCGCGTCGTCTGTCGACGGACGAGTATGAGAAGCTCGCCAGCCAATGCATGCTCCAACTGGTCTCGTCTGCGGAAAACCAAAAAGACTCGTCCGCCTGGCTGGCGAGTTACCGGTTCAACCGCGAGTTCGATCCGAAGCAGGCCAAGATGGACGCGGAGCGGGCGGTCGATTTCGCCGTGTCTCCGGTGGAGAAGGTGAAGGTCAGTCAGGTGGTCGTGGCGAGCATCGACCCGACGGAGGATCCCAAGGTCGTTGAGCAGCAGTTGACTCGACTGGAGGAGATACTGCGGCCGGTGGTGGGCAAGGGCGGCCTGAAGACGGCCGAGGCCTACCTGACGCTAGGGGGTGTGCTCTCCCTGTTGAACAAGCAGGAGGACGCGATCAAGCTGTGGGAGGAAGGTCTAGCGGGCGTGAAACCGGGGGACGCTGCGAATGCCAGCATCAGTTCGGCCGCTACCGGCTATCTCGCCTTCCAGTTGGCCAACGCCAAGCTCGCGCTCGGCGATAAGGAAGCCGCTCGCAAGTATCTCCAGCAGTCGACCAAGGCCTCCGATGAGCTGCTCAAGTTTGCTGGCCTGTCGGACGCCTACAAGCTGGAGCTGGACATCTTTCGCAAGCGTATCCAGTTGCTGAACTTCCGGCTGATGATCGCGGAAGGCAGCGTCAGCGAAACGATTTCGCAGATGGTGGAAATGGTCAAGACGAGCCCGGCGGTTATCGAGCCGGGGCCCGCTCGCGACTTTGCCTATGAACTCTATTCGGTCCTGGGATCCGCTTACGAGCGAAGCTCCCAGTGGGAACTGGCCGCTCAAAACTACGAAGCGGCCACGCAGTATGCCTCGCGTCCGAACGACATCTCCGCGCAGCTCGCGTCCCGCTGCTGGATGCAGGCCGGCAACGAGTCCAAGGCGTTGGGAACGATTCTGGATTCCGTGAGCCGAGCGGCCACCGACGATGCGCGGGCCGTGGCGCCCCTGCTGCAACTGGCCGAACTGACGCTGCAGCAGCAGATGAACCTGCCCGAGAAGGATCGGAACTGGACGGATTTTGACAACGCCCTGAAGACGGCGGAGCAGAAGGAGCCCAAGGCGTGGCAGGTGCCCGTGTTGCGCGCAGTGCGACTGATTGAGGGGAAGACGGCGAAGGATCCTGGGCAGGTGAAGGCGTTGCTGGCGCGAGCCGAAGACGTCGCGCCAGATTCGCTGGAGATGTGGTTCCAGGTCGCATCGATCTACCAGCGGCTGGAGGATCTCGCGGAGCGGGATCGGGCCGTGGAGGCTTACGAGAAACTGGAAGACAAGGATTGGGCGCGGACCTTCATGAGGGCGCGGCTGGCCGCGAGCGACCGCGAATTCATCGAGGCCGCGAAGATGGGCGCCGGCGTGATACCTTCGTTGCCGGAGGTGGATCGGCCGAGTGTCTGGCGCCAAGTCGCCGCCTGGTATGACTTGGCCGGTGACCAGGAGATGGCCCAAAAGACGCTGGTTGAAGCGCACGCCGCGCTTCCCGATAACATTGAACTCGCCCGCATGCTCGCCGATTCCTACCTGACGGAGCCGAACTGGAAGAAGCTGGAGCAGGTCGAAGGCGAACTGAAGACGGTGGAAGGCGAGGATGGCGTGCTCTGGCGACTCTATCGAGCCTACCGTCTGATTCGCAACAACGAAGGCGACCCAGCCGTGCGACGCGCCGACGCGGGCAAGCTGCTCAATGAGCTCAACGAAAAACTTCCCGCCTGGCCCACGCCTTACGCGCTGAAGGGGGAGTTGCTGGAATCGCATGGGTTCGGGCAGGACGCCGTGGAACAGTTCGAGACAGCCGTCCAACTGGGCGATCGCCGCATCGAAACGTTCGAGAGCCTCGTGCGGATCCTGGTCGGACTGGGTGAGTTCGAAAAGGCCAATCGCTACACGGGAATGCTGCAGGCTCGACTGTCCAACTCCCCGCTGCTCGTCGGCCTCGCGGCCGAATCGCTGCGCAAGGGAGGCGACCTGGAAGGGGAAATCGAGCGGGTTCGCGCGTTGATCGAAGTCCAGCCCAACGATATCTCCAAACGGCTGTGGCTCGCCAAACTGCTTGAAATGAACAAAGATCGCGCAGCGGCGGAAAAGGAGTATCGCGAAGCGGTGAAGGCCGCGCCGGAGGATCCGACCGCTTGGCTGGGCCTGTTTGAGTTCTACGTTGTCCGCTCGCCGGAAACGGCGGCCAAGCTGATCGACCGCATGGACCGGGTCATGAACTCGGTGCCACTGGAGCGGCGGACGCTGCTGATGAGTCGCTGTCTGTCGAGCGTGGGACGCACCGAGGAGGCTGCCCAGCGGCTTCGAGAGGCCTCCCAGTCGCTGCCCGAATCCAGTGCCCTGCGTCTGGAACTGGGGCGTCTTCTGATGGCGACTTCTCCCGAAGAGGCCGAGAAGAACCTGCGTGAACTCGTGAAGAAGGATCCGGAGGACAACGCTTCCAAGCAGATGCTCGCGATGGTCCTGGCGACCAACGGCGGTGCCGAAGGCTGGAAGGAGGCGGTTGGTCTGCTGAACGGTTCGAAACGCGATGCGGTCAACCAGCGGCTGGAGGCGATCCTGCTGGCCAACCGCGGCCAAGCCGACGAAATGGCGCGATCGCGCGAGATTCTCAAGGATCTCGTCAGGCAGTCGGAGCGGTTCGAGCCGATGGACCATCGGCTGCTGGCCATGATCAACGAGTCGTTGGGAGATGCGGCCGCCGCGGAGACGGAGTACAAGGCCCTGGTCTCGCAACCGGGTTTGAATCTTGATGACCTGGGTCGTTATGTCGACTTCCTGCTGCGACGCAACGCGACCGACGAAGCCGCGAAGGTCTTGAAGGTGCTGGACGAGAAATCGGCGAAGGCGAGCATTCCGGGCCGGTTGCGTTTTGTCGAGCGACAAGCGAAATACTGGAAGGAGGTTGGCCAGACGGAGCGTGTGGACTCGCTGCTGCGGGAGTTTACCGACAAGGTTGTCAAGGAGGCGGGACCGCAGATCGAGAACCCGCGCGCCGCAGCCTACGGCACGGCCGGTCGGCTCGCGATCTCCATCGAACAGTTCGACCAGGCGGAGAAGTGGATTCGTCGCCTGGTGGAGATCCTGCCGAGCGAGAAGTGGCAGCTGGCGGAAGTGATGGCCCACCAGGGACGATACGAGGAAGGACTCGAAGTGCTGATGCCGGCGAAGTCGGGTGATGCTCTTCCCGAGACGGAGACCTGCATCCGGCTGCTGAACTTCCTCTCGATTGGCGAGCCGCCTGCGGATGTCTGGAAACGGACCGAACCGATCTGGGAGAGCTGGCTGAAGGACGCCGACCTGCGCAAGCAGATGGCGGGTGTGGCCGCGATGGTGGTCGGACGGAAGATGGACGTCGCCACGGAAACCCTGGACAAGCTGGTCGCCAGCCATCCCAACGATCCCATGGTGCTCAACAACGCCGCCACGGTGTTCGGCGAAGTCGAAGGGCGTCGCGAGGATGGTTTGAAACTGGTGGATCGCGCGATTGAGCTGTCGGGGCCGCTGCCTTTCCTGCTGGATACCAAGAGCCTGATCCTGGTGGAGATGGGACGCCAGAAGGAAGCCGTGGACCTGCTCAAGCACTTCATCAACCAGCCTTACGCCGATTCCCGGGTGCTCTTCCGCCTCGCGATCGCCGAGTACAAGTCGAACAATTCAAAGGGTGCCCTGGCGGCGTACGAGCGGGCGCGCACAGCTGGATTGGGAAGCCAGATTCTCTCCGTCCAGGACCGGACGCATGTCCGCGAACTGGAACTGCTCCGCCGCGAGGCGGCCAGCAACAAGACTTCGCGTACCGATCGGAGCCGCCGGCAGGCGGCTTGACGTCGAGAGGCCGCGGACCGAGGGGATCCCCCGGCACCGCGGTGACGGCGGGACCGCAGTGACTCAAGGCTCGTCCGCGCGACCATCCCTGGCCGGCGGACCCGGCCGGCGACTGGTGCAAGCGAGCTTTTGCCAGACTCGCCCGCGTCAAGGGGCATCATCTAGAAGGATACACAGTTCCATGGGTAGCTCGAAACAACCCGTCATAGCCGCGTTGGTCGTCCTCGTGCTCCTGGGAGGCTGGGTCCAGGGGCGGATCACGGGCCGATTCGGTGAAAAGCCGGTGGCCGATCCGCGGCTGCTGAACCTCGCGGCCTTTCCCAAGGAAGCTGGGGAATGGCAGATGGTCGACGAGACCGATCTCGATAAGAGCGCCGTGGAGATGTTGGAGGCGCAGTCCTCGCTCGTTCGTTCCTATCGTCATCGGGCTACGTTGACGATGGTTCGCGTGGCCATTGTGTCGGGGCCGGTGGGGCCGATCGCGGTGCACACGCCGGACATCTGCTACACGAGTTCCAGCTACACGATGGTTGGCGATCGTTCGAAGGTGGACATCGGGGCGAAGCCCGCCAGTGGTGGCCAGCCATCCGGCGATGCGGCAGGCAGCAGTTTCTGGAAAAGCCGCTTCCGCGGCACCGATTTGGATGAGGCGGGCCTGTTCTCGTACTATGCTTGGAGCGACGGTGGGGCGTGGCAGGCGGCGTCCAATCCACGCGTGTCCTTTGCTGGATCACCCGTGCTTGCCAAGTTCCAGCTGTCTTGTGAAACGAGTGCCGAGACGAAGAACGAGGAGAGTCCTGCAGAGGACTTCCTGCGGAACGTCCTGCTGCCGAACTGGCCGCCGCAGGCTGCTGCGGCTCCCTGATGGCCAACCGGGCATCGGTTCGCCGCAGGTCGTTCGATGCTCGACAGCCCCTGGAGCTGGCGTGCCGTTGAAGATGGTCGACATGCTC
>JBIIEC010000186.1:0-10702 GCA_044238045.1 Pirellulaceae bacterium | reverse complement strand
CGCGACCTCAACCGCGTCTATCGCAGCGAGCCGGCCCTGTACCAGCTGGACTTCACGCAGGACGGCTTCGAGTGGATCGACTGCATGAGCGCGTCGGAGAGCGTGCTGGCCTACATGCGGAAGGCGAAGGATCCGAGCGACCAGGTGCTGGTCTGCTGCAACTACACGCCCGTGGTCCGGCACAACCACCGCGTGGGCGTGCCGCACAAGGCGTTCTATCGCGAGGTGCTGAACACCGACTCGCAGCACTACGGCGGCAGCAACCAGGGGAACTTCCCGGGTGCCCAGGCCGAGGAGGAGGCGTGGCACGGTCGGCCGTGGTCGATCAACATCACGCTGCCACCGCTTGCGATGGTGATCCTCAAGCCCGAGCTGTAAGACGCGCCGCGCGGAGCACTCGCTCCGCCAGATCGCCGTAAACAAAAAACATCCTCCCGGTCCAGTGGGTCCGGGAGGATGTTTGCTTTTGGAGGAGGGCCGTGAGCGGTTCGCGGCACGGGCCTCCGTTCCGGGGTCTCTTCCGTCACAACGGCGAGCCGCCTGCGGGGACGATCAACGGGCGGCTACGCGCGACGGCGACGCAGTCCAAGGATGCCGATCAGCAGCAGGCTGAGGCTGCTGGGTTCGGGCACGATCTCGAAGGCCACTTCACCGAGACCGACGCGGTCGCCACCGGCCAGCCCGCCGCCGGATCCGTCACCGGGCGCCGTGAAGTAGTTGTCGGTGATGGTCATCTGGACGTACCGCGCCTTCACCGTCTGGCTGAACAGGTTGCTGCTTCGCGTCACGTCGGACAGCGGAGCACCGAAGGTCGGGGAGTACGAGATCGAGGAACCGAAGGCCCCGGTTCCTTCCGCGCTGGTCGCGAACTTGAGCTGGAACTCCTTTGCGCCGTTGGCGTTGGTCGTCGTGTAGCCCCAGGTGCTGATCTCCGCCAGGGCGACATCGGAGCCCAGGTCGAACGTCAGCACGGGAGTCCCCGTCTTCGTGATGAAGTCGCAGGGAAAGCCGCAGTCGGTCGTGACCCAGTTGCCATCCGGACCGCCGAGGTTCTTGTCGTGCGGTTCGGCGGCGTTGAATCCGGGGCCCGGACCCTGGATCAGGTTGGACGCGGGCCACAGATCACCGGCCGACGTCGAGGAGGAAACCGACTGGATGGGGTGGAAGTTGTCCGCCATCGTCGGTGCGCCGAGTCCGAGCAGGACCAAGCAAGAGAGAGCCAATCGCTTCATGGAAGTGTCTCCACAGGAGGGTGAAAAAAACGAGTGCTTGGATTGGGCTCACCTGCCTGCTTGCCTTCGTTCCGTGGAAGACGCCTGTCGCATCGTCCATCGTTCGCCCGTCACGGAACAATCCTTACGTCGCGAGACATCCTATCGGTGGAAACACGGCCTCACAACCGGAAATCTCCCATCGCCACCTCGCGCTTCACTCGGATGCTTCGATCGCTTGACCTGCGTGGCCGACGATGTTCACCTCTTCTTGCGCACCGGACGGCCAAGTCACGCGAAGTGACACAAACATGTCACTCGGATCCTCCATCAGGTAAACTTGGATTGGCGCTTGCGCCAGATAGCCGCCACCAGCCCGCGTCTCGTAGCGCACGCGGCGTCCCGACCGACTGGTCGCCTCGACGCTCGCGCCAATCGCCGCGGGATTGCCGGGGCGGCCGTGGAGTCGCAGTGGACGCGGTACGGAACCGGAGTTTGTGGGGGCGTGCAGTCGCGTGCGGACCGGGCCGTCGTTCGTGGCCACGACGAGGTCCTGCCAGCCGTCCTGGTCCAGGTCGACCGTCGTCATCGCGCGACAGTCGTCCGGCAGTACCACGCCCGACTCGTCGGGCCACAGCGGCCGGTAGTCGCCCATCGCATCGCCCAGCAGCACCAGGCCGACGCCTCCGTTCATGCGGCCCGTCTCGCGTTCCGGCTGGTAGAAGTTCTGCGCGAGGAACAGGTCCGGCACCGTATCATGGTTGCACCACAGGAACTCGACGCCCATGCCCGGCGCCACCTGCGCCAGCGCCGGCAGCGGCTTCACCTGGAATCGCCCTTGGCCATCATTGACCAGCAGCGAGGTGTACGGCGTCGTCGCCACGACTCGCAGCGATCCCGACAGGCGATCTTCGCTGTAGATGTCCGGCAGCGTGGCCTTGGCGAATGCATCGTACGTCGCGAACTTCTCCGCCAGGAACGGCATGGCGTTGCTGGAGCAGCTCCGGCCGCGCACCGGAAGCATGCCCGCGTCGGTCTGCTTTGCCTCGATGATCTGTCGCTTTCCCGTGCCGTCGAAATCGCCGTAGTAGACCATCTGCGGGTGGTCGGGCGCGGGGTGGTACTTGGTGTTGTTCCCGCGGTTGGTCGCCAGGTAGTCGAGGTCGCCATCGCGGTCGACGTCAGCGGCGGCAAGGGAGTTCCACCAGCCGGTGTGCGACGCGAGGCCCGCGGCGTCCGTCGCCTCGCGCAGCTGGCCGTTCTCGTTGCGGAACAGTCGCACCGGGCCGTACTCCGTCGCCACCAGCAGGTCGATCCAGCCGTCGCCATTCACGTCGGTCCAGAGGCCGCTGGTGACCATGCCGGCGTCGGACAGTCCCGGCGCCTGATCCTTCGCCGCCTCGACGAACGTCCCGCCGTCGTTGCGCCACAGGTGGCTGACGGGCGTCGTCGGGTAGGCGCCGGGTACGCAGCGACCGCCGACGAATAGATCGAGATCGCCATCGCGGTCGAAGTCGGCGGCCGCGACGGGTCCGCCGCTGTCCCGTTCGCGCGGCAGCCGCGATTCGGCGTGTACGAACTGCGGACGTCCGTCGGCTTCGCGTCCCTCCTGGAGATAGAGCCGATCCTGGTAGGCCGCCGCTTCCACCTCCGCCTCGACGCCTCCACTCACCACCAGCAGGTCCAAGTCGCCATCCCCTTCGGCATCCAGGAACAGGCAGCCCATGTCCTCGCATTCCGCGTGGCCTGCGAACGCGTCGGCGGCATGCGCCGCGAAGGCACCTTGATCCTGCAGCAGCAGTTGGCCGGACTGGCCTGCGGCGCCACCGAGATACGCGTCCAAGTCGCCGTCTCCATCCACGTCGGCCCACGCCATGCCTGGTCCGAGCTGCGACATCTTGTTGGGCAGCAGGGGCTCCCGCGCGAAATCATCAAAGTTGCGCTCGCGATGCTGCATCGCCTCCAAGCGGCGATCCTCGACATAGAAAGTGCCCGCGGTCGGCGAGAGTGATTGGGCGGGAAGGGCGGTTGGGCGCGACGCGGGCTGGTCGGGTTCCACGATCACGACCCGCTGGCCCGCGTCGATTGCCGATAGTCGCTGCACCGCGCCGCTGGGCCACTGCACGACCAGCGATTCGATCCGGCGCGCGTTCCCAAGGCCCAGGGTCAGCGCGGTTTCATTGCTGGACATGAAGCCGTTGCCGGGATGCACGGCTCGCGCCTGGATGCCCTGCTCGGTGGTGGCCTCGAGGATCGCGCCCACGCCGCCGCGGTTGCTGCGCGTGCCGCGTAGTTCCAGCCGCACACGCGCGCCTTCCGCGCGATTGCGATAGACCGAGGGAGCCGCGGAAAAGTTATTCACGACCAGGTCCTGGTCGCCGTCGCCATCCAGGTCGCCCATCGCGGCCCCGAAGCTGATGCCTACTTCATCCAGTCCCCAGGACTGCGCGACGTTGCGGAATCGAAGGTCGCCCTCGTTGCGGAACGCGAGGTTCGCTTCACGCAGTTCCGGTGCGTCATACCAGGCGAGCGAATTCTGTTCGGCGCCTTTCTCCCGCAGACGCAGGTTGAAGTCGCTGTTGAGGTAGTCGCGCGTGAAGCCGTTGGTGACGTAGACGTCCTCCCGCCCGTCGAGGTCGAGGTCGGCCAGCTTCACCGACCAAGTCCAGTCGGAACTGGACAGCCCGACGAGGTGCGCGACCTCCAAGAAACGGCCGGTGCCGCTGTTGAGGAAGACAGAGTTGCGCATGTACTGCCGCGGTTCGGCCGTGTCGAGGAACCAGGCCACCGCTTCCATGCTGCCCATCGCCATCTTTTGGCGGTAGTGGGTCGTTCCCGCCATGTCAGTGGCGATCAGGTCGAAGCGTCCGTCGTTGTTGACGTCTCCGGCGGCCGAGCCCATGGCGAACCAGGGGGTGTTGGGCAGCGCCGCGCCGGTGATCTCGCGAAAGGTCCCGTCGCCGTTGTTGTGGTAGAAACGGTCCGGATCGGTGAAGTCGTTGGCGACATAGAGGTCGGGCAGCAGGTCGCGGTTATAGTCCCACCAGGTGACGTCGAGTCCGTGGTCGAAACCCGTGAGGCCCGCCGTGCGGCCCACTTCCTCGAAACGCAACTCGCCCGTCTCGCGAAGCTGGTTACGATACAGTCGATCGGCCTGTCCCGCCTTGGCGAACTTCTGCTCGCCGCCCGGCAGGTTGATGACGCCCACGAGCTCCTCGAATTCCGGTGCGACCGTGTAGTGGCCCGGCGATCCGAGATAGCGTACCGCGACTTCGCGGCGTGGTTCGAGTCGATTGGTGACCAGATAGGCATCGAGGTCGCCGTCGGCGTCGTAGTCGGCGAAGGCCATTTTCACGCTGGCTCCGCGGAAGTCGAGCCCGAGGGCGGCGGCTGCATCCGCGAAGCGGCCCTGGCCCCTGTTCAGGAACAGTTGGTTCGCGCCGTCGTAGCTGCAGACGGCCAGGTCCAGCAGGCCGTCGTTGTCGGCGTCCACCCAGGTGACGCCGGTGGTCCAGCGATCGGTCGAGACGAGGCCCGCCGATTCGGTGACATCGCGGAAGCGGAATCCGCCTTCGTTGTGGTACAGTCGCGGGCCGCCATGCGGACGTGACAACACCACGTCACACAGGCCGTCCGCGTCGTAGTCGCCCAGCGCGACGCCGCCGCCCGTGAACGCCGTCTTCAGCAGCGTGGCCTCATGGCGGTCCCGCGGCTTCCATTCGTGCCGGAAGTCCATGCCGAGCGAGGCCGCATCGAGCCGCTCGAAGAGCCGCGCGTCGGCCGCGGTGGCGGAGGTCGACGCATCGACGGGCAGGGGGTGCAACTGGACGGCACCGTCGGACGCCGGTCCATCATCGCTCAAGCCGCGACGGCAGGCGGTTCCGGCGGTCATCAGCAGAAGGCAGAAGCCGACTGCGAGCAGGCGGAGCGGCAAGGACCGACGGCATTTCCGGGAGGTGGGACGCCCATGGAAAGGCTTCGAGCTGCGGTTCATGAAAAGATGCTTCGGCAAGGGCAGCGGGGGCGTCAGGCATGGCTGGCAAGACTCCAGCATAGTTGCCAGGGAACGCGACGATAGGTCCACGGCCCGCAAGGTGACGATACGTTCAGCCACCGAGACACCGGCCGAGACATCGGCCGTGTGGACGTATCGCTCGGAAGATAGCAGGTGACGCACGCAAGCGACCTGCGGGAGAGAAGACGCCGGGCCTGCGAAAGCCTAGCGGCGCACGTCGTTCGGCTGGGAAGCGACCGGCCCCACCGGCGAACGCTCGTAGGCGCTGAAGGTCGCCCAGACCGGCAGGTGGTCCGAGATCGCAAGCGCCTGGTCGCGCGTGATCTGGAACCAGGCCTCGATATCCACCACATCCCAGTTGCCGGTGTATTCGCTCGTGTTCACGCGATTGAAGACCAGATTGTCGTAAGCGGCCGTGCGGCGCGTGTTGGTCGTCTTGTTGTTCACCACGGCCAGCATGTTGGGCGTCGTGACCAGGCTTCCCAGCTGCTTCGTGGAGGCGTTGAAGTCGCCCAGCACGATGACATCGTCCTCGCGGCTCGGGGTCTGCTGCATGACCTGCTGGACTTCGGCCAACACGTTGACTTCGTTCGGCACGTCGTCCGGGTCGGTGTGGATGTTCACCAGGTAGAACGTGAAACCTCGCTCCGGCGGACTGACGCGACTGCGGAAGCGGGCGATCAGCGGCGAGCGGTGGAACAGTGCCTGGGGGTCACTGATCGTGCCCACCGACGTGGGTTGCACTTCGATGCGCTGCGTGTCAAACACGAACGCGTACTGTTCCTTGCTGTTCGTGCGGCCCAGGCGCGGACCGATGACGAAGTCGTAACGCCGGCCGGTGGCGTTGATCCGCTGGAGGAACTGTGGCATCAACGTGTCATCCTTGGCGCGGATCTCCTGGATCGCGACCACGTCAAACTGCTGGATGATCTGTACCAGTCGGTCGACGATCGAGGAATCGGACATCTTGGAAACGCCGAACACCTGGATGTTGAAGGTGGCGATGGCGATGTCACGCACGGCCGAGGAGGCGGGAGGCCGCGGCGCGCTGGAGGCGGGGTAGGTCGTCGCCGAGGGATTGGACATGCTGGCCGGGTTCACCGGCGGTGACGCGTTCGTCGCGTACGATTCGCTGGCCGGGCCGGTCGTGACCGGAGGAGAAGCCCAGGGAGCGGGGCCACCGCTGGGCGCGGGCGGGCCGGTTTCGGTCGGAACGGGCGACTGGTTCGCGGAGGTATCGTAAGGCGAAGGCGATTCCGCAGGCATCTCCTCCGGGCCCGGTTCGAGCACCGTGAGTTCATCACCCGCAGCGGCCATCGGCTCAGGATAGGTTGCCTCGGGCAGGATCTCCGGCTGGTAGGCGGGCGGACCGGCGACCTGCGCGGCTTCGTTTTCGGGCGTCGAATAGACGGGTGCGATCGGCGCGGCCGGCGCGTTGGGCGCGGCTGGAGCCTGGTTGGCCGCCGCAGGAGTCGAACCGTGGACTCCACCATAGACCTGCGTCAGCGGTTCGGTCGTCGGATCGAACGGTTTGCCATTAAGCGTCGGGCCAGCAGACGCGGATTGGGTCAGCTTCTTCAGCGCGTCCGTCAATCCCGGCAGCTGCGCGTCGATGTCTTCCTGCAGCAACTCCTTGAGCTGCTGCATCAACGGACCGGCGACCGGCAGGTCCGGCATGAAATAGCCGCCCGTGCCGGACCCCGCGGCAACCATCAACGCCCCGTAGGCCGCCTTTCGCCCGAGCAGCGACTGCAGCCAGGTTGCCGTCTTCGATTTGGACTTCGACTTCGCCACGCGATCGACCCAGAGAGTGCTCTTGGGGAAAATGGTGGCGGAGGATAGTGGGAACCTTGAACGGTGACAAGATGAAAATACCGCTCCACAAGAGTGCTGACCAAGAAGGAACGGGGGACGCTGCCGACGATCGTGGGCCGTCGGGCAAGGTGAGCAAGCGGGGTGCTTGCATGATAGGCCCGTTTCCGAGGAAGCAGAGGCAAACGCTCGCCGTGGTGAGCCGTCCGATGCGTTAGGCGGGCACTCGTTTGAGCGCTTGACGGGCGAGGCGGGCGACCTGAGCGTCCTCGCTGTCGGCCAGGGTAACCAGCGTGTCGCGTTGGCCGGTGGCCGCAGGGCCCAACTGGCCTAAGGCCCAGATGGCCCGTTGACGCACGGCGGGTGACGTTTCGTCGAGCGACCGGCGTGCGAGGAGAGCGGCCGCGTCGGATGCTTCAGGACCCAGGCGGCCCAGAAGCGTGATGGCCCACCAGGCGATGTCACTGGAAGAGTTGTCCGCCAGCCGCAGCAGTTCTGAAAGATCGGCGGCGGACGGCGGTCCCAGGTCTTCGAGTGTCGAGACGGCCCATTCGCGGAGCGATTCATCCGCGTCGCTGGCCGCCGTCACCAGGGCGATGGCGGCGACCTGCGCTTCCTCCGGATGCAGGGAGAGTTGGCGAGCGGCTTCGCGTCGCGCAGCAAGATCGTCCGAGACAGCCAGGGTCCGAGCCCAGTTGGAGGCCGTGTCGGCAGTCATGCGGGGCTCCTCCGGGACTTCACTGGGGGCCTTCACTGGGGAACTTCCCGCTCTCAGCGGGTGCGGCTGTCCGGCAGCGATTCGCGATTCCAACGCAGCTCCAATTCCTTCTCCCGTTGGCGAAACCAGCGGTTCAACGCGTCGCGGCCTTCATCCATCGACATGTTCACCGTGTCGTTGGTCGGGCCGACCGAAGCGAACTGCGTGCGCAGCTGGTCCATGCTGGTGTCGACCTTCGTGACGAACACGGCATAGGCGGTGTCCTGCGGGTTGTCGACGGCCATGCCCGCTTGGTTGGCGTCCAGCCTGAAGACCGCTCGCATGAAGTCGGGGCCTGCATAGGTCACGCCCGGGATCCGCGTCGGACTGGGAGGCATTTCAGGCAGGTTCGAGCTGGTCATCCAGGCGACCGAGTCGGCCTTGATGACGCGGCGATTGGGGTCGTTGCGGTAGGCGTCCGAAGGACGTTGGCCCGACTTGGCCAGTTCGTCCGCCGCTCGCTTGGCGTCCTCCTTGGCCAGTTCGATCGCCTTGCGCATCTTCAGCGCGCGAACGACCTCGTCCCGGACTTCACTCAGCTCCGGCACGCGTTCCGGCTGGTCATCGGTCTTCCAGAACAGGAATTCCGTGTCCAGCAGATAGCCGCGGATCGAGCGTACTTCAAACTTTCGCAGGTCGTTGGCAAAGGCGTACTGGGCGAACGGAATGAAGTTCATGTCGAACGCCTGGCTGATCTCATAGACCGGTTTGCCCGTGATGGGATCGGTCTCCTGAAGCTGGAAAACATTGACCAGCGGCACTTCGCCGAGCGTGAGCTTATGCTTCTCCGTCAGGACGCGCAGGTCCGGCGGCGTGGGCTGCGGCTTGTCCTTGGAGGACGGGGAAACTTCCCAACCGATGTACTTGGAGTAGTAGGAACGCATCTCACCACGAACGGTGCTGAGAGCAGCTTCGAGCTGGGTGCGTGCGATCGGCGTGGCGAGCAGCGTGCGGATGTCCTCCGCAACCTCTTCCAGGGACCTGTAGGTGGAATCCGCGGCGGGGGCATTTCCACCGGGAGCATCGGGCAGGTCGTCGAGCACATCATCGGGCGTGGTTTCGGTCCCGTCGGCTGGCTTCTCTTCGGTGGCCGGTGCCTCGCCTTCGGTAGTTTCCGCGGCCGGTTCGGTCGCTTGGGGCGCGTCCGTCGTCGCGGCCGGCGTCTCCGATTCGGCGGCGGGCGCGTCTTCACCAGCGGGAGCCGCTGGCTCCTCGACGGCCGGAGCGTCCACGGGTGCATCTTCAACAGGCGGTGTCTCTGCGGGCGGTGCCTCGCCTTCCGGTGCTTGGTTGATCTTGGGGCCGCCGTCGCTGGGATCGTCCTGCAGCGGCTGAGTGGGAGGTTCCGCGCCTGCTTCGGGAGCGGCTTCCGAGGTGGGGTCCGCAGGCGTGGAGGGCGGCGTGGCGGCTGGAGTGGAGCCGGGGAGATTCGAGCTGGCGTCGGGCGCGGTGCCACCCAAGGGTGAACCTGTGTCGCCTCCAAGCGGCGAGCCGGGTAGCGCGACGCGGCGGAACTGCTCCTTGTGCGAGTCGTAGTATTCTTGGATCTGCGCTGCGGTAACCTGGGCCTTCGCGTCGGCCATGAAGGTTTCCAGATCGCCCTTGATGTACTGGAAGGCGACCTTCTTCAGGCGACGGAAGCCGGGATCGGGCGAGTCGGGCCGCGGGTAACGCTCCTTGCCCTCCTCAAACAGCTGCTCGACCTCTTTCGACTCCGGCTCGCCCACGCGAGCCAGATAGTCGGCGGCCTCGAACGGCACGGCTTCAAAGCTGAGGCGGCGGTTCAGCCGTTCCCAGTAGTCGAAGATGGCAGATGGCGTCGCGGGGGTGATGCCACGCTGGAAAAGGTCCGTGAAGCGGATCGCCAGCATTTCACGCCGCATGGCTTCGAAAAATTGAGCCTGCGACACGCGTCCCTGGGTGATGTTTTGCAGCACGGCCGCGAATTCACCCGGCTGCATCGTGCCATCGGTGTAGCGTTCGAGGAAGCGGATGATCGAGTCGTCGGAGACCTGGATGCCCATGTCCGAAGCCTGTCGGGCCAGGATGGCGGTCTGCACCAGGGAGTTTTCGTCGTCGCGATCCGGCACACCCAGGAACCGCTTGGGAGTTGCTCCCTTGCTGGCGGCGGTCACGTTCACCACCTGCATGAACCGCTGCAGCAACTGCCGCGAATTACGCAACTGCTGCAGGTCGCTCTCCCTGAGGTCGCCCGAGCCGAGGTTGACCACGACCTTGTTCGCGCCGGAGGCGCGGGCCATTTCCAGATACTGGCTCACGATGCTTCCCACCGTGAAAACCAAGATCAAGGCAACGCCGAAAACGGCCAGCAGCCTGCGTTGATGCTGGCGGAAAAATGCCATCGGATGGGCCATGGTCGAATCCCTTGCGCCTGCCTCGCGGGTGCTGGATCGGCATCGCACCGACTTGACAAGCCAGCCCGGGGCATATTATTGATTTGCCAGTCCGTGCCACCGCCGACCTGCTCGGGAGCGGCCTCCCAGCGATCTGTTCGGGGCGGTCATGCGAGACGCTTCGGTGCCTCGCGGTATTCCGAGCAGTCATCCGCAATGGGCCTCGGTGGCGGGGCGGACAAGCGGTTTCGCGTGCCAGGGGAAAGCAGAAAGACCCCGGACCCACGCCGACCGCGTGCTGTCCTTGGTCCGTGCTTTCCGCATGAGAAGCGTCAGCGCCCGTCCGTTTGAAGCCAACCGAAGGCCGATTGAGTCCGGGAATCCTCACGGCCCAGATGCCACTCGGGAAAGCTCGACGATTGTAGGCACAATCGACGCAAATTCAATCCCAAAAGGCCTCTCCGCGCTGCCCGACCCCGCGGAAGGATGACGAGATAAGGCAGGGGATTGAGGGGGATACGCGAGAAGCCTGGCGGTCAAATCAAGGGCTTGG
>JBIIEC010000581.1:0-3149 GCA_044238045.1 Pirellulaceae bacterium | reverse complement strand
GCACTTCCTGGGACGTGGCATCATCCACCCGATCGACGACGCGCGCAGTTCCAATCCGGCCAGCAACCCGGAACTGCTGCAGGTGCTGGCGGATGAGTTCACGCAGAGCGGCTACGATATCCGGCATCTGGTCCGCGTGATCACCGGCAGCCACGCGTATCGACTGGAGTCGGCATCGCATGCGGGCAACGCTGCAGACACGCAGTCGTTCGCGAGATTCTATCCGCGACGCTTGACGGCCGAAACGTTGCTCGATGGCATCAGCCAGGTGCTGGAAGTGCCGACCGAATTTGCCGGTGGCGGGGGAACCTTCCCGCCGGGCACTCGCGCGATCGACCTGCCGGACGAAACGGTGGCGTCCTCGTTCCTGGACGTCTTTGGCCGCCCCGCGCGGCGGACCGCGTGCGAATGCGAGCGAGCGGATGCGCCGTCGCTGTCGCAGGCCCTGGAACTCGTCAACTCAGCCGAAGTCCACCGCAAGCTGACGCACGCCCAGGGCTACGCGCGGCGACTGGCCGACTCGGCGATGGAACCGGAGGCTCTCGCCGACGAAATCTTTCTTCGCGTCCTCGCCCGACCACCTCGCGAGGAGGAACGCCAGGCCGCTGTCAAGTTCCTGGGTTCGCAGTCCGATCGTGCCGAGGGCGTCCGATCGCTGCTCTGGTCACTGCTGGCCACGCATGAGTTCCTGTTCAATCACTGATGGATGCGCTGCCCAACGACACATACGCCTTCCGTCGCCGCTAGTCCGAGCACCTGGTCCCGCGGACCTGAACCTCCAGATACGATCGGAACTTCCATGCTTCACGTGACGGGCGAACGTTTCCGGAACTGTGCGGGCATCACGCGGCGCAACCTGTTGCAGATCGGCGTGCCGATGCTGGGACTGGGGCTGAGCGACCTGCTGCGACGCGAGGCCCAGGCGGACGCAACGCAGGCGGACGCAACCCAGGCGAGCGGTGCGTCGCGGCGCACGAAGTCGCTGATCGTGTTCTGGACCGATGGCGGCATCAGCCAGCAGGACACGTACGACATGAAGCCGAACGCTCCGGCCGAATACCGGGGCATGTACCGGCCGATCGCGACCAGCGTGCCGGGGATGGTTGTGGGCGAACGACTCGTGCGGCAGGCAGCCGTGATGCAGCATCTGGCAATCGTCCGTTCGGTCCACCATGAGAACGGTATCCATGCGCCGTCGTCGCATTGGATGCAGACCGGTTTCTTCGGCCCGACGCTCGCACGCAACGCGCCGCAGCGGCCATCACTGGGTTCTGTCGTCGCCCGCGCGCTGGGCTCGCGCCAGCCGCCCATGCCCGCTTATGTGACGATTCCGCGATCGGAGGCGTTCGGCTACCAGGGGGCGGTCTACCTGGGCAAGGCGTACAACCCGTTCGAAGTGGGTGCCGATCCCAACGACAAGGAGTTTCGCATCCCGAACCTGACCTTGCCCGAGGGGTTGACGATGCAGGCTGTCGAGGCGCGGCGTTCGCTGCTGCAGCAGTTCGACAGCTTTCGACGCGAACTCGATCAAAGCGGCACGATGGAAGGCCTGGATGTCTTCAAGCAGCAGGCGTTGGAGATGGTGTCGGGGACGCAGGTCCGCGAGGCGTTCGACCTGTCAGGCGAGGACGAGAAGCTGCGCGATCGCTACGGCCGCCATCGCTATGGGCAGAGTGCGCTGCTGGCGCGCCGCCTGGTGGAAGCCGGCGCTCGCTGCGTCAACATTAATACCGGCAACTGGGACCACCATAACCAGATCGCGCCGGGCCTTGAGGAGCACCTCCCGCCGCTGGATGCCGCCATCGGTACGCTGGTGGAAGACCTGGAGCAGCGGGGCATGCTGGACGACGTCATCATCTACTGCGCCGGTGAATTCGGACGCACGCCGCGCATCAACGGTAACGCGGGCCGCGACCACTGGGCCGACTGCTTCAGCGTGCTCCTCGCTGGCGGTGGCATCCGTGGCGGCGCCGTCGTCGGTGCCAGCGAGCGCTGGGGTGGCGGAGTGCTCGAGCGACTCGTCACGCCCCAGGACCTGCTCGCCACCATCTACCATGCCCTGGGGATTCCCCTCGACACCCACTACCTCGACGCCAGTGGCCGTCCGCAGAGCATTGTGGGCGAAGGCCAGCCGCTGCACGAACTGGTGTAGGTCTGCGGCATGGGATCGGACCTGTTTTCGTCACTCCTGAGGATCGGCTCGCGCATGAATCGATGGCCCCGCATTGTCCTTGCCCCCTGCCTGTTCGCGTGCATGGTGCTCATCGCCTTCACCAACCGCCTCACCGCCGACGATGCCGCCGGACAGGCCACCTCCGCGAAACGCGAGCCTTGGACGCGTTCGCGAATCCACGGCTCGCCGGAACCGCCGCTGCCTTACGTTGTCGAGAACGCGTTTCCGAAGCTGGAATTCAAGAACGGACTCGATATTACGTCGACGCCGACCAGCGACCGGTTGTTCGTGGTGGAGCAGGGGGGCCGGATCGTCTCGTTTCCCAACCGGCCGGACGTGGAATCGGTCGATCTGGTGGCCGACCTGCGACGGGACATTCCGGGCGTCGAGCAGGTCTACTCGCTGGCCTTCCATCCGAAGTTCGCCGAGAACCGTTATGTCTACGTTTGCTACATCAAGGAGTCGCGGCAACCGGACGGATCGCGGATCGTGCGCTTTCGCATGAACGAGACCGATCCGCCGACGCTCGACATGGCCAGCGAAACGACCATCATCACATGGCTGTCGGGGGGCCATAACGGGTGCTGCCTGAAGTTTGGTCCTGATGGATGCCTCTATATTTCGACCGGCGATGGCGAAGGACCGAACCCTCCGGATGTGCTGCGCGCCGGACAGGATGTCACGAACCTCCTCTGCGCCATCCTGCGCATCGACGTCGACCACGTTGAGGAGGGCCGTAACTATCGGATTCCGCCCGACAATCCGTTCGTCAACTTGCCCGGAGCGCGCGGCGAGATCTGGGCCTATGGGCTACGTAATCCGTGGCGCATGAGCTTTGATGAGAAGACGGGAGACCTCTGGGTTGGTGATGTCGGTTGGGAGTTGTGGGAGATGCTGCATCGCGTCGAACGCGGCGGCAACTACGGATGGGCCGTGATGGAAGGGCGACAGACAATCAATCCCGACTGGCCGCGCG
>JBIIEC010000580.1:0-3159 GCA_044238045.1 Pirellulaceae bacterium | reverse complement strand
GCGATGCCTCCCGCGCGACGGACGGCTGAAATGTATTCCTCCGGCAGACGGTACTCGTTGTCGGCGTTCGCGCCGTACATCGTGATGCCGATCAAGGGCGACGATGCGGACATGGCCCCGGGTCCTTGTTGTCAGGAGATGCGAATCGGTCGAGGCAGGGTGCGAGCAACTGGCGAAGCGATCGAACGGGGCGTCAGATTCGCTCGAAGTAACGCAGGCGTTCCCAGTCCGTCACATGCTGGTCGAAGGCGTGCTGCTCGGCCTCGAAGAAGTTCGTGTAGTGTTCGACGATTTCGGAGCCGAACGCCGACTTGGCCAGGTCGCTGGTGCGGAAGCGTTCGATGGCTTCCCGCAGGGTGTGCGGCACCTGCGGCACCTCGGCGGCCTCGTAGACATTTCCCAGGAACGGGCCCGAGGGTTCCAGCCGGCGACGGATTCCCTCCAGGCCCGAAGCGAGCGAGGCGGCGAAGGCGAGGTACGGATTGCAGTCGGCGCCGGGAATGCGGCACTCGATCCGCAGGCTCGGGCCGTGTCCGACGACGCGAAATCCGGCCGTGCGATTGTCGATCGACCAGGCGAGGCCGGTGGGAGCCCAACTGCCTTTTTGGAAACGCTTGTAGGAGTTCACGGTCGGCGCGTAGAACGCCATCATCTCCGGCGCGTAGTGCAGCCAGCCGGCCAGGAACCAGCGGAAGGTATCCGAGCAGTGGATGCCGGCCAGGTCGCGATCGCCGGCGAAGACGTTGCGGCCCTGGTGCCAGAGACTCATGTGGATGTGGCAGCTGGAGCCGGCCTGGCGGCTGTTGTACTTGGCCATGAACGTGACGCTCATCCCCAGCATGTCGGCAACTTCGCGCAGGCATTGCTTGTAGAGCGTATGGCGATCGGCCATCTCGAGCGCTTCGGCGTAACGCAGGTTCAGCTCATGCTGGCCGAGGCCCCATTCGCCCTTGCTGCCTTCGACCGGCACGCCCGACTGCTGCAGGTGCCGGCGGACGGCCGCGTTCAGCGGCTCCTCACGCGTGCCCTGCAAGATATGGTAGTCCTCCAAGTAGGTCGACGTCGGCGTCAGTTTCGCGTAGGCCGATTCGAGCCCCTTGCGGTAGGTCTCCTCGAAGATGTAGTACTCCACCTCCGAACCGGTCATGACGTCGTACCCGAGTTCGCGAGCGGCGACGAGTTGGTTCCGCAGCAACGAGCGCGGCGCGTGGGGCAGCAGCTGGTGGGACTTCTCTTCGTGGACGTCGCAAAGCACGATGGCGGTGCGGTCAAGCCACGTGGCGCGGCGGAGCGTGTTCATGTCGGGCACGAGGTGCACGTCGCCGTAGCCCTTCTGCCAGTTCGCCAGCTTGTAGCCCGGCACAGGCTCCATTTCCATGTCGGTCGTCAGCAGGTAGTCGCAGGCATGCGTGCCGGAACGCGTCACCGATTCGAGAAAGAAGCCGGCCTCGAACCGCTTGCCCATCAGACGCCCGTAGAGGTCGGGGAAAGCGACCACGATCGTGTCGATCTGGCCCGACTGGACATCGTGTCGCAGGTCGTCGAGGGTGAGGATGCCGGTCACGTGACTCATCGGGTGGTTTCCTTGTCGTGTGGGGATGCCTGGCACGCTGTCGCGAACCGACAGCGCCGAGCCCCGGGAAGAAGTGTACTCGCCGACGGGAAAACCGGGAAAGGGGGAAACCGTTGTGGGGCGGCCGGAGGAGCGAGGGGATCGTACGCGGTTCCGTCAGACGATTCGTGCGGGACCGGGAAATAAACCACGGAGAGCACCGAGGTCGCGGAGAGGAACACCGGGGTCATGGCTTGGCGGGTTCGCGGAGCGGATTGACGCGGGTGGGTTCTTCGCGGCGGCGGATCGGTTCGATTTTCAGGTCGTCCAGCGACAGACGGCCGGTGGCGCCGAAGAGGCCGATGCCGACGACGGCCAGGCGCGCGGTGGGTGGGACCGCGATCTGTTCGGCCGCTTTGTGCCAGTCCTTGGTTCCCTGCCAGGGCCCCATCATCGCCTGCCCCACCGCATTTCGCTGCTCGCCGTAAAACTCGAACTGGATCACCGCCCGCTGGCTCGCGTCGCCGCCGCGTTCCACCTGCTCGGTGCGCACCATTGCGGTGACATCCAGTTGTCGCACCACGCGTCCATCCACGCCGAACGATTGCAGCGCGTGGGCACTGCGGCCGGCGATGTCGTTCTGGAACGCGAAGACATGGCCGCCATCCGGTGCCTGGTCGGTCGCTTCCATCGTGCCTTCGCGGACGTAGTACCAGCCGAGCGGCAGGTTGGATCCGTCCGCCAATGGCTGCTCGAAGCTGCCGTTGACCAGCCGCGGCAGGCCATCGTCCTGGCGCACCTCGCGCTGCGTTTCCGACTCGCCCGTCATCGGCACGAAGAACGTCGCCTGCAGCGTCTCCCGCTCCATCTTGCCGTTCACCTTGCGGAACCGGCAGAGCGTCTGTTGGAATCGCTCGCCGACCGGGATCACGATCAATCCGCCTTCGGCCAGCTGGTCGACCAGCGGCTGCGGGATCTTTTCCGGCGAGCAGGTCACAATGATCTTGTGGAACGGCGCCTTCTCGGGCCAGCCCAGGTAGCCGTCGCCGATGCGCGGGTGCACATTCTTGTAGTCGAGCTTCCGCAGCGTGACAGCCGCCCGCTCGCCCAGCGGGCGCTGGATCTCGATCGTGTACACGTCCTCCACGAGCGGACTCAGCACGGCGGCTTGGTAGCCGCTGCCCGTGCCAATCTCCAGCACGCGGTCCGTCGGCTCCGGGTGCAGCTGCTCCGTCATGAACGCCACGATGTACGGCGGCGAGATCGTCTGCCCCTCGCCGATCGGGATCGCCATGTCATAGTAAGCCTGGTTACGCTTGCTGATCGGCAGGAACTCGTGGCGCGGCGTTGTCCGCATCGAATCGAGCACGCGCGCATCGGTGATGCCCGCCGACTCCAGGTAGTTCCGCACCATGTCCTGCCGCGCCTGCTCCGTCGTGTCCCGCTCGTTGCCCCGTCGATTCGCGCGACGAGTTTCACTGGCAGGCTCCTTCGCGACCAGCACGAGGGGCGCTGCGAGGTGGAGGGCCAGCAGGGTCAGCCACTTCCCTCGGTGCAACAGGATCATGCGGAGGCCCCGAATCATGCGGAGACACAGAATCATGCGG
>JBIIEC010000579.1:0-3160 GCA_044238045.1 Pirellulaceae bacterium | reverse complement strand
GGTTCGCTGGCGCGGTGGCTGGAAAAGCCCGAGCGGGATCCGCAACTGCTTTCGGCTTGGCCCGTCGCACGCTCGCCGCGCTGGGTAGAACGCGTCAACAAGCCCCTGACCGCCGCGGAACTGAAGGCCGTTCACAACAGCGTCCATCGGGGCGCGCCGTTTGGCGATGAGCCGTGGGTTCAGCAAACCTCAAGTCAACTGAACCTCGATTCCACTCTTCGCCCCCGTGGCTGACCCAAAAAAGAGTCCTGACACCTTTTCTTCGACGCGGCAGCAAGGGATCCCTCTACGAGGGGGGCGTTCGCGTACCCCGCGTGGTCTGGGGTGTGGGTGTTGAGGAACCAGGACGCGCCAGCGAGCAGCCGATCCTGACCATGGACTTCTACCCGACGCTTGCGGAACTGGCCCTCGCCGATCAAGAAGCGGAACAGTGGGTCGCCCGAGCCTCCGCCGAGGCAACAACCGCCCAGCCCATCGACGGCGTCAGCCTCGTGCCAGTTCTGACCGGCACGGACAGGCTGGAACGCGAGGTGCTGTTCTGGCACTTTCCCTGCTACGTCGGCCGCAGCAGGCCGGCCAGTGCCGTCCGCGTTGGTGCCTGGAAGTTGATCGAGTGGTTCGAGGACGAAAGCCTTGAGCTTTATGAACTTCGGTAGGATCCCGGCGAGATGCGTGACATCGCGAAGTCGGAACCGGAACGACTCCGTCGACTGCGGGAGACGCTCCGCGACTGGCAGACGCGTGTCAATGCGCCTTTGCCAACCAAGTCGCTGCCTGCCCGCTGAGGCCCGGGCGTTCGTGGGAACGCCTGGGGATTGCCTCGAATGCTGGCGTTCAACACCATGGCGATCTGTCGGGATCAAAATCTGGGATGGGTAAGGTTTCTGCGCAGACTCCGCAAGCCAAGTGTCCGATGCGCGCTGGACGCGCAATCTCCTTGAAACAGCCCGGTTTGCCTGAAGGGCATTTCCGATAACGAGCGCGCATCTTACGATCGGAATTCAGAGTAACTTTGCGACCCTTGAATTATCATCAAAGGGGTGGCGCAAGACTCGAGGGTTCAACGCCAAAGCAGTCAGTGATGTGTATGCTGCACTGCACGGCCTTGCAGCCCAGGTGCTTCTCTTCTGCGATTTGGGATACCATGAAGTTTGGTGAGACGGAACGGGATGTCGAGAGGCGGATGGCTGGTGACGCTCCCCAGGGAGCCACGGCGGCGCTGGGTCGCACGCTGGTGAAGGTGCTACGCCGGGCCGGTGTCTATCGGGCTTGGAACGGGTATAGCTGGAGGAACGAACCGGACGCCGTTTTCGTGTGGGTGCCCAAGTGCGCGGGCACCAGCCTGTGGCGGACCATCGTGGGGTGCGATCGTCCGTTTTTTCGCTCGCCCCAGGACGTCCAGGATCTGTTTCCGCAACGGGGGACAGTGACCTTCGGACACCAGTCGTACACGCAACTGGTGGATAAGGGGCTGGTGTCTCGCGACTTTGACCAACGGGCGTTTAAATTCGCCTTCGTGCGTAATCCGTTTGATCGAACCGTGTCGCTGTTTCACTACTTGAAGACGACACGCCACTTGCATGAGAACACTTCATTTCGCACGTTCTGCTACCTGATCAGGGATCGCGCGTTTCGGTCGGTGGGATTGTTCAATCACCTGGGACTCAGTCAATGCAGCCCCCAAAGTGACTGGCTGGTGGACTCCCAGGGAAAGCTGTTCGTCGAATTTATCGGCCGGTTCGAGACCATGCAGGAGGACTACGAAAGGTTAATGCGTCGTCTCGGTTTGCCTGCTGCATCTCTCACGCACCTGAACAAGACGAAACGCGAGCGGTATATCGACTATTACGATGACGAGTGTCGTGAGATCGTGGCGACTTGCTATCGAGATGATCTTGAGCGATTTGACTACCAGTTCGGAAGCTGACTTGATCGCGACAAGTGGTCCAAGGGTTGGGGAGATGCGATATGACGACGGATACGTTTCCCTATGACAGTTCTTACTACGATGTGATTGACGCCACCGCTGTCTCTTCCGCCCGTTCGATCGTGCCTTGGTTGTTGGCGACTCTCGCGCCTCGGAGCGTTATGGACGTTGGGTGCGGTCGAGGAGCCTGGCTGTCGGTGGTTCGAGAGAACGGAGTCGATGCCGTGACGGGTTGTGACGGCACGTATGTGAGTCTTGAGGAGTTGCGGATTCCCCGCGAGTGCTTTCATGGCGTTGATCTCGGGCGGCCGTTCGAGTTGCCCGGAAGCCATGACTTGGCCATGTGTCTGGAAGTTGCCGAGCATCTGCCATTGAAGATGTCCCGCAAGCTCGTCGAGCAACTCACACTACACGCACCGGTGGTCCTGTTCTCGGCAGCGGTGCCTGGGCAGCGAGGCACTCAGCACGTCAACGAGCAGTGGCACGAATTCTGGACTCGTCTGTTCGACGAACGGGATTTTCAGGTCTTCGATGTTATTCGTCCGCGAGTGTTCAATGATCACTCCGTGGCTTGGTACTACCGGCAGAACATGTTTTTGTATGCCAAGCGAGGCTCGGACTTTGCGGCTACTCTGTGTGAACATCAATTACCAGGCAGGCAGTTTCAGGTCCTGGCCGCGCATGTGGCGGCGCCGCTCATGAGCTTCAAAGGGCTCGTGAAGATGTTGCCCTCGGCATTCTGGCGAGACGTTCGCAATCGGATTGCGGGGATGGGCAGACGTCGGTGAGTGAGAGTCGTGGCGTTCGTTGTGCTTTGATAGGGTGCTGTTGACTGTGCTGGTGCGGAGGGGCTTGCGGTTCCGCTGGATAGGGTGGTCTGTCCATCGTTGCAGGAATGCAGGTGCGAACCAACTTGGGATTGGAGGGTGGGGTGAGAGACGCAAGCGTTTTAGAGGCAGGGCAGGTGGAGCGCAGAGGTGTGAGCGGCGGGCCCCTGTTTCCGGAAGTGGGAATCGTGGCGACTCCTTACCATTCGTTCGCTTCGCGCTGGACGACGCCTCACTATGTCATGACCGGGCTTGCGGACTTCTTTCAGGTCGCTTGGCTGGAACCGGCCGGGCATTGGCGGCAGACTCGCGCCCGTGGCGAGCGGATCAGGCAGTTGGATACTTTGGCGGAGGGCCTGCCTTCGTCCTTTCAAATGGTGCATCCGCCGGTCTGGGCTCCCGATGT
>JBIIEC010000185.1:0-10756 GCA_044238045.1 Pirellulaceae bacterium | reverse complement strand
ATATCGTCGCTTACAGCAGAGCGAGTGGATCGCGGCGTTCTTCCAGCGTGCCGCGTGTCACGCCGATGCGATTCATGGCCCGCAGCCGACTCCAGACGTCCACTCCGCGCACTTCGCCGCGCAGCAACTGGCCGTACAGTTCCACGACTTGCAGAACCTCCTCCGACGTTTTCTCCTCCAGCAGTTCCACGCGGAATCGGTGGACCCCCGCGCGAAGCAGTTCCGGCACGACCTCCGCTCCGCTCTGGGCCGTAGCGTTGAACAACGTGTTGCGGCAACCGACGTCGGCGGTGAGCAGGTGTTGCATGCCGACCCGATCTTGCAGATGGACGACATGCGTGTCGCAGGGCCGGCCGCAGTTCGTCTTGTTGGTGCCGGGCGATAGCACCGCGCAGAACACGCAATGCTCCATGTGGAACATCGGCATGTGCTGGTGAATCACCACCTCCAGCCAGTCCGCGGGAGTGGCCGCGACCAGGTGCGTCATCTGGTCGCGATTCAGATCGTAGGACGCCGTGAGGTAGTCCACGCCCAACTCACGCACGAAGCGGGCCGTCAGTTCGTTGGCGACGTTCAGGCTGTAGTCGGCCACGACCGGCACGGACTCGGTGACGAAGTAACGGATGGCGGCCAGGTTGCGAGCGAGGATACCGGCCGGTTCGTGGCGGCGCATGCCGTGGAACACGCCCAGCTCTCCGGGCTTCTGAATCCGGGGCGTGGCCAGCCAGACATCCGCGCCGGCCTCCCGCCCGCGAGCCACCGCTTCGCGGTACTCGCGAATGTCGGCGAAATCCACCGACAGTCGGCGATAGCCGGCCGCGAGCAACACGTCCAGCTGGGCGAGGGTCCTGCAGAGCACATGGAGTTGCGGTTCGACCCGCTTTCGATCAGCCACCAGCGCGGGATCGGGGCGCAGCGACGGCAGCACCGACTCCAACGCGATCCTTCGCGGCGGCCGCGTCACCATGGCGTCGGTAAGTTTTTCGACCAGTTGCCGACGCATCTCGCCCATGACGCTCAACGGCACCATCGGCGATCCGTCGCTTGCCCAGTCGAGCCGCCGGAGATGAAACGGCGTATGCCCCAGCCTTCCCAGCTGTTCCCGCAGCGTCTCTTCCGACAACGGATGCTTTCGAGCTGCCTCCAGCGGCTTGTCGCCGACCACTTCCACCACCGGTCCCGCGGCAGGCGATTCGCTATCAGGCAGCCCTGCCGGCGCTGCGTTGGTTCCCACCCGGGCGATCCAGCGCATCGGTTCCCCGACGCGCGTCACCACCTCCACGTCCAGCGGTCGCGTATGCTGTGGGTCGGGCAGTGAGAAACTGCGTCGCAACTGCCGCAGCAGCGCGGGATCGTCGGTCTTCCAGATCACCTGGCCCGGCGTTAATTCCTCCAGCGGCAAGGCTCCGTAGGCGAACGAGATATCGGCAACGATGGTCGCAGACGTGGCGTCCGCGCCCTCGTCCGCATGCACTTGCCCATCGGCCGCCAACTCGAATTCGAACATCGCCGCGTCGATCGCCTCGACTCGTCGGTTGTTGACGCGGATCTCGTACACGCGACCGCCCGGTTGTTCGTTCTGTTCACGGCCCGTGTCAAACATGAGTCCGTCGCCCGGCTTTACAGGGCGTTCAAGCCGCGCGCGGACGCGTTCGCCGATGACGCGTTCGACGGTGCCCAGTCGCAAGCCCCGCTTCGCGGAACTCACCCCGGGAACCAGACGCTTGTGGTCGCAGCCTTCCAGCCAGCCTGGCGAGAAGCCGCGCGAGAACGTCAGTTCCATCTCATCAGACTGCTCCTGCGTAAGCTTCACCGGGCCGCCCGCCTCGGCCGTGTCGATGGCGTGCCGATAGTGGCGCGTGATGCTGGCAACGTACTCGGCAGCCTTCAGTCGTCCTTCGATCTTCAGCGATGCGACACCCGCCGCCCGCAGTTCCGGAACGAGTTCATAGGCCGCGAGGTCCTGCGGGCTGAGCAGGAACTTGACGCGGTCCAAGGGCACCGGCTCACCGTCGCAGAAGACCTCGTAGGGCAAGCGGCAGGCCTGGGCGCACTGGCCTCGATTCGCACTGCGACCGCCCAGCGATTCGCTGGTCAGGCACTGGCCCGAGTAGGCGACGCACAGCGCGCCGTGCGCGAACACCTCCACGGGGATCCGCGTCGCCGCCGTGATCTGTCGGATCTCCTCCAATGCCAACTCACGAGCCAGCACCACCCGCTCGATCCCCAACTCCTCCGCCACCGCGATGCACTCGGCGCTCGTCAGCGTCATCTGCGTGGACGCATGGATCGGCAGTTCGGGGCAGATGGCCCGGACCAGCCGAGCGGCGCCCAGGTCCTGCACAAGCACCGCGTCGGCTCCCGCATCGGCGACCTCGCGCACGATCCGCTGGAATTCCGCCAGTTCGTCGGAGAACACCAGCGTATTGAGCGTCACATAGCCGCGCACGCCGCGTTCATGCAGCAGCCGCATGAGCTTCGGCAGGTTGTCGAGACTCAGGTTTCCGGCGCGAGCCCGGGCGTTGAAGCCTCGGTCCAGCCCGAAGTAGATCGCGTCGGCGCCGTTCTCCAGAGCCGCGCGGACGCAGTCCATGTCGCCCGCCGGGGCCAGTAGTTCGAGGTGCGACGAAGCGGGCTGGGTGTTCACGGGGCACTGGTTCCTTCAGGGAATGTCGGAGGCGAACCACTGGTTCTACCCCGATTCACCCCTACCGGCTAGGGCTTTGGAAGTGAGACCTGCCTCCATTTCCGCCCGCGTGTTTCCTTTTGGCAACCCCAGCCGGCATTTCGGGCGATTCGATTTGCGAAGCGACCGGGCGCGACATAGGGTTCCATCACTTCTACACGATTGCTCCCTTGATTGACACCTTGACGCCACACCCGGAGCCGACCAACCATGTCGTGGTTCTCCCGCCTCGCGCGCGGCCCGCGCCGCTCGGCCGCATCGCCCCGCCTGCGCTGCGAATCGCTCGAAGAACGCCTCGCGTTCAGCGCCGTGACGCTCACCGCCCAGGAACAGCTGCTGCTGGAACTGGTCAACCGTGCCCGGGCAAATCCGGTCGCCGAAGTCGCTCGCACCGGACTCGGCGACCTGAACCAGGGGCTCACCGCCGGCACGATTTCGGCGACTCCCAAGCAGCCGCTTGCGCCGAACCAGGCGCTCGTCAACGCGGCCGGCCTGCACTCGCAGGACATGCTGGACCGCGACTATTTCTCACACTTTTCGCCTGAGGGGCGGTCGCCGTCGGATCGAGCGATCACCGCGGGCTATCCCGTGGGCGTCGGTGAAAACATCGCCTGGGGTGGCTCCACCTTCACCCTCGACCAGGTCGCCGAAGTCCGCGATCGCCACACGGCCCTGTTTCGCAGCCCCGGCCACCGCACCAACATCCTCTCCGACTCCTACCGCGAACTCGGCACGGGCGTTCGTTTCGGGAAGTACACCAGCGGCGGCGTGACCTTCAACGCTTCGATGGTCACGGAGAAGTTCGGCAATCGCGGCAAGAACGCATTCATCACGGGCGTCGCCTACAGCGATGCCGTCGTGGCGGACAGCTTCTATACCATCGGCGAAGGCGCCGGCAACATCACCATCGTCGCCCGCAACGACGCCTCCGGCACCACCTACTCCACCACCAGCGGTCCCTCCGGCGGCTACGCGCTCGCCGTTCCCGATGGAACCTATACCGTGACCGCGACGGGAAGCTCCATCCAGGGCGCCGTGAACGTGGCTGGCGTGGTCGTCAACGCCAAGAACACCAAAGTCGACCTCGTCACCACGCAAGGAACGCCCATCGCGCCGATTCCCCCGGTTGCCACCAACGGACGCGGTATCGTCGGCCGCAATGGTGGCTCTTGGTGGCAGGCGGAATCGACCGGCAGCGGACTGGTCAGCCAGATCTGGGGCCTCTGGCCCACCGATGCCACCTGGAGCGACTCGATCGTGGGCGACGTCGATGGCGATGGTCGTGACGATGTCCTGGCGCGCAACCACACCGGCCAGTGGTGGGTCGCGCGTTCCAACGGGGATGAGTTCGTCAACGAACTGTGGACCACCTGGTCAACGCGAGTCACTTGGAACGACGTGCAGCTGGGCGACTTCAACGGCGACGGCCGACAGGACCTCATCGGACGAGCCAGCGATGGCAGCTGGTGGGTCGGTCGCTCCTCCGGAACCAACTTCGTCAATGAGTTCTGGGGCAGCTGGTCGCGAACGGTCAACTGGTCCAACGTCAGCGTCGGCGATTTCAACGGCGATGGTCGCGACGACATGGCCGGCCGCGCGAACAACGCCGCCTGGTGGGTGGCCAAGTCCAACGGGTCCGGCTTCTCGCACGAACGCTGGGGCGCCTGGTCTCCCACCGTCCACTGGACCGACGTCCAGGTCGGCGATTTCAACGGCGACGGCAAGGACGACCTCCTCGGACGAGCCGGCCGCACTTGGTGGGTCGGCGAATCGAACGGAGCCCTCTTCACCAACAAAGCGTTCGCCAGCTGGTCCGACCGGATCACCTGGTCGGACATCCGCGTCGGCGACTTCGACGGCAATGGCACGGATGACATCGCGGGCCGCACCAGCGGCCAGTGGTGGATCAGCCGCGCCGCCAACAACCAGATACTGACCGAAAGCTGGGGCGCGTGGAACGGCACCACCAGCTGGTCCGATGTGCTGCTGCTGGATGTCAATGCCGATGGCCTGATGGATCTCCTCGGACGCGATGGCAGCAGCTGGTATGTCGGCCGCTCCACAGGCTCCCGCTTCGTCACCAGCCTCTGGGGCAACTGGCCCACGGCCCAAGGCTGGACAAACGTCCAAGCGGGCAACTTCGGCTAGGCTGCGACAGAGTCGCGCGAACGTCGGTCTCTAGATGGCACAGGACGTGTGCCGACTGCGATGCGGCGTGACGACTTCGCTACTCGCCGCGCTGCGACCGCCCGCGACCCTCGTCGATCGGCATCACCAGGATGCCCTTCGACTCCACGGGCTGCGACTCGTGTTCCAAAGCATCCCGGATCGGCGCGGAACTGCTGGTCCAGAGATCCGCACGCTCGCGCCGCCGCTCTTCCGACTCCCGGCTCAACTCTTCCAACTCCTGCCCCAGACGCCAGTCGGCATAGATCGAATAGAGGCCGCGCAGGAACAGATAGACCACCGCTCCCAGCAGCAGCAGCGGAATGCTCAGGGCGATGATGGTAAAGAACAGTTCTTTCATGGCTCGACTCGCGCGCTAATCTGGTCGCGGGCCCCACCGGTCCCGTACCCTTCGATCATACTCCGCCGAGGCAAATCCCACCAAGCAACCGCCGGATGCGTGCGCGGAATTCCCGCTTCAGCCAACCGTCACCGGGCAAGGCTGAAGGGAGTGCCGGGCCGAGGAACCTGGGAAACTGGTGAAGCTCTGCGGGCTGCGCGGGCAAATTCCCGCATGAGTCCCCGGCGTTTAAGTCAGCAGCTTCTGGACCACTTGGCCATGGACATCGGTTAACCGGAAGTCACGACCTTGGAATCGGTAGGTCAACCGCGTGTGGTCGAAGCCCAGGAGATGCAGCAGCGTGGCGTGCAGGTCATGCACGTGCACGCGATCCTCCACGGCGTTAAACCCAAACTCGTCCGTCGCGCCCAGCGTCAGGCCGGGTCGGATGCCTCCACCGGCCATCCACATCGTGAAGGCGTTGGGGTGATGGTCGCGACCGTCTCCGACCCCGCCCTGCACCATCGGCGTGCGTCCGAACTCACCGCCCCAGACGACGATGGTCTCCTGCAGCAGCCCGCGCTGCTTGAGGTCCTGCACCAGTGCCGCGGCCGCGCGATCGGTGTGGAGGCAGTTCTTCTTGAGGTCGTTCGTCAAGTTATCGTGCTGATCCCAGGCTTCGTGGAACAGCTGCACGAAGCGGACACCACGCTCCACGAGTCGCCTCGCGAGCAGGCAGTTGTTCGCGAACGACGCCTTCCCCGGCTCCGCTCCATACATCTCCAGCACATGCTGCGGCTCGCCACTCAAGTCCATTAGGTCCGGCGCACTGGCCTGCATCCGGAACGCCATCTCGAACGAGTTAATGCGAGTCAGGATCTCCGGGTCGCCCGCCTCTTCATAGCGTTGGCGATTCAGGTCGTTGATCGCCTGCAGCGATGCCTGCTGCGCTCCGCGATCCACTCCGGGCGGATTGGACAGGTAGAGCACGGGGTCGCCGCTGCTGCGGAACTGCACGCCCTGGTAGACGGTCGGGAGGAAGCCGCTGCCCCAGTTCGAGTTGCCGCCGCTGGGGCCTTTGTAACCCGAACTGAACACGATGAAGCCAGGCAGATCCTCCGCCTCGCTGCCGAGTCCGTAGGTGACCCAGGAGCCGAAGCTCGGTCGTCCAAACTGGCTCGAACCGGTATTCATGAGGATCTGCGCGGGCGCATGATTGAACGCGTCGGTGGCCATCGAACGCACGATCGCGATATCGTCGACGACGTTCCCCAGGTGCGGCAGCAGCTCCGATACTTCGGCGCCGCACTCGCCGTGTCGGCTGAACTTGAACTTCGGCCCCAGCAGCTTGGAACTCGGATTGATGAACGCGGCCCGATAGCCCTTGACCAGGTCGGCAGGCGGCAGCGTGCCGTCGTAACGCACCAAGTCCGGCTTGTAGTCCAGGAGTTCAATCTGGCTGGGTGCTCCCGCCATGAACAGGAAGATGACGTTCTTGGCGCGCGGCGCGAACGAGGGCTGTCGAGCGGCCAGCGGGTTGCGTCCGGCCGTATTCGCTGACGCCGGATTGGCAGCCGCGATCTCCGTCGAACGCGTCTCCGTCGCAAGAGGCGCGGCCTGCGCGGTCTGCAGGTGCGCCAGCGCCAGTCCTCCCAGCCCCACACGGCACTGCTGCAGGAACCAGCGACGCGACACGGACGAGAGTCCAGACCGCAGCCTCGCGTCGGCACCCTGGTCGGCAAGCCAGCTTCTCATCGCATGCATCCTTCGTTCGAGGGGAACTTGACAACTCCGACCCGCGGAGTCGCCTCGGCCATGGCAGGACGCGGTCGTCGGATTCGCGACCGACTCGCGGCTCCCGCCCGTTCATTCGCGGGTAATCGTCTCATCGAGGTTCAGCAACACGCGAGCCACTTCGACCAGCGCCTGGTCGTCCACCGTTGCAGTCTGCGCTGCTGTCGATTGGGTCTGATTCGGCGGCGTTTCCGAAGTGACCGCGTTGGCGGTCGATCGAGTGCGCTGCGCCGTGTACAAGCGAACCAGCGTGGCGATCTCGCGCGGCGTCGGTCGCCTGGCCAGGCAGCGACGGAAGCCGTACTCGATGCGATCTTCCAGCGACGCACCGCCGTGTTGCTCCATGAGTCGCGCCAACGATTCGGCGCACTGGACGAACAGCGGTTCGTTCAGCGTCGCAAGTGCCTGCAGCGGCGTGTTGGAGCGACTCCGCTTCACGCAGGCGAAATCGCCGTTGGGTGCGTCAAACACTTCCAACGCCGGGTAGGGAATCGAACGGAATCGGAAGGTGTAGATCGCGCGGCGGAACTGTTCCTCGGCCGCCTCGGCCGGCCACGGTTTCGGGCCGTAGCTGACGGGCGGCATGACCAGGAACTCCGGCAACGGCGGGTGCACACTGGGGCCACCCAGGCGACGATTGAGCAGTCCACTGGCGGCCAGCGCGCCGTCGCGGACCAGTTCGGCGTCGAGGCGGAAGCGAGCGCCGCGTCCTAGCCAGCGGTTCTGCGGGTCGAGTGCGTGAGCCGCTTCCGTCGCGGCCGACGACTGCCGGTAGGTCGATGACCCTACGATCAAGCGATGCAGTTCCTTCAGGCTCCATCCTCGCTCCATGAACTCCACGGCGAGCCAGTCGAGCAGTTCGGGGTGCGACGGCGGCGCGCCGCGGAGGCCGAAATCCTCGGGCGTTTCCACGAGGCCCATGCCGAAGCAGGCCTGCCAGACGCGGTTCACCCACGACCGCGCGACCGTGGGCGATTGCGGATCGACCAGCCAGCGCGCGAATGCCAGGCGCGAGGCATCGGCGGTCGGCGGCAGTGGATGCAGGATCCCGGGCGTTCCGGCCTGCACCTGGTCGCGCGGCTGCAGGAACTCGCCACGGTGCAGCATATGCGTTGCCCGCGGTTCGTCGCGCCGCTGCAACACCAGTTGCGTGCTTCCCTCCGGATGCAGGCTCCAGAGCTGTTCGATCTGGTCGTTCTCGGCCTTCCACTCGGCCACCGTCGTGCGAAAGTGCCGGAAGAGTTCGCGCTGCTGGACCGGCGAACGCTCCGCGCGCGGGATCTCCAGCAGCGGCAGCAACCGCGCGGGCACGGCCGCCGCTCGCGGCTGCGGGTCGGTCGTGTAAGAAATCCGCAGGCGGCCCAGGTTATAGGACTGGTTGTCGTCACTGTTCCAGCCACCATGGTTCTGCACCAACCGCACCTGCAGCTTCGTGCCGCCGGCGTGATCAAGCGGTTTGTCGGTGCGGAAGACGGCCACGCGAGGCACGTTGCGGCGTCCGGGCCCTTCATCCGTGCACCAGGCCGTGTCCTGCTTGCCATCGATGGCCATGGCAATCGGGCCCGTGACACGGGGCTGGCCGCTGCGATCGTCAAAGATCTTCGGCAGCGGCGTCTCGGGCGGATTGAAGTCGGCGGTCGCTTCCGCGAAACGCACTTCGGCCAGCTCCTGCGTTCCCTCGGCACTGCCCGCCGACACGCGGAACTCCGACAACGCGCCGGTGCCCCAGATCGAGCGGCCGGGACCGCCGCTGGGCAGGTTCGGATCGGTCATCAGTTCCAGCCGGAATCCCGTGATGCCGCTCACCGGCACCGTCGTTGTCATCAGCACGGTATGGAACGTCGGGGCGTACCCCAGGGCGAGGTACGAGCCATCCGGCTGCAGCAGGTACCTCTGTCCACCCGTCGAATCCTCGTCGATTGCGAACTCCATCACCTGCCACTTCACCGGCTCGCCGCGCGCCTGCGATTCCCACTTCGCCATCCGCTCCTCCCAGTCGGGATGGCGATGCCTCAGATCGGCCTCGATCTCCTCGATCCTTCGTAGCACGTCGGCTCGCTGCATCTGCTGGTCGGGCGTGAAGACGGTGATGTTCGCCTCGTGGTCGTTGTTCAGGAAGGCGAAGAGCCGATAGTATTCCTGCTGCGTCAGCGGATCGTACTTGTGGTTGTGGCACTGGGCGCACTGGACGGTGAGACCAAGCACGGCCTTGCCGAGCGCGTCCATGCGATCGAACATGGCGGTCATGCGGAACTGTTCCGGATCGATGCCGCCCTCTTCGTTGATCATCGAGTTGCGCAAGAATCCCGTGGCCACGACTTGGTCCTGACTCGCATCCGGCAGCAGGTCGCCTGCCAGCTGCTCCATGACAAACTGGTTGTAGGGCAGGTCCCGGTTGAATGCCGAGACCACCCAGTCGCGATACGCCCAGACCTGACGGACCTTGTCTTTCTCGTAGCCGTCGGAGTCGGCGTAGCGGGCGGCATCAAGCCAGATGCGAGCCCAGCGTTCGCCATAGTGGGGCGAGCGCAACAGCCGCTCCACCAGCCGTGCGTAAGCATCGGGGCGATGATCCAGCACGAAGGCATCGACCTCTTCGGTCGTTGGAGGCAGGCCGAGGAGATCGAGCGACAGGCGACGGATGAGCGTCACCTTGTCGGCCTCCGGCGACGGCTGCAGGGCCTGCGTGTCGAGTTGGGCGAGTACGAAGGCGTCGATTGCGTTGCGAGTCCATTCAGGCCGCGTGACCTTCGGCAGCGCGGGCCGACGTGGCGGCTGGAACGCCCAGTGCTGCCGCGCATCCACCGACTCGCCGGCCAGGGCATCGGGCCACACCGCGCCCGCCTCGATCCAGCGACGCAGAGTTTCGACCTCCGCCGCCGTCAGCCGCTCTCCCTCCGGCGGCATCTGTTTCTCCGGGTCAGAACTGGTCACCCGCATCAGCAGCGGACTGCGGTCGACCTGCCCCGGCACGACGGCCGGTTCCCCCGACTCGCCCCCCTGCCAAGTTCCCGCGCGGAGATCCAGTCGCAGGCCCGCCTCGCTCTGGCCACCATCGTGGCATTCGTAACACCGGGTCCGCAGGATGGGCTGCACATCCCGTTCATAGTCCACGGCCTCGTCCGCCGCATGCGCGACCGACGTGAACCCGACCAGCAGCAGGCAGCAGCCCAGCCAACCGAATCGCGGCAGCCGAACGCTCGTGGAGTGACCACTTCGTGGCATGAAAAGCACCATCGGCTGGAATCTCCTGGCGAAACCGTACTGAACGATCGCGGGCCGAGCACCGACATTTAATCAGGCCTGCCCGACGGCCCTCCCATTCTAATCGTCAACGCCCCAGGATCCCACTCGCATTCCCGTGGGCCAAGTTCAGCTCGGCGAACATCGCCCGCGAGCCGCTGGCAGGACGTTTCGATGACTGCGGAAGCGGGCGGGCCGAACCTGGGTGGCAAACCCTTGTCTCCACGGGAAACCTCGCCTATCGTGGACCGACACGAGGGCCTTCGCAGGGCGGACCTGTTCGGCTCTGCCCGCTGCGCGGAACGCCCGCTGCCCGCTGCCTGCTGCCTTTCCATCCCCGTCCCCAGCCCCCGCCGTTTGCCCACCGCGTCCCGCGACTCGGGAACGCCTCGACCATTCCAGGGAATCTTCGACGACATGATCCTCCGTCATCCGGCCGCACTCCATCGGCCCTTTCGCGTTCTTACGTCGCTCCCGCGCCTTCGCTGCCTGTCGTTCGCGACCTGGCAGTTGCAGCTGCTGTTGGC
>JBIIEC010000184.1:0-10792 GCA_044238045.1 Pirellulaceae bacterium | reverse complement strand
CCACCTCCTCCAACCGTTTGCCGGGAGGCGATTGCGAGCAGCTCGACGGGATGATCCAGGCTGGCTGGGCCCAGGCCTCGGCTGCTCCCGACGATGTCGAGACGTATGTCGCCCTCTCTCCCGACACTCCGCACGGCGGGAAAAGTTCGCTGCGGCTGGTCGCGCGGGCGAAGTCGAAGGAGGCCGAACAGTGCGTCCTCGAATCGCCGCCCGTCTGGATTCAATCGGCCCCCATCGCAGTCGAGGCGGGCCAGATCCTGGAGATTACCGGCTGGGTGCGGATCGACGAACCGATCGCGGGCAGCCTCGACGGGCTGATGATCCATGAGTCGCTGGGGGGTGAGGCGTTGGCGTTGCGATTCGCCGAACGCTGCGCGTGGCGCCCATTCCGCATTGTCCGCGCGGCGGACCGCGATGGTGAACTAACGCTGACCTTCGCGCTGACCGGCCTGGGCGAAGCCTGGGTCGATGACATCAAGGTGGCAGTCAAGGAACCTCCCGCCCCGTAGGCACGCCGCACGGCTTCGCGGGCGCGCGATACAATCGACATCCAATCCCAGCCCCTTTGGATGCTCCCCCGTACGTCCCCGGCAGCCGCTCCCATGCACCCACGACTCGAGGTTCAGTCCATCTGGAATGCCGCTGTGCAGGCCGTACGCGGCGACCATCTGGTGCGGGAGGCGGTGCGCGTCGAAGGCGACTGCTTGACGGTGGGCCCCGAGTCGTGGCACCTCTCCGACGTCGATCGGATCGAAGTGCTGGGGGCGGGCAAGGCCGTGCGCGGCATGGCCGCCGGGTTGGAAGCCGCGTTGGGCGTGGAGCTGGCGCGGGCCAAGCGGCTGGATGGCTGGTTGAACGTCCCGGCCGACTGCACAGAGCCGCTGATGTCCATCACGCTGCACGCGGCGCGGCCAGCGGGTCTGAACGAACCGACGGCGGCGGGAGTGGCGGGAGCCGACGAGATCCTGCGCCGCGCCGCCGCGCTGGGACCGCGCGACCTGTGCCTGTGCCTGGTTTCAGGCGGCGGCTCCGCGCTGCTACCCGCGCCGCGCGACGGCGTCTCGCTGGAGGACTTGCAGCACCTCACGCGCGCACTCAGCGCCGCCGGCGCGAACATCTTCCAGCTGAACGCCGTCCGCAAACGCCTCAGCCGCATCCAGGGCGGACGCCTCGCGCGCGCCTGTCGCGCCGGCTGGCTCGTCACCCTCGTGCTCTCCGATGTCCTCGGCGACCCGCTTCCCATCATCGCTTCCGGCCCCACGATCTGCGAGGACGAGCAGGCGGCGGCGCGCGAGGCGCTTTCCACCTGGGATGAGTTCGCCGCAGCGCTGCGCGACCTGCCAGAATCGTTGCGGCGCATGCTGGTGGACGACCTCCATGCGCCACCACCACCGCCGCCCGTCTCGCACCTCGCCTGCCACCTGCTGGCGAACAATGCCACCGCGGTGCGCGCGGCCGAGCTGGAGGCTCGGCGCCGTGGCTTCCGCGTGCTGGTGCTTCCCACCGAGCATGGTTCGCGGACGGCCGAGGAGGTCGGCGTTGACCTCGCGCGCCGCCTGTGGACCTGGGCGCTCGAGCATGACGCCGGCGACCAGCCGCTCTGTGTCCTCAGCGGCGGCGAACCGGTGGTGCGCCTGGTGCCCGCCGAACAGCGAGGCCGTGGTGGTCGCAACCAACAGCTGGTGCTCGCCGCGCTCCACTGGTTCCTGCAGCAATCGGACAGCCCCGAGCGAGCGCGTGTCCTGCACACCGTCACGCTCCTGTCGGGCGGCACCGACGGCGAGGATGGACCGACCGATGCGGCCGGCGCGGTGATCGACGCGGAAGTCATCCACCGCCTACGAGCGGCTCGGCTGACGACCGCCGAGCCGCTGGCCCACAACGATGCCTACACCTTCTTCAACGCCACGGGTGGCCTCGTGAAGACGGGCCCCACGCACACGAACGTCTGCGATGTGCGCGTCGCGCTCATCACCGGCTGAGTGAGGCCCAGCGCCCTTGGGACGGCCCCCTAGACCGCGTTCCGCAAGCCGACCCGCAGCCGTTTCACGGCGCGGCCCCAGAGGCTGCGGACGGCCGACTCGGACCGACCCATGCGCTGGCCGATCTCGTCGAAATCCAGCTGCTGGAACAGTCGGTAACGGATGATCGCACTCTGGTCGCACGGCAGCGACGACACCGCGCGCTGGATCGCCGCCATTGACTCGTTCACCGCACAGATGCCACGCGGGCAGGAGTCCTCGGAAGTGCCCAGTTCGACCACCAGCGAGTCGCCCGCCTGCAGGTCCTCCAGGTAGACCTCCTGCGACACGCAACGCTTGCTGGCCATCCAGTAGCGTTTTGAGTCGAGCAGGTTACGGAAGACGATCCGCTTGAGCCAACCCCGGAACTCGGCTTCCGTCGTGCCGCTAAATCGATGCATGTCGCGACAGGCCTCCAGGAGCGTCTGCTGCACGACATCCTCTTCCTCCAAGTGCAGTTTCGCACAGCTGCCGAACCGCGCATGGACCTCTTTCCGCACATACCGCACATGGGAGCCCACCAACTCTCCCATCGCCTCCCGGTTTCCGTCGCGAGCCTCTAGAACCAAGGACCTGGACACGGTGATTTCCAAAACGTCTTGCATCGTGATCTCCCTAGCATGCATCCTTCGTAGATACCAAAGGCCCCCCGCTAGCCATCACGAAGTCTAAGTGTCGCCGCCCGGGTTGGCTTTTCAAGATCACCCGGATGCAGGTCCCGCGCCCACACCCTCCATAAACTCTTCCACCCATCACCCCAGCGGCCGCCCGACTTCGCCTCACCCGGGACTCGCGGCCCTTTTGCGGGACTGACACCTATTTGTCACCGTATTCCTTCAGGCCGACATCCGCTCGTGTTCCACTCGATGGACATTTTCCTGCGGAGTGCAGGACAGTCGGTGCGCGAGACGTCAGCGGGCCGACAGAGCCGGCCTATGGCGACGACGCGACCCGCCCCGATGAGGCATAATGACGCAGCCTGCCAGCAGCATCGCGCACACCACCGGGAACCGATGTCCGTACTGTGTAAACATGGTTTGTTCGTCTAGTAAATGCACATGTCCGACCATGGCGGATTCCATGAGGGCCGGTTGGCGCGCCTCCAGCGCGCCCGTAGGGCCAATAACGCACGAAACGCCAGTAGCGCCACAGCGGATGAAATAGCGTCGGTTTTCAATCGCGCGAAGCTGCGCGAGGCGCAAGTGCTGTTCCAGTGTCAGCGTGCTGGGAAAGGCGGAGCCATTCAGGAGGCAGACCAGCAGTTGGGCGCCGGCGCGGGCCGTATCCCGCGCGTGGCTCGCTACCATGTCTTCGTAACACATGAGCACGCCCACGCGAGGGCCGCCCATCAACGTCACGGGCCGCGGATCTTCCCCCGCGCGAAGCGGTTCCTCGAGCCCAAACAGTTCGCGCAGCCAGGGGAAGTGTTGCTGGCCAGGCACATATTCGCCAAGCGGCATCAGCGCCCGTTTCCGATAGCGATCGATGATGCGTTCGTCGGGCCTCACGACGAGTGAGGTCTGGTAAAACGGTCCCGCTTCACCGCGGCCCGCGTCGTACCCCTTCGCGCCCGCCAGCAGTTCGCACGGAAGTCCCGCGGCCGGATGCGGATCAACTCGCGGCAACACCGACTTGGCCCGTGTCTGAATCTCATCATGGAAGCCATCCAGGTCATGCCGGTAGGTTCCCAGCGTGGACTCCGGCCAGCACACCAGGTCCAGATCGTCCCCTAGGTTCTCCGTGAGCGCTTTCATGCGGGCGATGGAATCGTTCTGTCGCGGATCAACCTGCACGATGGCTACCCGCATGGGATCGCCTTGGCACGCTCGCTCGTGCCACGCATGGAGCCGCTGTTGGCCCCAGGCCAGTACCACGGCCTGCAGCAGCAGCGCGCTGATCGCGTAGGTCAACAGTCCCGAGCCGGCTTCGCGGTTGGCGGCTGCGCGACGCAGGTATTCGACCAGGGCCGCGGGCACGAGGGCCACGGCGAGGAAGCAGAAGCTGATGCCCGCCGCGCCGGTCCATTCGGCCAGTTGCAGCAACGCCAGCCACTCCGTCTGGCTGTGGGCGATCGACCAGGGAAAGACGCGCGGCCAGTACGACTCCAGCAAGACCCAGGTAAGCGGCACGACCCACAGGAGCAAGCCGTGTCGACGCAGCTGCCTCGCTCCGCACCAGCAGAGAATGCCAAACGGTATCGCCTCCCACGCCAGCAGCACGATCAGCAGCAGGTAGTCCACGACGGCTGGGAAGTCCATGGTAGCATCCAGCGCTCCACGGCCCCAATGGAAAGCGATGCCCAGGGAAACGAGCCCCATGGCGAAGCCGTGCGCGAACGCTTGCCGCGGCGAGTGGTAGGTCGTCAACCACAGCAGCATGGCCCAGCCCGCCCAGGAGACCGCATACGCCTCGGGCCACAACCAGCTCCATGCCACCGCGACGCTGGCTGCTCCGCTGGAGACCAGCAGGAAGAGCGACTGCAGCAGCGGGATAGTACGGGAGTCCGCTTCGGTGTCCCAGCGAAGCGGCGACGAGTCGATGGCTTGTACGGTTCCCACTGAAAGCCTCCGTCGGTTTGTTGATTCGTCGGGGAGTGTGGTGGCGCCGGCCGTTCCGGTTTCCAAGCACCGACACTCCCGCGTCATCCGGATGGGCCGCTCTGGTTCTCGCACGCAGCCTCGGCCTGCGCTGCGCGAGCGGACCCTCGTACGCATCCAAAGCAAGAAAGCACGCCCGCCTCCCCCGATGCCCAAGGAGACGAACGTGCTTTCCGCGCGATGCATCCTGCCAGCTTACGAACTAATCCACCTCCAGCTCCGGCTTGTCGTCATCGTCGTCGTCCGTGACGATGACCTTGATGGTCTTGCCCTTGTGGACGTCGACCCTCACCGTTTCAATCAGAGTCGGATCTTCCAACAGCAGCGCGGCTTCGAACATGGCCACCACGTCGTGGTTGCCCGCCTTCACCTTGAAGTCGGCCGACTGGCCCGGGTTCAAGACCTTTCCGCCCTGGGCCTTGAATTCCTCCAGCGGATCCGCGGCGGCGATCACTTTGTCGAGGTCGATGTCGACGCCGACCGCCGCTTCGACGACCGCCGCATTCTTGATGCGGATCTTGCTGTCCTTCTTCGTTCCGTTGCTCTCGCCCGCGAGGGCGGGCGCCGCCATCAACGCCACCATGGCCAGAATCGCACACAAACTTCTCATGATTGCACTCCAATTGTCACGGACTACCACGAACTAACCGCGGCGCTGCACGTGAGGCCGCGGACCAAAGCCTTGCTTGCTGCCGCGTCCTTCAATCGTGTGACGCTGTATCGCCCAGTTCCTCGCCGCCCGCCTTGGTGCAGAGCCCCGCAAGGACGGTTGCGTCGATGCTCTCACCTAGGAACCCCACATGCGTGTCGGCATAAGCCGCGTTGGCGCCGCCCGTATGCGGGCTGGCGATCTCGCCTTTCTGTTGGTTCACACCGCCGTTGCTCTGCAGCACAATGCCCAACCCGTCGGCCCACATGCCATGCTCCTCCGCCTCGCGATCGGCCGACTCCGCGATCACCAGCGTGTGGCTGGTTCCGTCGCGGATATCCTTTTCACGAACCAGCCCCGGATGGCGACGATCCACGCGCACCAGGACTCCGCTGCGGTTCCCTTCACTCCAACGCGTGCCGGGAGCGAGCAGCGAGCCTTGCACGCCGGCGTAGTCCGTGTCCCCGTCGAACTCCAGCACCGACGCCGGACAGCGGAACACATCCACGACCTGACGCGCAACGATCGCGTTCACGGCTGGATCGTTCCAGCGCAGGTGAAACTGCAGGTTGCGGGCCAGCTGGTCCTGTTCGAGGTGCGGCAGGACGCGGGAACTCCACGCATGGTGCCGTCGTTCGATCGCGTCGTCGCCGGGAGGAAAAGCACCGCGGGCATCGTGCGTCGCGATCAGTGCCACCACCTGGTTGCGCAGATGGTTGCGGCACTGAGTCTGGTAGGCGGCTCCCCGACTGCTCTGAACGGCGGGTAGCAGCAGCAGCGTCATCGCGCCGATGCAGCCAATCACCACCAGCAACTCAACGATCGTGAAGGCCCGGATTGAACGTGTGCGCATGGCTGGTTTCCAACAAAGATTCGGGGCGTGGATAACCTTTCGGGCGAGAGGGTTCGCCGGGCTGCGCTGGACAAAAAGGGATCACGTCGCCAGCGTGCGGAGTCGCGCCACGGCGATCGCCTGGCGATGCGTCCCGTGTGTACGCGACACTGCGCACGCGACACTGCGCACGCGGACCGCCTGGAGCCGTAACGCCTCGCCATGTTCCGTGCGTTCCGGCACATACGTCCGGAATCTGCCGCCGGACGCGGGACCCACGGCAAGAAAGACGGTGCGCGGATGGACACAGAGACCGGTCGTGACGGTCGTAACGTCGCGCTTGACGCTCCGCGATCGCGTGAATACCGTGGAGTGAGCGAACTGGTGATGAAGAGCCCGCATTCACGCAACTGGAGCCATGCCATGAGTCGTCCTGACCGCGTCCCCTCCGCGTCGTTCAAGAAGTTCCTTCGCAACGCCGTGATGCTCTCGAGCCTCGTGGCGATGGCGACCCAAGCGGCTTCGGCCGCGCCGATCGCCTGGCCCGTCAACGGTCATTCGTATGAAGCCGTCATCGTCCCAGGTGGCATCACTTGGGAAGCCGCTCGCGATGCGGCGATCGACAAGGGCGGCTACTTGGCCACCCTGACGTCGGCCGAGGAGAACGCCTTCGTGCACGGTCTGGTGGCAAGCAATCCCTGGTACTGGGTCACGATCGGAACCGCTCCCAAACAAAACACGTCCGGACCCTGGATCGGCCTCTACCAGCCTGCTGGTTCGGACGAGCCCGCGGGCGGCTGGAGTTGGGTGACCGGCGAGACGCTGGACTACACGAACTGGGTCGTCGACCGTCCCAACAATCTCGAAGGCATCGAGAACTACGGGCAGTTCTTCGGCCCGGGACTGTACAACCGTGCCGCGACGTGGAACGACCTGCCGAACGAGTCGACCGATCTCGTGTCCGTCGTGGCCACGAACCCGGTGACCTACATCGTCGAATACAATTCCGTGCCCGAACCGTCGGCACTCGTCTCAACGCTGCTCGCCACGCTCGGTCTCCTTGCGACCCGTCGCCGGCTGGCTTGAGCCTGAAGTGACTCGTCGCGGGCCCCACGGGGCAGGCTTCCATCCTGTCCCTGTCTCACGCGCAGCGCACGGTCTCGGCGAAGTTCACGGCTCGATCGCACTTCGAGAGCCGGAACGACTTGTTTCCGCTCCCTGCGACGGCACAAATGACCGCCGTCGCTTCCCGCGCGCGTCCCGTTTGCTCCGGTAGGCGGAATCACTCACCGCCCTTTGGACGCCACGCGACCTTCGCATGTTCAACCTTCTGGAAACATGCGTTGTCCTGGTCATTCTCTCTAGCCCCCCTCCGCGCGCCGAATAGTCTGAATCGCAGTGGACTTGGTGAGCCACGCATCATGAACTATCACGTTTCGGGCTGTTCGGGGGAGAGTCACTGCGATGGGTATTCTTCAGAAAGCGATGCGGCGCGCCTTCGCCGCCATGTGCCTGGGGGCTGCGTTGCTGGCGGGCGGCGACACGGCGCAGGCAAGCGTGCACTTCAACGTCTACTTCGACAACACGTTCGACGAAGTAGTGTCCGCCCACCACCTGATCGGCACGGGTACTTTCAGCTTTGACAACGACCTGCTCGATGGAAGCCATCTCTACACGTCTCTGGTCAATCCTCAAATCTCCTTCACGGTGATGGGGGAGACGTTCACGCAGGCGGACATGTCGACGAGTGCGGCGCTGGAGGTGGTCCTCTACACGACGCCGCGTGGGCGTGATTTCTACTTCTCTGCCCCGCTCGGAAGCGGCGCGTACGCGGGCGGATCGGTGGACTTCCTGAACAGCAACGGAGCGACGCTTTCGCTAGAGCCGTCCGGTTTCTCCCCGGTGCCGTTCAACCTCTACTTTGGTTTCGGCGGCTCGTTAGATAGTGCGGGCAACTACGGGGCGACGCTGGTTCCAGAACCGGCCTCGCTGTCGATCTACTCGCTGCTGTTCGCCCTGGTTGCGATCCGCTACCGTCGTCGCTAGAGCGAATCGCGCGGCGCACGCCTGCTGGCCGGGCATGTTACTCAGAGGATTTCCAGGGCCGTTGTCGAGGCTTTGACCGCGACGGCCCTGGGCTGCGGTGCGCGTCAGGGCGAACTATCGTCATCGCCCAAGTACTCGTTGTACTTCTTCGCGCTGCTGCGCACCTTGTCGACCGGATACTTCTCGGCGTTCAGCTTCATCTTGACGGTGACCGCTTCGGCCAGGTCGATGCCCAGGTTATCGGCCAACTCGATCAGGTAGACGGCCACGTCGGCAATCTCGTGCGCGATCTCGGTTTTTTTGCGAGTCGCCACGTCCAGGCTCTCCTCCGGCGTCGTCCACTGGAAGTGCTCCAGCAGTTCGGCCGCTTCGATGCTTACGGAGCAGGCGAGGTTCTTAGGGTTGTGAAACTGCATCCAGTCGCGCTCGTCACGGAACGTGCGGATCTGCTGCAGGATCTGATCGAGCCGATCCATGCGATGTTTCCTTTCGTGAATCCCAGGGAAGCATGCCAGCGTAAACGACGCGCGGCCGGACCGCCAGTTGCCGCGGGCGGCCTGGTTTGCGCGTGCAATTGCAGGGCGCGTTCGTTACAAAAGGATCCGGCGTGTCGGGCTGCAAGCGGGTCGCGGGCAAGGGTCCTGGGGCGGAAGGCAGTCCGATGACGGGACTCCTTGGTTTTCCATCGTGGGAGAGGCTATGCGCAGGCGACGCGCGGAACGATTCCGGAGCAGGTTGGGCGGTGGCGAGGAACGGCGACTGGAGGCGCGGATGCTGATGGCGGCCGACCTGGTCGCGCACTGGCACGCCGCCGACCTGCTGGGTCCTGCGGCTGGCGGGACAGTGGGTGGCGGCGCGACCGTGGCCTCCTGGGTGGATCGCGTCCAGGGTATATCCGCAGGCGCGGTCGGAGCGCCGGTCGTGGTGGACGAAGCGTTCGCCGGCCGCGCGGCCGTGCGGCTGGAGCCGTTCGACGGGATCGATGCCTTCCAGGTCGATCGCTCCACCAATCCGCTGCGCGGCGCCGACGATTTCGCCGTGGCCGTGGCCTTCTCCACGCGCGGCGCGGGCCTTCAGGGCGGCGCGGAGAACTGGTACCAAAATTCGGGCCTCGTCGATGCGAGCAACCTGGGCTTCACCGAAGACTGGGGCTTGGCGATGAACTCCCAAGGCCAGTTGGCGGCCGGACTCGGATCGGGGTTCGGCCAGCCCGCGCGATCGGTCTATTCCTCGGTCGCCCCGCGCCTGGACGATGGACAACTGCATGTGGCCGTGCTGGTTCGCCGCGCGAACACGCTTGTCCTGCATGTTGACGAACAGCCGCTCGCCAGCCGCACGGATGCGAGTCCACGACCGCGGTCCGTCGACGTGGACGTGCGGTTTGGCACGCTGCGGAACGGGACGCAGCCTTGGTCGGGTGATCTCGCGGAAGTGCGCATGTACCGCGGCACGATGGCGGATGCGGAAGCCGCCGCGTTGGTGCGGCAGCTGCGCGACGAGTACGACGCCAACCGGCCTATCGGCCACGACGACTTTTATTCGACGCGTCCCGGCCGCGCGCTGGTAGTGCCGACCAGCGAAGGCGTGCTTGCCAACGATCGCTTCTTCGGCCAAGGCACGCTCTCCGCGCGCCTCGTCGCCGCGCCTGCCCATGGCTCGCTCACCTTCAATGCAGACGGCAGCTATGCCTACCAGCCGGACTCCCGCTTCACCGGTATCGACACGTTCACCTATCAGGCCACCGGGCCGCTCGCTGCGTCGCCGGTCGTGACTGTCCGGCTGGCCGTGCAGGGGCTGGAGACGTTGCGGCGGGTGGCGATCAACGAGTTCCACTCCGATCCGGAACCGAGCTACGAGGCGGTGGAATTCCTCGAGCTATTCAATGGCGGCACGGAGCCGGTCGAGCTGTCGGGATGGAGGATCTCGGGCGGAGTGGACTGGACGTTTCCGGCGAAGACGATCGTGGAGGCTGGAGCGTATGTCGTTGTCGCGCAGGATCCGGCGCTGCTGAAGACGAAGTATGGCGCGCGGGCCTTCGGGCCGTGGCGTGGTGCGCTCGACGCGGATGGCGAGACGATCACCGTGCATTCGTCGGAGGGGGAGCTAGTGGATCGCGTGTCGTACTCGCTGGGCTATCCGTGGCCCACCGTGGGTATCGAGGGTGGACCGTCGGCGCAGTTGCTGAACGAGCGGTTCGACAACGACCTCGGCGGGCATTGGCGCGGTGGGGCGCCCACACCGGGCGCGGTGAACGGCGTGCGTGTCGAGAACAGTCCGCCCGCCACGCGCCAAGTGACGCACACCCCGGCGACTCCCCGTTCCGGCCAGGACGTCACGATCACCATCAAGGCCACGGACGACGACGGAATGGCGGACGTGCAGCTGGAGTACCAGGCGGTAGATGCGGGCCAGTATGTGCGCATCACCGATCCGGCCTACGCCACGACGTGGACGCGCGTGACGTTGCGCGATGATGGACGGCAGGGCGACGTCCGCGCGGGCGACGGAGTCTACTCGGTGCTGCTGCCGGGCAGCCTGCAGACCCATCGTCGTTTGATGCGCTATCGTTTTCAGGTGGCCGATCGCGCGGGTCAGCGCGTGCAGTTGCCCTACGCCGACGATCCGCAGCCGAACTTCGCTTACTTCA
>JBIIEC010000578.1:0-3171 GCA_044238045.1 Pirellulaceae bacterium | reverse complement strand
CACCTTCACCGCAGGACCGACGTGACCGACGGGAGCAACCACCTTCGCGGCGTCGTCACCGGGAGTCTGCACGGCTCCACGGTTCTGATGCAGCGTCGGGTTGTCGTCCACCTTGCCGAAAATACGGTCTTGGTTCTTACCCGCGTGATCCCGATGAACCTCGACGCGGCGCACTCCCGCTCCGATCTTGTCGTCCATCACCGCGTTCTTACGCGCAGCCATGCCGAGGACGAAACCCGTCTCGTGCAGCACGACGCTGAGGACATCCACGCGATTGCGTTCACCCTGATCTCCCGCGCGTTTGTGTTCGCTGTCATCGGTCGGCGTGGAGTCCTTGAACCAGCCAACGCCGGCTCCATTGAAGTCCAGATAGAGTCGATCACCGACGGTGTTGAGGCGCGCCAGTTCCTTGCCAGGCAGGTCAGCGATCTCGACCTCGATCTTCTCGAGTTTCGCGAGGTTGTCGTCCGTCACCCCCGCCACGTCCCAGCGTCGAATGGCCTCGGTAAGGAACCGATCCGCAGTGACTGCGTCAAGCGTGGGTACCGGAGATTTCGACTTCTTGGCCGCAGTGGTGCAGAACACGGAGTGCCCTCCCGAGGGGATGGCCGCTTTCAACGCTCCCACCACCTCCGAACTCACCGAGGGCGTCGCGGGCGACACCGAAAGCAAGCAACGTGGCTCGCAGGACTCCAACTGTAACTTTCTCTGCTCTAACTTCGCACGACGAACACGCCGCTTCACTTGGAAAACTCCATGCACGAGTCGACGGGCACGCGCGAACGAGACGCGGCCTCATCGAAACAACGAACGCTTGAACGAGACACAGATGTGGATCAGCGTCCGCACGGCCGCGCAAAGAAAACGCGGCTGCCGGGGCGAGTAAAGACCTCGCTCTCATTGATGCGTAGACCCCACCACAACGCCGGTTACTTTAGCTGCGTTCCGGATGGACGGAATGTCCGGATTGAACCGGATTTCGAAATTGAAACAACTTTGACGATTAAATCGGTGAACGGCTCAGGATTCTGAACCAACTTGCAGTAACTGTTCCAGGGCGAGGTCTTCAACGGTCGTCGACGAGCGAAGTTCGCTGTAGAAGCTGCCGGTCTCGTCGATCTCGAATAGCTGCCCGACGGCAACCGGATCAAGAGTCAATGGACTTGCAGCCAACTTGCTGGCGGGACTCCACGGCCGACATGCCTTCGTGCCATCCTGGGTTGATGGTTCGACCGGCGTCGCCACCAGGGCGGCGGCGAGATCAGCGGCGGGAGTCGACGAGCGCGATGCGGTGCGGCCAGCCATGCCCAGCGGATCGGCAATGCCCTGCGGGTCCGTGTTGCCCGCCCCCAGAGCGAAGACCACCGCGGCAGCTTGACTGCCCGTCGTCCGTGCACGTCCGTTCGCGTATTCGTACACGCGATCGGTTCCGCGATCCACGATCCAAAGGCTATTGGAGGCACCGGTGGGATCGAGGGTGATCCCCGAAGGGGTGGCGTTCAGCGAATCGATCGACCAGTTCCCCAGCGCCGCCCCCGTACCTGCCTGGTAGACATACACTCGATCCACGGAGGCCGAGTTCACCACCCACAGGGTCGTGCCGTCGGTGGCCACATCCTGGGGCGAAGTATTCCCGGCAGCCAAGGCGATGGACCGAGTGGGCGCCACCGTACCGGACAACTGGCTGGCGGCTCCCGCGAAGACGTGAATCGCGCGAGCCGTGCTGTCGGAAACGTACAGATCGTTGCCAGCCATGGCGATGCCTGTCGGGTTTTGCACTCCAGACAGCGCCAGGTTCCCTTCGACGTTGCGGCCTGCATCGTAGACCGTGACCGTCTTGTTCAGGTCCAGGCTCCAGAACCGCGAAGCGGTCGCATCGGTCGCGATGCCGCGTGACTCCTTATTGGCTGACCCGAGCGGCGAACTATTCATGTTCGCGCCTGCCGCGTCGTAGCCATACATGCGGTCGGAACCGCGGTCCACGACGTAGAACTTCGACATGCCGAGCACCGAGAGGGAGACCGTCACGATGGCCGAATTGAGCAGCCCATCGGAAAGTCGATAGGTAAAGGAATCCGCGCCCGTGTAACCGGCGTTTGGCGTGTAGGTGGCGATTCCCTGGGCGGACACCGCGAGCGTCCCCTGCGTCGGCTGCGACTGGACGCTGATCGTCAAGGGATCGCCATCCACATCGCGATCGTTGGCCAGAATCGGGATCGCAATCGGCAGGTCCACGGTCGTCCAAGCCGTATCGGCCACCGCGACGGGAGCATCGTTCACTGGAGTGACCGTGACCGTAACCTGTCCCGTCGACGTTCCTCCGATCCCGTCCGACAGGACGTAGGTGAACGAGTCCGGTCCGAAATAGTTGGCCTTGCCCTTGTAGGTGATCCGCCCATTGGCATTTCGGACCGCCGTGCCGTTGGCGGGCACGGAAACCGACAGCACCGTCAGCGAGTTCCCTTCCGGATCGGTATCGTTGGCCATGACCGGAATCGCGATGGACACATCCTCGCGCACCGTCACCGTATCGGCGTTCGCAACCGGGGCATCGTTGACCGGGTTCACCGTGACCGTCACCACGGCCGTCGCCGATCCCCCCGCGCCATCGACGATCGTGTACGAGAAACTGTCCGCGCCGCTGGAGTTCGCGTTCGGTGTGTAGGTGATCGTCTGGTCCGCATTCACCACCGCCGTGCCGCGTGTGGGCGTCGTCACGGACTGCACGACCAGCGTCGCACCCTCGGGGTCGCTGTCATTCGCAAGCACCGCGACTTGGACGGCAACATCCTCGTTGGTCGTTACCGCGTCGCCCGCGGCCACCGGCGGCTGATTCGAAGAAACCACCGTCAAGTTCACCTGCGCCGTGGCCGAACCGCCCTGGCCGTCACCGATCGTGTACGAGAAACTGTCCACGCCGCTGAAGCCCGCATTCGACGTGTAGGTGATCGTCTGGTCCGCGTTCAACACCGCCGCTCCATTCGCGGGCGTCGTCACGGACGACACCGCAAGCGTATCGCCATCGGCGTCCGTGTCGTTGGACAGCACCGCGATCGGTGTCGCGGCCCCCTGCACCACCGTCGCCGCATCGTTGGTCGCCACGGGCAGGTCGTTTACCGCCGTCACGGTCACGGAGACGTTCGCCGTGGCCGAACCGCCCTGGCCGTCATC
>JBIIEC010000183.1:0-10815 GCA_044238045.1 Pirellulaceae bacterium | reverse complement strand
TCCGTAGACGCCGCCGATCTTGAGGCTGTTCGGTTCCTCGCCGAAGTTGTCCGCGATCTGCACCTCGTAGCGTCCACGCAGGTAGATGCCTCCATTGCTGTTTTCCGGGTAGCGGAATTCGGCGTGGAGCTGGAAGTCGTCAAACTTCTCTTGGGTGGCGAGATTGTTGCCTGGCGTTTGGTTGATGAGCACTCCGTCCTTGGCGACCCAGCCATTGGCGACTTGGGAAAGCATCGGTTGCCAGCCCGCGAGGTCGCGGCCGTTGAACAGTTCGACAGGCTCACCCCAGCGTAGGGATTCGTAGGGAAGGTCGTTTTCGGCCTGGGCCAGGGAGGGTGCACGCTGGCCGGTCCACTGGAGCGAGCGGCCCAACTCGTCGGTAGTCGTTCCTGAGAGGCGGCCGTCCTGCAGGCGTCCCGTAATCACCACGTCGTCGCTTCGCAGTTCCCATTGGGGCGGCACGGCGAAGTGCATGGCTTGGCTGGCAGGGTCATAATCGACGCGCGAGATGGGCCGCGCGCTGCCGAGTTGTCCGACATACGATCCGACAAGCGTGCTGTAGCCGGACAGTTTGACCTCCAGCCAGGAAGGATACGGCCCGTCGACGCCTTCCACCGAAAGATCCCAGCGGCCGACCAGTGGATGTTCGGCGATGGGATCGGCCGCCCTTGCACGCGACGTGCCGGTCGACATCAGCGTGGACAGCATGAAGGCCAGCAGGGCCGTCGCCTGCAGCGACGACGGGGCCATGCGTGAGAGTTTCATCGAGAGGGTATCCTTGGCGGCAGCGGGGCTCTCGGTGAAACGCCGAGTTTCGATTTGGCGAATTTGGGTCAGCGTGTGGTCCAGCGTGTGGTCCAGCGCCTTGCCGATTCCGAGTGGGTTTGTCCTGCAGAATCAGGAAACAGCGGGGCGCCGCAGGAATACACCGGCAACGCTTGAGTCGTCCATCAGGATAGTTGGGGGGACCGGGACGGCTCAAGTGCCAAGATCACGGTTTGCCAACTCGCCGTCCTTGTCCGTCCCGCAGCCGGGTACGCCATAACCACCGCCGCCGGGCGTTTCGATCACAAGGATGTCTCCCGGTTCGACGTGCAGCGCCACGCGTGCCGGGAGTACCAGTTCCTCCCCGTTGGCTCGCTGCAGTCGATTCTGGCCGCATTGGCCAGGCTGGCCGCCCGCGAGGCCGAAGGGCGGGTAGGGGCCGCGACGCTGCGTTACCAGCGAAACCTCCAGCGGCCGCAGGAACTCCAGTTCGCGGATGACGCCGCATCCACCCGGAAACCGGCCTGCTCCACCGGACCCGGACCGGATGGCGAAACGCCGCAGTCGCACCGGGTATTTCTGTTCCAGGACTTCCGGATCGGTCAGTCGCGTGTTCGTCATGTGCGTGTGCACGGCATCGGCGCCGGGACCTGTCGGCGTGGCGCCGGCGCCGCCGCAGATCGTCTCGTAGTAACCAAACGTGGCGTCGCCGAAGAGCAGGTTGTTCATGGTTCCCTGGCTGGCGGCCGCCGCCCGGAACGCTCCCAGCAGGCAGTCGACGATCCGCTGGGATGTTTCGACGTTGCCTGCCACGACGGCCGGACATCGCGCCGGATCGGGGTCGGCCGGCGGATTCAGCATGCCGGGAGGCAGCACCAGTTCAATCGGCGCGAGGACGCCCTGGTTGAGCGGCACGGGCTGGTCGATCAGGCATCGCAGGCTGTACATGACGGCCGCGGTGACGATGGCGCGGTTCGCGTTCAGGTTGTTGGACTGCACGGCCGCGGATCCGGTGAAGTCGATCCGGGCGCGATCGCCTTGTACATCAAGCCGCACACGGATTACAGCGCCTTCATCGAGGTGGTCCGTGAACTCATAGCTGCCATCGGGGATGCGGTGCAGGGCGAGTCGCATCTGGGTGGCGGCCGCTTCCTGCAGGTAGCCCATGTAGCGGGCCAGCGTCTCCCAGCCGTGGCGGGTTTCCAGGGACCGCAGGTCCCGCAGTCCCTGCTGGTTGGCGGCCACCTGCGCCGCGACGTCGGCGAGGTTCGCGTCGACATCGCGCGACGGATACGGAGCCTCCTTGAGGAGACGCTCCAGTTCGTCCAAGCGTTCCACTCCCGCCTCGATCAGCTTGAAGCTTCGCAGCAGCACGCCCTCTTCGACTAGCCATCGTGAAAAAGGCGGCATCGAACCGGGCGTGATGCCGCCGATTTCGGCGTGATGCGCGCGGCTGGCGACGAACCAGCGCAGGTGTTCGCCCGAGGGATCGAAGACCGGCGTGACCACGGTCACATCCGGCAGGTGCGAACCGCCTCGGAAGGGATCGTTCGTGATGAAGACATCGCCCGCCTGGATGAGCCGGTGGTCGTGGAGGATCTGCCGCACCGTCTCGCCCATCGCGCCCAGGTGCACCGGCACATGGGGCGCATTGACGACGAGGTCGCCTTCCCGCGTGAACAGCGCGCAGCTGTAGTCGAGGCGTTCCTTGACGTTCACGCTGCTGGCCGTGTTCCGCAGCGTCAGGCCCATCTGTTCCGCGATCTGGGTCAGGTGTCCGTGGAAGATCTCCAGCCAGATCGGGTCACCGTGCGAGGGCGCAATCGGGTGGGAGGTTGGTGCGACGTCGACCAGGACAAGTTCCCCCTGCGACCAGACGTCCGCCTGCCATCCGTCGTCCACCACGGTGGTCGACGTGTGGCCGACGATCAACGCGGGGCCGTCGATGCGATCGCCTGGACGAAGCGCCTCGCGGCGATAGGTGCCCCGAGGCCGGAAGGAACCGGAGGCTTCGTCGGTCCGCGGCGACTGGTGTACCTGGGCCGTGGCCTCGGGGGTGGTGGCAGGTTCCCGGGGCGTCGACGCTTCCAGTTGCCAACCGCATCCGCCGACCGCTTCGACCCGCGCGGCGACGACTTCGACACGCGCGTGTGGACGGACGTAGCCGTAGTGTTCGTGGTGCCTGCGGGCGAAGGCCGCGGCGTAGTCTCCATCGGAGGGTGCTTCGATGCGCAGCGGCCAGTCCGTGCCGGCGTAACGCAGTTCCAGGCTGCTCTGGAGGGTGATGGCGTGATCGTCGATTCCCTGCCGCCGCACGTGGTCGCGCGCCGTGCTCTGCAGGGAAGCGAAGATCGGCTCCAGCGCGTCGCGAACCGTCTCCCAGGATTGATAGATGCCCTGCTGCGCGTGGTGACGCACATCGGCCATGCCGATGCCCAGCGCGCTGAGAAGGCTGGCTTGCGGATGGTCGATGAGGCGTGGGATTCCCAGTTCCCGCGCCACGGCGCAGGCGTGCTGCGGGGCCGCTCCACCAAACGATACCAGCGCGTACTCGCGCGGGTCGAAACCCTGCTTGACGGAGATGGAGCGAATCGCCTGGGCCATGTTGGCGTTGGCGATCTGCAGGTAGCCGGTCGCCAGTTGTCCGCAGTCGAGTGTCGAACCGGTGGCGGCCGCGATTTCCGCCGACAAGCGTTCCAGTTGACGGCGCACGGCGGTTCGATCGAGGGGGAAGGGCAAGGCGTCCGCGGGCAGACGCCCCAGGAAGACGTTCATGTCGGTGATGGTCAGGGGGCCGCCGCGTCCGTAGCAGGCAGGCCCCGGATCGGCTCCGGCACTCTCCGGGCCGACCGTCAGCTTCACGCCATCGAAACCGCAGACCGATCCGCCGCCGGCGGCCACCGTGTGGATCGCGAGCATCGGGGCCACCACGCGCACGCCCGCCTTCTCCGTCTCGAACTCGTAGTCAAAGCGGCCATCGAACCGCGATACGTCGGTGCTGGTTCCCCCCATGTCGAAACCGATCACGCGCTCAAAGCGGGTGGCGCACGCGACGGCCGAGAGCCCCACCACTCCGCCCGCCGGTCCCGACAGGATGCTGTCCCGGCCTTCGAAGTCGTCGACGGACACGAGACCGCCCGCCGACGTCATGAGGCGCAAGTCCACAGGCTGCGATCGCGACCATGCCTCCGCAAGGCTTCGCAGGTAGCCGCGCAGGATCGGGTTCAGGTAGGCGTTGACAACCGTCGTGTCCCCGCGGGCCACGAGCTTAACCAGGCTGGCCTGGTCGCTGGAAAGGCTGATGTCGGCGAAGCCCATCGACGCGGCCAGCCGCGCGATCGTTCGCTCGTGGAGCGGATTGCGATAGGAGTTCAGGAAGCCAACCGCCAGCGCCTCGATGCCTCGAGACCTCAGGGCCTCCAACTGCCGCACGGTCACCCCTTCGTCCAGCGTCTCCAGGATCCGCCCTTCCGCGTCGATGCGTTCGCCTACCTCGAGCACGCATTCGTAGAGCGGTTCGCGCTTGTGGATGTTCAATTCGAACAGGCGAGGTCGCGCCTGGTAACCGATCTTCAGCACGTCCCCGAATCCTTGCGTCGTGACCCACGCGACGCGGGCACCGCGACGCATCAGCAGCGCGTTGGTGCCGCGCGTGGTACCGAGGCGGACGCGCACCGAAGGAAGCGGTTTATCGAGCGGACACGCGAGCAGGTAGCGGACGGCCACGAGCGGCGCTTCGAGGCCAGCCGTCAGTTCGTAGATGGTTCCTGCCGCCGGCGTCTCGGCCAGCGGGCGATCGAGCGTCAGCGTGCCGGTCTCGGCGTGGAAGCCGGTGATCGTGCGCCGGGCCTCGACGTCGCCTCGGCCATTCAACAGCCGCCAAGTCCAGCCGACCCAGAAGCCGTCCGGGTCACCGCGGCGCGATGGATCCACGAAGGAGTCGACGAATTCGCCCGCGCCCACGGCTCCCTTGACCACCCCGCTGCTCAGCGTCTTGTAACGCCGCCACGGACCCTCCGGCGGCTTGGCGAGGCAGTCGGTGAACGTGCCACCCACGTCGATCCAGAATTCCCAGCGTCGTTCGTCCAAGGATGACTCTCCGAAGCTCGTCGCGCGCAAAAACGCCCCGGATGTTCCGATCATCCGGGCGGTGTCCACCGAACAGCCAGACCTGCCGCGTTACCCGCGCTGCCGGGTGTGACCATTGGCGGTCAGTGACTTGACGCAGTCCAGACGAAAGCGACTGGCACGGTGGCCTGTCAGGGGCGGCCGATGGACACGAGGTGCGAATAGGTTCGCAGGTACATGCGGCCGTCGGCGACCGCGGGCGTGCTGCGGCTGGGTTCTCCCAGCGGCGTTCGTCCGAGCAACTGGAAGGTATCGCTGGCCGCGAGCACCACCACCTGGCCATCTTCGTCGATGCAGTAGATCTTGTCACCGGCGATGACCGGTGAGCCGGAGTAGTTGCCGCCGATCCGCTCCTGCCATGCCTGCGATCCATCGGCCAGTCGCACGCAGGTCACGATGCCCTTGTCCATCCAGAGGAACAGCAGCCCATCCTTGGCGACCGACGTGGGCACATACGGAGCCTGTTTGCGGAACTCATGCTCGACACGCGGCTCCGCGCCGGGCCGCACGGCCACTACATAGTTGCCTCCACCGCCCGAGCCCGTCGATCCGATGAGCAGGCCGCTTGCTTCGTACGGCGAACTGACGGTGCGCATCGAGAACAGCGGAAGCGACCAGCGGGGATGGCCGGTGCGCGGATCCAACGCGTACATTCCTTCGGCCGTGCTGCAGCCGATCAAGTCGATGGTGCCGTCGGGGTGGGTGAACAGGCAGGGCACGGAGTACGACATGGTCTTGCTGGTGCGGGGAGCCGACCAACGCGTGGCACCCGTCTCGCGATCCACCGCCAGAATCTGGCTCGGTCCCGGTTCCGGCGCCGCATCATCCTTCTCCCGCGCCTTCTCCTGCGAGAGATTGAGGATCACCAGATCCTCGAACAGCAGGGGCGAACTGCCGAAACCGTGCTGGCATGTCATGGGACCCAGTTTGCGTTCCCAGGCCGTCTGCCCCTGGTGATCGAGGGCCACCAGCATCGTTTCCTCGGGCGAAGCCCAGGTCGCGTAGACGCGGTCGCCGTCCACTGCCGGGGTGCTGGAGGCAAAGCTGCTGCGGGCGTGGATCGGGAAGTGGCTTGAAGGGAACTCACGCGTCCAGGCGATGCGCCCCGTGCCTGCTTCGATCGCCACCAGGTAACGCGTGGCGGTCTCCGGATCCGCGCTTTCGAGGAACACCAGCGGACCCCAGACGACCGGCGAGGAGTGGCCGATGCCGGGCAGCTTCGTCCGCCAACGCTGGTCCTGCTCGGTCCAGGTGGCGGGCAGCTTGTCGGCACTCAAGCCCGATCCGTTCGGGCCGCGGAAGCGGGACCAAGCCTGCGCAGCGGCTGCGTCGGCCCAGCCCAACGCGAGACTCATCGAGACAAGGCAGGAGAAAAGGTGACGCCAAGGTGTCATGGGGGCCGGCTCCATCGTGGGGCTGAATAACCGCCTACGATAGCTTCCCCGTACGGCCGCCGAAATGGGCTGCCAATCTCCAAACGCAGGAAACGGTCGCCTCGGCTGGACAGTTGGGCGACTCTTGATGCCGGAAACGAACAGACCCCGCTGTTGCCAGCGGGGCGGAAACAAAAAGACCCCGCTGTTGCCAGCGGGGCGGAAACAAAAAGACCCCGCTGTTGCCAGCGGGGCGGAAACAAAAAGACCCCGCTGTTGCCAGCGGGGTCTAGGATTCACGACGAGCAGCTACTCGCATCCGAGCAAGGATGCGGAGGGGCTGGCTAGTTGACCGAACCGGTGAAGCCGGCGGAGGTCAGCGCCTCGAGCGCCTTCGACTGGTCGAACTTGCCCGGATCTACCTTCACGGTGGCCGTCTTGCTGTCGAAGTTCACATCGACGGTTTCCACGCCGTCCACCGCTTCCAGGGCGGTCTTCACGGCCGGCGGGCAGCCCAGCGGGCAGGACATGCCTTCCACGGCCATGACCAGCTGCGTGGTGGCCTCGGTGGCAGTGGCGGAGGTGCTGTTCGAGTCGGCGGCGGGCGCGGCCGGTTCGGCGGGAGCAGCAGGCGTGGCCGGAGTGGCTGGGGCAGCCGGCTTCTCCGCCGCGGGCTGGCAACCAAGGGGCAGGGCCAACAGCAACGCAAACGCAAACTTCTTCATCGACAAGCTCCTGGGTAAGGATCTGTGTGCGGGCGATTTAGTGAATCGTTGGACGGCGGCTCGCCAATTCACCACCGGACGTCCATCGCTGTCTTCCGTTATCTTCCGATCAGCTCGCCGCGCGAAGGGGATGGAGGCAGCTGAGTTCGTATTTCCCTTACGCTTCCCCTGACGCTTTAGCTCTGCGGTTTTGCTCTTTTTTTTCTTGGTTTCGCGGGCGGGCTGCGTGTCAGGCGGCTCGGTCAAGTGACTCCGCCTGATTCAATTTATTATAGAGCGTCTTCAGGCTGATGCCCAACTCCTCGGCGGCCCGCGACTTATTACCACCGTGACGCTGGATGGCGGCGTGGATGGCTTGTAGTTCCAAGTCTCTCAAGCTGGTGGGACCATCGGCGATGGTCGAAAGCGACCGTAGGCGTCGAGCTTCGAAGTCGCGTGGCAGGTGGGCCGGGGTGATGGGAGGCTGGTCGCAGAGGATGGTCGCATGCTCGATGACATTCGCCAGCTCCCGCACATTGCCTGGCCAGAGGTGGCTCTTGAGTGCTTCCAGAGCGTCGGCGCGGATCATTTCCGCGGCCGGAGGTGTGGGAAAGCGCAGGCGACGGAGCAGGTGGGTGACCAGTTCGGGGATATCTTCCAGCCGCTGCCTCAGGGGAGGGAGGTGGATTTCGAACGTATTGATGCGGAACATGAGGTCTTCGCGGAACCGGTTGTCCTGCACCATCGCCTCCAGGGGACGGTGGGTCGCGCAGATAATCCGCACATCGACGCGGAACGCCTGATTCTCACCGATCCGGCGTATCTCGCCGTTCTCCAGGACCCGCAGCAGCTTGGACTGCATCCCGAGGGGCAGTTCGCCGATTTCATCGAGCAGCAGCGTGCCGCCGTTCGCCACTTCGAACAGCCCCATGCGATGTTCGTCCGCGCCGGTGAAGGCGCCTTTCTTGTGTCCGAACAGTTCGCTCTCGATGAGGTGTTCCGGGAGTGCTCCGCAGTTGACGGCCACGAACGGCATGTGTGCCCGGAGGCTTTGTTGGTGCAGGGACTGGGCCACGAGTTCCTTGCCGGTGCCCGTTTCTCCTTGGATGAGGACGGTGGAACTGGTGGGGGCGACCCTGGAAACCAGTTCGCGGACCTGCTGGAGCGCGGGGCTGTGTCCGACCAGTCGTGAGTCCCCCTGGATATGTTCCACCTGGCGCCGCAGTGCGCGAACCTGGGACTGCAGTTCCCGACGTTCGGCGACCCGCTGCAGCAGTCGATCGAGATCGGTCAGGCGGCAGGGTTTGGTCAGGTAGTCGAACACTCCATGACGCAGGGCGGCCACGGCGGTTTCCAGCGATGACTTGCCGGTGAGCACAATCGCATCGGTATCGGGGGACATCTCCTTGGCACGCGCGATGACTTCCATGCCGCCCATCCCGGGCATGTCGAGGTCGACGATCAGGCAGTCGTAGGAGTTCATCTGCAACGCGGCGATCGCGGTGAGGCCGTCGGGGCAGACCGTCACCTCATGTCCCAGACGCCGCAGTTCGCGGTTCAGCAGGTTCTGCAGGGACTTCTCGTCGTCGGCAAACAGGAGCTTCAGCGAGCCCTTAGGCAGCTTGGTGTCGATGGGGGATCTCCTTCTGGATGGCTGGCGTCTGCGGGCGGGCTTCGAGCGGCAGGCGAATCGTGAATCGCGAGCCGGTGCCGGGTCCGTCACTGTGGACTTCGATGGAGCCGCCGTGTTCATTGATGATGCGGTAGGAGATGGACATTCCCAGGCCCGTGCCCTGGCCGTCTTTCCTCCGCGTGAAGAACGGTTCGAACAGATGGGCCTTCACTTCGTCGGTCATGCCGCAGCCGTTGTCGGTGACTTCCAGCACGGCCGATTCCCGACAGGCGAACAGACGCAGGCGAACCGTGCCACCGGGATTGAGGCTTTCCAGGCCATTGGTGATCAGGTTCAGGACGACCTGCTTGAACTCCTGCGGATTGACGGGAGCCTCGATCGTTTCATCGCCGTGGAAGTCGATCTGCTTCTGACGGTATTTGCCCACATGGCGCACCATGTCGATGACGCCCTGGACCAGGTCCCGCAGTTCGGTCGGATGCTTTTCGCGGTCGCCGAGCCGCGAAAAGTCCAGCAGCCGCTCGGTGATGGACTTACAGCGGAACGCTTCCTCCTGGATCATGCGGAGGTAGTCCTGCACCAGTTCGCGGCTGGCATCGAGCGACGCGGACGAGGAGTGGCACGCAGTCATGTGCCTGTCTTCGCCTGCGACACCAAGAGCCTCGTCGTCCTCCTCCCCGGTCCTGTCGCCGGGAGCGGGAAACCAGTCGGGCAGTTGCTGTTCCAGGGATTCGGCACAGAGGGCGATGGAGGCGAGGGGGTTGTTGATTTCATGGGCGACGCCCGCGGCCAGGAACCCGACGCTGGCCAGCTGTTCGCCGCGGATCACTTCGCGGGTTCGCTGGCGGACCTGTTCGTCGAGGTCGTCACGAATCTGCTGGAAACGCTCGGTCATCTGATTCAAGGCATCCGCCAGCTCCTCCATCTCGTCGCCTGACCCGAGGTAGGTGCGATGGTGGAAGTCGCCGCCGGCGACACGGCGCGAGCCATGCAGCAGGCATTGGAGCGGCCGGATGACCCAGCGGTAGAAGAGTCGGCCGAGCACCAGCAGCAGGAGTCCCGCGGCCAGGCTCATGAACCACGTCGCGACGATCCAGAATCGGTAGTGGCCGCGCACGTCGCCCTGCAGCGCGTACATGCGCTCCTGCAGGTAGGACGGTAGCTTCTCGGCCATCTGGTTGAGGCGTTCCACCTGCGCCCGCAACTCCTCGCGCAGGTGTTCGTCGCGGAGCAGCCAGTCGTCCTCGGGCTTATGCTTCAAGCTGTCGATTCGCTTGAGCGTGGTCTCCATCTCGTGTACCGTCCGCATCTCGTGCTGGATGTCGCCAATGCGACCATGTTCGGAGGCGTTCTCCTCGAGACGCTGGCGGTAGCCGCGCAGCGACTGGTGGACGTCACTCAGGTGACCTTCGAACTCCAGGCTCATCAGCGGGCTTCCCACCGAGGGTTCAACCATGTTGCCTGGCAGGTCGCCTTCCGGCAGCTGTTTGCTGGGCAGGGTGGCTCGCAACGCGCTGACGTGCTGGGCCAGGGTAACCGCCATGGGCAGCTCGCTGGCGCGACGACTGATGCTCTTCACCACGCCCCGGAACGCGTAGACGTTGGTGAACCCGCCGATGGCCAGGGTCAGGGTGGCCACGAGCAGCAACGCGAGGCAGACGGTGAGCTTGCGACGGATATTCCAGCGGGAGAGAACCAAACGGGCATCCTTTGCCGAACGAGCCCCGCGGAGGCCCGGGAGCTTGTGACGCGACCTGGGCGGGGGGGTGCCGCGGGCTGGTACCGAGGCGGAACGCCTGGCCCAGCCTGCGTTCCGCCGGCCCGACGCAAGTTCTTAGGGTTCACACGCCATCGCCGGGATACGACCGGGGCGGCGGAGTCTAGCAATGGGGCGGTGGTCGACGCAAGGTTCTTCCCGCGGCAGGTTCTTCGAGCGGGTTGGCAGCGTCCTGGGAAGCAGACGCGCAAGCAGCCAGCGGAGCCAGCGGAGGCGGTTCCGGGGGCGTCCAGCGCGTCAACCGGCGCGTCGGCCGGGCCGGTGTCTGCGCGAGTCCGAGCGATGCGCGGAGAGCGTTTCGAGAGGCCACCGGGAGGCCGGGTCGGTGGCCCATGAGTGGCGCCGTCCTCCCTCATGCACGTCGGTCTTGTTCGCGTTCGGGAACACGAGTACGATTACCGGCGCAAGGGATGCCAGCAAAGGCGGCGGGAGAGG
>JBIIEC010000577.1:0-3178 GCA_044238045.1 Pirellulaceae bacterium | reverse complement strand
ATCGTGGAGTGAACGCGGCTGCATGACGGGCATAACTCGCATAGTTTGTTGTCTGGAAGTTGCGATGCGGTCGTGGGCGTCGACCGCCGATCTTCAGAGTCATCGCGAGCGAGTGGAAGTTGGGGGGAGCGAGGCGGCGAGCGGTCCGCGGGTCCTTTGGTTCGGGGCGAGCGAGCCGAGTGGGGATTTCTTTTCAGCCGATCGGGGGTAAAGGTATGTGGCGGTCACTGTTTTTGGCGTTCGGAGTGACGCTCTTGATCCTGGGGCTGGAGTGCCTGGTGGTGAAACGCGCGGTGCTGGCGAAGGAAGTGCCGGTGGAGCCAGCGCCGGCGTCCCGGTTCGACTACCTGGGGGGGCTCGCGTCGCGGAACGAGCCCCAGGTGACGAACAAGGTCGTGGAACCGCCGGAATGGGCGCCGTGGAGCCTGCTGTCGGGCGGAGCCGTCGTGATGATGTACGGGCTCTCGATGCAGAAGGCGTAAGCCGCGGGAGCCGCAGTGATCAGGCCGGTCGGGCCGGGATCCAGCAGCCGCGCGGCCGCCGGATGGGTCGCTCGGGCAGAGCGTGGCTTGGGGGCGAAGAGCGGGCGTGGGGCGGGCCGCTAGGTGAGCCGCAGGGAGGGGTACCCTGCGGCGGGTCTCCCGCGCGGCCAAGGCGACTCGCATGGACTCCCGACGGGCCGTCTCCCTGAGATGCCCGTCCCCCCGAGATGCCTGTCTCCCCCAAGAAGGCAGTCCCCGCACGATTCCGCGGCGGCTCTGGGGTGGCGCACTGGCGGTGAGCCGGAGGCAAACCGGAGACGCGGTCGCTAGCGAGCGGTTGTATCCGCTGCAGGCTCGCAGGGTTTTGCGACCGGTAAACTTGCTACGTCGCGGTGGCCGATTTAAGATAACCGAGAGGACGACGACTCGGATTGTCGAATTGTTGTAATCTCGCCCAGTACCTATACTTCAGGCGGGGATCAGGGTCGCTCGTTGTGGGAGAAGGGGCGCTTGGCTACCAATTCGAAACCGAGCATTCTGTATGTGGGCCCGTCGTCGCCAGACGCACAGCCCCTGCTGGAACAGCTTCGACAGCAGTTCGAAGTGGTGACCGCCGAAGGCTCGCTCGCATCGCTCGCCCCCCAATGGGACTCCCATTTGGTGGGCGTTTTTTTTGGTGCCGGAACGCTGGCTGGTTCGACGAACGCCTCGCCCGCTTTGCTGCTGAGAAACCAGCGGATTCTCGACGAGATGCCCAGCGGCGTGGCGCTGCTGGATGCCGACTCCCGGATCCTGTGGGCCAATCAGTGCCTGCGCTCCTGGCTGGGTGATGGGACGCTTGCCGGACAGACGTTCTTCGACGCGTTCGGCAATCCCGAAATCCTCGGCCCCGACTTCGCGCCGCTGCAGACGGCCGTCGCCACCAGCGGCCCTGCCAACACGAACCTTCATTGCGGCGAGAACCGGTACTACCAGATTCACTGCGTGCCCTTCCGCAGCGATTCACAGGACGCCTGCCAGCTGCTGGTCACCGTTCGCGATGTGACCACCGAGACGCTGCAGCAGCAGAAGATGGCGGCGATCCACAAGGCGGGCGTCGCGCTGGCCGACCTGACGGCGGAAGAAGTCTTCCAGATGCAGGTCGAGGAGCGGATTGAGCTGCTGAAGTCCAACATCCTGCACTACACGAAGGACCTGCTGGCCTTCGACGTCGTGGAGATCCGGTTGCTGGAGCAGGACACGGGCGAACTGGTGCCGCTGCTGTCCGAGGGCATCGACGAGGAAGCAGCCAAGCGGCGGTTGTATGCCAAGACGACTGGCCAGGGCGTGACGGGTTTCGTCGCCTCCACCGGAAAGAGCTATCTCTGCGAGAACACGACGCAGGACCCGCTGTACATCGAAGGCGTGCGGGGCGCGAAGAGTTCGCTGACCGTACCGCTCATCCAGCATGACAAGGTGATCGGCACGTTCAATGTCGAGAGTCCGGAGCCGCGGAAGTTCACCGAGAGCGACTTGCAGTTCCTGGAGATCTTCTCGCGGGATGTCGCCAACGCGTTGAACACGCTGGAGCTGCTGATTGCCCAGCAGGCGAACACGGCCCAGGCGAGCGTCGAGGCGATCCACCGTGAGGTGGCGTTGCCGGTGGACGAGATCTTGAACGACGCGGTACACGTGATGGAGGCCTACATCGGGCACGATCCACGCGTGCTGGAGCGGCTGCAGCGGATCTTGCGGAACGCGCGCGACATCAAGCAGTTGATCCACAAGGTGGGCCAGGAGATGGCGCCGGCCGAAGCGGTGCCGGCCTCGGCCCAGGTGCAGCGCCGTCCCACGCTGTGCGGCCGCCGCGTGCTGGTGGTCGACGATGACGAATCGGTTCGCAGCGCCGCCCACAGCCTGCTCGATCGCTTCGAGTGCGTCGTGGAAACCGCCCACGATGGCGACGAAGCCTTCTTCATGATCCGCAACGCTTCGCTGGACTCCGCCTACGATGTCGTGATCTCTGCGATTCGCCTGCCCGACATGACAGGCTACGACCTGTATGTGAAACTCAAAGGACTGAACGAGCCGGTGCCGATGATTCTCATGACCGGCTTCGGATACGATCGCGACCACACGATCGTGAAGGCCCGGCAGGCGGGCTTGCCGGCCAACGCGGTCCTCTTCAAACCCTTCCGTCTCGACCAGCTGCTGGAAACGGTGGAAGGCACGATCGAAACCGCTGGCAAAGTCCAGCAGGCGTAACCATGGTCTACCTGTTGGTGGCCCTGGCCATCTTTGGTCATTGGGCCCTTTGCATCTACGTGATCAACCGCCTGCACTCCACGGCGCTCCCCCCGTGGCTGATTAAGTGCATCGACCTGCTCTGGTATGTCATGCTCTTCATCCTGCCTGTCGGGGTGCTGTTGGTGCTACTGGGTCCGACGCCCGCCTGGTGGACCAGCCGGCCCTGGGCGCGGCTGGCGACGCTCGCCTATGCGGGCCTCTGCTATGTCTCTTTGCCCGCGGTCATCCCCGTCTGGATCAGCCACATCCGACAGTCCAAGATCACGCAGCGGCTGGAGTCGAACGAGGCGACCGTGGTGGATGTCGAGCGGCATTTGGGGCGGTTGCCGAGCGGTTCGATAGCCACGACGGTCGCGGCGCGGCTGCCCTGGAACGACGTGTTCCAGTTGAGCGTCCATCGCAAGGTGATT
>JBIIEC010000182.1:0-10817 GCA_044238045.1 Pirellulaceae bacterium | reverse complement strand
TTCGAACGGCACCTTCCGCTACATCCCGAACACGAACTTCTCGGGGCTTGACCAGTTTACCTATCGCGCGACGGACGGCACGGAGACGTCCGCGGTGGCCACGGTCACGCTGTTCGTAGACACGCAGAACGCGTTTATCGTGATCGAGGGCGCGGCTGTCGGCGACCTGATCGGCGAGGCTTCGCCGCTGGATACGGCGTTGGCCGCCCCCTACTTCTACCAATGGCACGGGCATGATGCCGACGCGTTGCCGCAGTTGGAACTGCTGCCGGACGACCACCGAGCCGGCGAGGATCGCGGAGCCGTGGTGCTGGTGGCCTACATGGACTTCGTCTCGTCCACCGACCGCACGTACCACGAGGTGTTCCGCGAGCTGGAACAGTCGCAGGATAACGACCTGATCGTCGTGCGCCGCTACCTGCCCAACACGTTGAACGGAACCGTGGGACTCCAAGCCGCCCAGGCCGCCGAGGCCGCCGGGCTGCAGGGCAAGTTCGACGAGATGGCGGACCTGCTGTTCGCCAACCAGGCACAGTGGTCGGTTTCCGATGAGCCGCAGGCGATCTTCCAGGGCTTTGCCACCACGTTGTCACTGGACATCGGCAAGTTCAATAGCGACTTCATCAGTCCGACGACGTTCGCCCGCATCAACCGCGACTTGACCACCGCCGAGTCGCTGGAGGTCACGACCAGCCCAGGCATTTTCCTGGCGGGCGAGCAAGTGACCGACTTCCCGACGGTCCTGGCGTCGGCGACCCTGCGCGTGGCCGAAACGGCCGCCGCGATCGACGATCCGATGTGGCTCGATCGCGTTACGGGCGACCTGTTCGTCCGACGCGCCGAAGCGTTCGTGTCGTCCACCAATACCCAGATCGTGCGGGACCTCGTGATCCGCGACAACGACGGCTCGGTGGCTCACAACACGGTGACGGTCTATGTCGAAACGAACGACGAAAACCCGCCGGTCAGCGTCGATGACGCTTACTCGGTAGCCGAGGACAATGTGCTGACGGTCGCCGCAGCCAGCGGCGTACTGGCCAACGATTCGGATGCCGACCAGACGCCCATGGCGGCCGTCGTGGGCCGCTCGCCCGAACACGGCGTCCTGGTGCTGAACCCCAACGGGTCGTTCAACTACGAGCCCGATGACAACTTCAACGGCGAGGATACGTTCACGTACTTCGTTGTTGCGGGCGAGTTCTTCTCGGCCAACGCCACCGTGACAATCACCGTGACGCCCGTGAACGACCCGCCCGTGGCCGTGCCCGACAGCTACTCGACGGCAGGCAACACCCCGCTGGGCGTTCCCGCGGTGGACGGAGTCCTCAAGAACGATATCGATGTCGATGGCGACCTGCTGATTGCCAGCATCGTGGACACGCCTGACCACGGCGTGGTGCTGCTCGCCGGCGACGGCACGTTCCAATACACGCCGCTGCAGGACTACTCCGGACCCGATGAGTTCCTCTATCGCATCACCGATGGACAGTTCATCAGCGAGGCGATCGTATCCATCACCGTCACTCCACCCGCCGAAGGCGAACCGCCACTGCCCGCCGCAGCCGTCGACGAACTGTTCGGTGACGAGGAGGACGGCTGGATCTAACCGATCGCCTGGCCACGGCGGCGCGAAAGCGTTCGTCCGGCTCCTTGCCTCTCCCCAGGCTCCCGTTCCCGCAGTCGCGACCGGGGGGTATAACGGGGAAGTGGGCGGGAATGCAGGGAGCGAAGCAGGAGTCGAGCGATGGCGCGATGGAGCTGGTGCTGGCTGGGAACGGCGTTGGCCTTGGTGGGCCTGGCCTGGGGAGGAATGGGCGTGCAAGCGGCGGGGTCAGGCGAAGAGGAACTGCGGTCGCTCTTCGACGGCCAGTCGCTGGCAGGCTGGCGCGGTTACCGGATGGAAGCCGTGCCGCCATCGTGGACCCTCCGCGACGGTGAACTGCACAACGACGGCCAAGGCCCCGACCTGGTGACGGTCGAGCGATTCCGCAACTTCGAACTGCATTTCGAATGGAAGAGCGTCGCCAACGGCAACAGCGGAGTCCTCTACCGCGTCACGGAGGAACACGCCGAGTCGTATCGTTCGGGCTTGGAATACCAGCTGCTGGACGATCCGTCGTATCAGGAAAAGACCGGCCCCGCGCAACGGACCGCCTCCATCTATGGGCTCTATCCCGCCCGCGACAAGACCCTGCATCCGGCAGGCGAATACAATACGGGCAAGATCGTCGTCCAGGGGAATCGTATCGAACACTGGCTGAACGACGAGAAGGTGGCGGAAGCGACGCTCGACAGCCCGGACTGGAAGCGGCGTTTGGCCGCCAGCAAGTTCCACGACTGGCCCGGCTTCGCGGCCACCGCCGAAGGCCACATCGCACTGCAGGCCCACGGCTCGGAAACGTCCTTCCGCAACCTCAAGATCCGCATCCTGCCCGATGCCACCCCGGCCTCCCAGCCGTAGACTTCTTGGCACGACCGATTTCGCGAGATCGATTTCGCGCGAGTGTCGTCAGGGTGCGCAACGCGGACGGCGCTGCGCCCACCAGGCCGTCCAGCCCAGGAACATCAGGCAGCAGGCCGAGGGTTCCGGCACGGCGGCAAGAGCGGGAAGCGGGCCGTTCTCGAAGCCCCCATCCTGGAAGGCGACGACGAAGTCGGCCGTGTTGAAATCGTAGTCGCCGCTCCAATCTCCATCGGCCCAGCGACTGTTGCCCACCGTCGCGTCCTCGTACTGGCCTTTCTGGAAGACCATCACGAAGTCGTTCGAATTGAACTCACCGTCCAGGTTCGAATCACCCATGTAGGTTCGTACCATGTTGTGCACGAACGGCACGCGATCCGACAGGTTGCGGATGGAGTCGATCTGCGAGGCGGGATCTCCCAGGGATTCCCAGGCCAGCAGGTCGATTCCATCCGTGTCTCCATCCTGGTCGAGGTCGCCGCGCGAATAGCTGCTGCTGGTCATCCCCTGGTTCGCCTGCAGGATGCCGCGATCGGTGGCGTTCACCTTGCCGTCGGCGTTGAAGTCCCCAGGTTCGTAAATTCCCATCAGGCCGGTCGCTCCCGTCTTTCCGTAATCGGTGCCCTTGTCGAGCCCCAGGTAGAAGACGGGCGTGCTTTTGCGCCAATCGAAGTAGCCTTTCTCCCAAGTGATCCCGGGATCCTTGGTGGGGTTCGGAACCACGGCCGCATTGGGAGCGCCCGGATCAAACACGGAGACGTATTCGAGGTTCCCCGTCTTCGCCACGAAGCGCACTTCGCGCGCCTTCTTGGGATCGGAACTGCTGGGATCGTTCGGCTCCATCCTCCAGCTCAGTTCCATCTCATCCAGATAGCTCACGCCCACATGGACGGCACGCCCATCGGAGCCACCGGCGAGGAAGCCTTCGTTTGCGCCCAGCGTCGCGGCCGAGCCGACGCGTCGTCGAACGCTAGGATAGACATCCCGATCGACTTCAGAACGAATGCGCGTATCGGGAATGCCGGACTGGGCGCGCAGGCCCTTCTTGCCGTCCCCCATCGACTCCTGGAATGAAAACCAGTCGGAACTGGAAAGCTCCGGCGAATTCGACGCGGTGAAGTAGAGCCGCATCTGCACGCCATCGGTATTCCAGACGCCATCCCAGAGGTCCATGCGATTGCTGTTGGGTGGTCGCCCGTCCATGTAGCTGTCGATGTCCTCCAGGAACCCCACCGAGACTTCCCAGTTAACGCGTCCGTTACTGTCCGGCACCTTGGTGCCATTGGGCAGGTTGTCGCCGCCCACGCCGCCATCCGGATCGGTCGAGGAGGTGCCGTTCTTGGTCGCGCCGAAGTACAGCAACTGGTCGTAGTACGAGTAACGAGCATTGGAATTGCCAAGGAACATGCCGGGATCGTGGTAGCCGGAGAGCGTGCCGCTGCCGCCATGGTCCAGGCCCTGCCAGAGAGCGGCCGTCGGGTTGCCCGCCACGGGGTTCAGCGACTGGATCTCGGGCTTCGTGCCGGGACGTTCGAGCCCATCGAGGCGTCGATAGTTGCTGTACGCGCGTTTCAGGTTCGCGGACGCGTCGAGGCCCAGGCTGCCGTAGTAGCCTTCGCCGGTGCCGGGAGTCACCACGCCGGATTCAGCGGACGGGCCTGGCACGAAGACCTGGGCCGTCACGGCCAGCGGATTCGCGGCGCAAAAAAGTCCCCACAGACACCCAGTCCACGCCAAGCCAGTTCGCCGCCTCATCGTTTGCTACCTCCCTGCTTCGGGTCAACTTCTCCCCAGCCAACGCTGATGATAAGACGCGCCCTGGCGCCCGTCCAGCGCGGAAACGAGCTCGCTCCCCAATTCGGCCCACGCGCATTCGGGAACGCGAGGATCCCCGGCTTTCCGCTTCACCCCTCCTTGGTGGACCGCGCAAGACTCGACCACAATACCGCAGTGGCGTGAGCGGCCCTGGCGGGACTGAGCGGCCCTGGCGGGACTGAGCGGTCATTCCCGGGACGAACGGCTCGATGCCGGGCCAACAGGCGCGCCGGGCCCACCGGCGACCGGCTCACAGGTACCGGCTTGAGATGGCGCGGCCCCTTGGAAACGCAGGGAACCAGAGACGATGGAATCACGCGGTCCGCAGAGAACGCTGGGGGTACTCGACGCCACCTGCCTCATCGTCGGCGTGATCATCGGCGCGGGCCTGTACGAGATGGCGCCGATGGTGGCCACCTCCGTGTCCAGCGGCCGCCAACTGCTGCTGATCTGGATGCTGGGCGGGCTGGTCTCCCTGTTCGGCGCGCTCGCCTATTCGGAACTGGCCACGACCTATCCCGAGGATGGAGGCGATGTCGGCTATCTTCGCCGCGCCTACGGTGACTGGGCCGGATTCGTGTTCGGCTGGATGCAGCTGCTGATCGTTCGTCCCGGGGACATCGCCTTGATGGCGTTCGTCTTCGCTCGTTACGCGAACGCGCTGGTGGGAATCGATGCAGGACATTGGCTGAGTCGCCCGCAGGTAGGCGCTTCGCTGGCGGTCGTCCTCTTTACCGGCATCAACTGGCTGGGCCTTCGCGAAGCGGCAGGCACGCAGAACCTGCTAACGATCGGCAAAGTGATCGGCTTCTCCTTCATCATCCTCATCGGCCTCCTGGGACCGCCTCCCTCCGCCACCGCTTCCGCGCTGGCCGGAACCACTCTCTCCACTCCCGCCGCTCCCCTCGAATCCATCAGCGTCGGCGTGGCCCTGGTCATGATTCTCTTCTGTTATGGCGGCTGGAATGAGATGGCTTACATCACGGCCGAAGTGCGGGATCCGCGTCGCAACATCCTGCGTTCCATGCTGCTGGGCCTCGGCACCGTCATCGCACTCTACCTGCTCGCGAATGCTTCGTTCCTTCGCTCGCTCGGCTTCGAAGGCCTGCAGCGTTCGACGGCGGTGGCGGTCGAAGTCGTGGCGCAGCGGATGCCGCGTTTCGCGTCACAGGCCATCTCGCTGCTGGTCGCCATTTCGGCGCTGAGCGCCATGAACGGGCTGATGCTGGCCGGTTCGCGCATCGCCTTCACCCTCGGCCGGCTCTATCCCTGGTTCCACTGGCTGGGCAACTGGAACGCCGAACGACAGACTCCCGTTCCCGCGCTCCTCTCACAATCGGCGATCACCCTCGTGCTGATCAATGTGCTTGGCGGTTTCGCGGACACCCTGATCTACACGGCTCCCACGGTCTACACCTTTTACGGATTCACCTCCGCAGCCGTGATCGTGCTGCGACGGGTCGATCCCACCGCCCATCGCGCCTTTCCGCTCTGGGGATATCCCTGGACCGTCCTGATCTTCGTCGCCGCCTGTCTCTTCATGACCTACAGCGCCGTGCTCTACCGGCCCTACGTCGCCGCGGCGAGCCTCGGTATGCTGCTGCTCGGCCTGCCGGTACACTGGATCACGCGGAGCTTCCGGCCACGCGTCCGCTGACACGCCGGGAGCGGATCGCGCGAGCGAAGCTCCCGCTGGCTCTTGTCGAATCCCGTCTGCGGCCTCCGCTGCCGCAACGCTTCCGATCCTTGCTTCGAAGGACCGACCCATGATCGCGCTGCTCATCGAACTTGCCGAACGAGGCTGGCTGCCCGACAGCGCGATTCGCGCGGGCATCCGCCAACTGCTGCGCACGCGACTGAAGGAGCTGGCACGCGCGGGCGACCCGGAACCCGCCGAGGCCCGCCTGGCCGAGCAACTCCGGTCGGCCCCGCTGACCGTCCACGCCACCGAAGCGAACGACCAGCACTACGAAGTGCCAGCCCCGTTCTTCCAGCTCTCACTCGGCCCGCACCTGAAGTACAGTTGCGGCCTCTGGCCCGACGACCCCATGACGCTGGAACAGTCCGAACAGGCCATGCTGCAGGCGACGGTCGAGCGAGCCGGACTGCGCGACGGGCAGTCGATCCTGGAACTGGGCTGCGGCTGGGGCTCCCTGAGCCTCTTCATGGCTCGACAGTTTCCCGGCAGCCAGGTCACCGCCGTTTCCAACTCCCATTCACAGCGAGAATTCATCGAGGCCCGGGCGCGTGAGCGCGGACTCACGAACCTCCGCATCATCACCTCCGACATCGCGAACTTCGACACGCCCGACCGTTTCGACCGGGTCGTCTCCGTGGAAATGTTCGAGCACGTCCGCAACCATCGCCAGCTGTTCCATCGCATCGCCCGCTGGCTCCGTCCGGGCGGGCAGCTGTTCGTGCATATCTTCTGCCACCGGTCGACCACCTACCTGTTCGAGACGCAGGGAGCTGCCAACTGGATGGGCCGGCACTTCTTCACCGGCGGCATGATGCCGTCCGCCCAGTGGCTCACGCGATTCCAGGAGGAACTGCAGCTTGTCGAGTCCTGGGAGGTCAACGGCCGGCACTACCAGAAGACCTGCGAAGCATGGCTGATCGAGCTGGACAGGCACCGCCCGGCCGTCGACCGTCTCTTCGCCGCCCAGTTTCCGCCCGCCGAAGCTCGCCGACAAGCCCAGCGGTGGCGGATGTTCTTCCTCTCCTGCGCGGAACTGTTCGGATTCCGCGACGGCCAGGAGTGGTTCGTCATCCACCTGCGGTTCGAGAAGCCAGCGTAGCGGGCACACAGCGTAGCGGGCACACAGCGTAGCGGGCACACAGCGTAGCGGGCACACAGCGTAGCGGGAAACAGCGTAGCGGGCACACAGCGTGCCGTACCATGCCGCCTGCGAACGCTTCGTTTCACGCGTCCGCAGTTGCTCCCGCACGCCGGAAGTGCAGCTGACAGACTCCGGTCAGTTGCTCCCGGAAACCGGCTTCGCAGTACGCGAGGTAGTAGTCCCACAGGCGCACGAAGCGTTCATCGAGCCCCAGTTGCCGGACGTCGTCGATCCGTTCCCAGAATCGGGCGCGCCAGTGAGCCAGCGTGGTGGCGTAGTTATGCCCGAAGTCTTCGAGGTGCACCAGCTGCAGGTCCTCCGTCCGCTCGACGGCGGCGCTGATGGCGCCGAGGCTGGGCAGGCAGCCGCCGGGGAAGACATACTTCTGGATGAAGTCCTGGGAGCGGCGGTAGCGTTCGAATCGCTGGTCCGGGATCGTGATCGCCTGGATCACCATCTCGCCGCCCGGGCGCAGCAACGATTCGCAGGAGCGAAAATAGGTCGGCAGGTATTCGGCGCCGACCGCTTCGATCATCTCGATCGAAATCAACCGGTCGAACTGCCCGTGGAGGCGGCGGTAGTCCTCGCACAGGAGCGTCACGCGGTCGGCCAGTCCGGCCTTCTCGACCTGCTCCCGCGCGTACGCCAGTTGCTCGCTGGAGATCGTCGTCGTGGTGACATGGCAGCCGTAGTTCCGCGCGGCGTGCATCGCGAAACCGCCCCAGCCCGTGCCGATCTCCACCAGCCGTTGCCCTGGCGTCAGCCGCAGGCGACGACAGATGCGGTCGTACTTTTCCACCGACGCTTCCCGCAAGCTGGTTTGCGGCGTCGCGAAAATGCCGCTCGAGTAGGTCATCGTGTCGTCGAGGAACAGTCGAAAGAAGTCGTTGCCCAGGTCGTAGTGGGCGTGGATATTGCCGCGGCTGCCGCGTTCGGTGTTGCGTGTCCAGAGACGGCGGGCGGTGCGTGCGGGCAGGCACAGCCAGTCGGCGATGCGCCCCAGTTGGCTCAAGGCGGCCGTGTTGCGCGAGAGCATCCGGAAGAGGCCGGGCAGGTCGCTGGTCTCCCACTCGCCGCGCAGGTACGATTCGGCCGCGCCCAACTCTCCCCCGAGCAGGACACGACGGTAGAAGCTCGCGCTGCGTACGCGCAGATGGACGATCGCGGGTGCGTCGCCGGAAGACACATCGGCGGGAAGCCGCCCGAAACGCCGGGTCTCGCCACCGTCCTCCAGCACCAGCGATCCGTGGCGCAGCGACTGCAGGCAGCGCAGGAAGATCGCGCGGGCTCCGCGTTCCAAGCGGCCCGGCCTGCCCGAGTTTTCCCCCGCCGACTCACGCTGCGCGGCGGTTACGGAACGGCCAATGGTCCGCGGCCCTCCAACGCGACGGGCGACGGTTTCGGTGGATGCGGATAGAACGGTACTTTCTTGATCCATAGTCGTAACGCCTGCCAGTAGATGGCGGAGAGCACTCGCGCGGGAAGCCAGGGATAGCGGGCCAGGGTCGCCAACCACGCCGCCCGCGTCAACGGGCGGCGCCGCAGTGTCAGCGTCGCATCCAGCAGGCAACGGTCTTCGCGGCATGTCTCCAAGTGCAAGGAAAGGGTCGTCGTCGGAACGGTAAGCTGCCACCGATAGTGCATGTCGATCGGCAGGAAAGGCGAAACATGGAACACCTTGGCATGGTCGAAATCCAGACGCGAGCCTGCGGCGTCATCCACGTTGGGCAGCACGTAGTTGTGGCGTTCGCCCCAAGGCGTATTGCTGACCTCCGCGAGAAGGAACTCCAAACGCGTCCCTGTCGGGTCAAAGCCGTAGTAGAAACTCACGGGACTGAAGTACGTACCCAGGCTGCGCCACAAGGTCAGCAGCCGGATCGGGCCGATTGGCGGATGATCGGGCCAGTCACGGGCCACCAGGGCCAGCACCGACTCACGCAACGGTCGGGACGGCTCGCCAAGGTGGTCCGGGCGATAGAACGAGGCCAGCGTCCTACGACGTCGCGAGAGGAACTCCAAGCCCGCCACCCCGGACTCCAACTCGTCCAGATCCAAGTACAGGAAGCTCATCGAATAGCGAAACGCATGCCCCACGGGCTCGAATCGACGATGACGGACCGTCCCCTGGTAGAGGCAGCTCTGGATCACGCGCGCTGGCCCTCCAAGCGGGAGACATCGTCGCGCTGCGTCGCTCGTCCGATCGCATCCACCACGGCCAGCGCGCTCCGCACGCCGTCCTCATGGAATCCATAGCCCCAGTACGCTCCGCAAAAATACGTCCGGCGCCCTCCGTTCAGCTCATGCTGCGCCTGCTGCATGCGCAGCGTGCCAGGCTGGAAGACCGGGTGGTGGTAGTCGATCCGCGCGAGCACCCGGCTGGGGTCGATCGTCTCCTCGTCGTTCAGGGTCACGCAGACGGGACCGGGGGCACCCAGTCGCTGCAGTCGGTTCACATCGTAAGTGACACTCACACGCTCGTCGTTCCCGGGAAGTATCCGATAGTTCCAGCTCGCCCAGGCGGCCCTTCGACGCGGCAGGAGACGCGTGTCCGTGTGCACGATGGCGAGGTTGTGCTGGTAAGGGAAGTACTCCAGCACCTCGCGCTCGCGGCCATCGACATCCGACAGCATGCGCAGCGCCTGGTCGGAGTGGCAGGCAAAGACCACGGCGTCGAACGAAGCCTGCTCCCCGTCGCGGGTTCGCACCACCACCGCCTCGTCGCCGCGATTGACCGACGCCACGGGCGTATTGAGCCGCACACGGTCGCCCAGGGGACGCAGCAGTTCGGCCACATAGCGGCACGCGCCGCCCGGGATTGTCTTCCACTGCGGACGATCACTCAACTGCAGCAAGCCGTGGTTGTGGAAGAACTGCAGCAGGAAGCGGGCTGGCATCTCCAGCACCTTGCCGGGACAAGCGGACCAGATCGCCGCCGTCATCGGCACCAGGTAACGATCGACCATGTCCGCGCCAAATCCCCGCTGTCGCAGGTAGTCTCCCATGGTCAGCGAATCGGCCAGCGCATCACGCTCCTGCGTCGCCAGGCGATTGAACCGCACAATATCCCACAGCATGCGGTAGAAGCGAGGATTGAGCAGATTGCCGCGCTGGGCGAACAGCCCCGACAGCGAACTCCCCTGGTACTCCAGCCCCGTGCGATCGCACCGCACGCTGAAGCTCATGTCGCTGTCCTGCGCTTCGATGCCCAACTGCTCGAGCACCCGGATGAACTCGGGATAGGTGCGATCGTTGAAGACCATGAAGCCCGTATCGAGCGAGTAGGCACCGCCGTAGGCCTCAACACGGATCGTGTTCGTGTGGCCACCGGGGTAAGCGTTCGCCTCGAACAGCGTGACTTCGTGGTGCGGATGAAGCAACCACGCACAAACGTTCCCGCTGACTCCCGCTCCCACGATGGCGATCCGCATGGCTCAGGCGTGGCCTTCCCGGGGCAAAGGGAGATCCGGCGACGCTTCCTCGCTCTCGCCCGACTGCGTCGCACCTCGTGCGACGCCCCGCCGGTCAGACGCGGCATGCGATTCCTGCGCTCGTCGCGCAGGCCCCCGGCCGCCTCCTCGCGCAGACGCCAGCGGACTGGACGCCGACGGCCGTCCGGTCACCGGTTGGCCCGCATCCAACGCGCGTCCCTCAGCCAGCACCTGCTGAGGCACTTCGCGAAGATCCCAGACCAGTCCCAGACT
>JBIIEC010000576.1:0-3180 GCA_044238045.1 Pirellulaceae bacterium | reverse complement strand
CCCCGACGGATGGCTGGCGTTGATCGCACACGAGTGGCTGCGGCCCGGTCGCCAGTCGATCGGGATACTGCCCACCGATGCAGTGCGTTTACCCGCTGAACTGGGAGTGTCGACCCGCGCGGAACTGCAGGTCGAGGACGGACGCGTGTTCCTTGAGTGCGCGGAGCAATCGGGGTTTCAGGTAAACGATCGTTGGCAGCCACGCGTCGAACTGCGGTTGGATTCGGAAAAGGCCGAGGCGGACGGCGCGGATCGGATCACGCGAGGCGATCGGCTGCGATTGCAGTTGGTACGACGTGGCGGCAAACTCGCGCTGCGGGTTCGTGACGCCCAGAGCCAAGCGATCGCGCGATTCGCCGGGAAACGCTGGTTCCCCGTGGACGGGCGTTATCAATTCCAGGCCACGTATCACGCCTACGCCGAGCCCAGGCCGATCCGGATCGTGAACGTTCGCGGCGAGGAAACTACGATGGAGATCGTTGGATACGCCGAGTTTGAAGCCGAGGGGCAACGCCATCGACTGGATGCCATGCTGGAGTCACCGACGGAGCTGTTCTTTGTCTTTCGGGACGCGACGAACGGTGACGGCACCTATGAGGCTGGCCGATTCCTGAATGCGGAACGACCGGCGGATGGCAGGACGTTCGACCTGGACTTCAACAAGGCGTACAACCCTCCGTGCGCCGTCAGCCCGCATACGCTCTGTCCGCTGCCGCCACGACAGAATCATCTCGCCCTCAAGATTCGCGCAGGCGAACGCGCGCCGGCGGAACGGCGATGAAGTTCAGCGGCGCGCGGAACCGCTGTGAGAAAATGTAGCAGGCATACTCCGTCTGCGGTGCGTGTTCCGACCCACCGCTGTCTCGATTGCTCTCATCTGATTGCAAAGACTTGCACCACCGGTGGGGCGGAGTCTCAAGCTCATTCTTAAGCGGACTCGGATTCGAAGGTTCACAGCCTCGGAGTGTGCCTGCTACGTGGGCCCGCGAATGATTAGAATGCGGGCTGCGAATTCACGGCTCTGCAGGGATCGAATAAGAAGGAAAAGGAGTACTCATCCCATGAACAACGAGACACCGGCCGAACAGGGCGATTTTCAACCGCTGCGAACCTGGATCCCGCTGATGCTGTTGCCGGGAATGGTGCTGGCTCGTTTCATTCCCGGGCTGGTTCCCGACGGGCCTTCCATGATCTGGATGTCCAGTGCCTTCGGGCCGCTGCTGATTGGCCTGTTGATCATGGTGTGGTGGCTGCTGGCGAGTCGAGCTCGCTGGTACGAGCGACTGCTGGGCGTAGCGGGCGTGGCGCTGGCGGTTGGCGCAGAGCAACTGGTTGCTCATCCTTCGATGCGCGGCCCCCTGCTGTTGGTGATGACCATCCCGATGACGATTGCGGGCTTCGCGATCGGCTTGATCCTCTGGGGACGCCAACTGTCGGATCGGCGCACCTGGTGGGCGCTGCTACTGGCCGTGTTGGGGGCGAGCGTCTCGGCCATGGTGAAGACCGATGGAGCGTGGGGAAACTTCGCGTTCGGCTTCGCGTGGCGTTGGAAGGCCACGGCCGAGGAGCGGATGTTGTCGCAGCGAGACGAACGTGAAGCGGCTGGCGACGTCCCCGCGAATCAAGGTACGTCCGTGTCCGAGTCGCAGCGTCCGGTGCTGGATGCATCTGGATTGCTCCAGCCGGAGTGGCCCGGCTTTCGCGGACCGCAACGTGACGGCGCGCAGCGCGGCACGGTCTTCGTTGACGACTGGGGCGTTAATCCGCCACGCGAGCTGTGGCGTATTCCCGTCGGACCGGCGTGGAGCTCCTTCGCGGTCGCGGGCGACTATCTCGTGACTCAGGAACAGCGGGGCGAGAACGAAGCGGTCGTGTGTTACGACGCGACGACCGGTAAGCAGGTGTGGGAGGCATCCCAGCCATCGCGGTTCTTCGAGGCGCTGGGAGGACTTGGCCCACGTGCCACGCCCACGATCGCACAGGGCGCCGTCTACGCGCTGGGCGCCGAGGGCGGGCTGATGAAGCTGGATGCCGCGACGGGGACGCAGTTGTGGAAGGTTGATCTGCGGAAGGAAGCCGGCATCGATCCGCCGATGTGGGGCTTTTCATCTTCGCCCTGGGTGGGCGACAACCTGGTGGTGCTTCACGCGGGAGGCGGCGGCGATAAAGGGGTTCTCGCCTTTCGGACGGCTGATGGAAGTCTCGCGTGGTCCGCGGCTGCGGGCAAGCAATCGTACGCGTCGGTGCAGAGCGTGACGGTGGGTGGCCGACCGCTTCTGGCGCTGCTGTCGAATGAGGGCGCGCACTTCTGGGAGCCGACGACCGGTGCGAGCGTCCTGCGCTACGAATGGCCGCACGGTGGTTACCGCGCCCTGCAGCCTCAGGTCCTGGACGGCGATCGCCTGCTCATTCCGACCGGCATGGGGACCGGTACGCGGTTGGTGCAGATCGTGTCCGAGGGGGGCTCCCTGCGCGGCGAGGAGATCTGGACCTCCCGGGACATGAAGCCGGACTTCAACGACCTTGTCATCCACGACGGTCACGCCTACGGCTTCGATAACTCGATCTTCGCCTGCATCGACCTGAAGGACGGCAAGCGGAAGTGGAAGGGCGGCCGCTACGAGAAAGGCCAGGCCCTTCTGTTGGCCGACTCAGGACTGATCATCGTCACGAGTGAACGCGGCGAACTGGTGCTGCTTCGCGCGAATCCCGAACGCCACGAAGAACTGGCGAAGCTCACGCCGCTCCAGGGCAAGACGTGGAATCATCCGGTGGTGTTCGGCGACCGACTGGTGATTCGCAATGCCGAGGAAGCCATCTGCTATGAACTGGGGGTGAAGCGTTGAAGTGCCCGGAGTCTTCCTGAACCGCTCGAACACGGAAGCGGTTCGCGACTTCCGGCCCGGGATGTTGAATTCGTGCCACGGGCGCGGGACAATCGTCGCTTCATCGCCCGGCAATAGCTGGAGGCGCGAACCGTACAGGAGCCCGGTGCGGAGGGCACGCCATGGACAACAGGGAATTGCGCGAGGTCGATACGGAGTCGCAACTGCTCCACAGTGATATTCCCGGACAGCCAGGCTTTCTGGGCCTCTGTCGGTACCAGCAAGGAGCGGTGCATGTCGATGGCCGCTCGGGTCGAATCGAGTTTCACAACTGCTTTAGGCCGCACCGTTTCCT
>JBIIEC010000575.1:0-3191 GCA_044238045.1 Pirellulaceae bacterium | reverse complement strand
TCGCCAAGGACTCGGATGAATCGCTGCTCGCGCAGCGCCTCCACTTCACGCTGAACTACGAGCTGCCCGAGGGGCTCGATCCGGCTCGCGTCGTACTCGACCATCGCGTGGGCAATCCCCACATCCGTATGTTCGCGATTCTGGTTGTCGCCAAGCTAGGACGGGACGCCGAGGACACGCGGATCCTGGAACGTACCCTGGACGACGAAACGGAGATCGCCGCCTTGCATCGACTGGGCGACCGCCAGATCACCACGCAACTCCGCGACGTGGCGCTCGCGTCCCTGGTTCATCGCGCCGGTGAACCCCTGGCCGACTACGGGCTCGCCGAGGTCCGCCTCGACGCGACCCTCGTCTTCCAGACCATCTCGGTCGGCTTCGCCAGCGACGCGGATCGCCAAGTGGCCATCCAGCGTTGGCGCACTGCGCATGTCACCGAGCCCAAGGAACCGCCGGTCGACGAGGCACGGCCGCTCGAACGTTCCCCGCGCGACGACGCCGAAGCGAAAGACGCCCAGCCCTGAGGCTGCTGCGTGCCTGTCGCCGCCGGTCGACGGGGAGGGTGTCCTCCGGAAGCAAACCCGCGGAGGCCAACTCCAGGGTGCGCGTCGCGGGGACCCGTTGCCTTACGGCTGGAAGCCGTCGTGGGGCGACGTTCCGTGGACGGCGAGTGCGGCCATCAGCAGGTCGATGGCGGGCAGTGACGCGGCACTCGGGGGAGGTGCTGGTTCGCTGGCTGGCGCCTGCAGTCGCTTCAGCTCCTGTCCCGCAGTCGTCCTCCAGAGACCGGCCAGCTGCCGGTCCGTGTGATCTACCCATCCGTCGCGGTTGAGGTCGTAAACGCTGGTGATGGCCACGGCTTCCACGGACTGCGCTCGCCGCACCAGCGTGGCATCCCGGAAGTCGACCATCGCATCGGCGGCCGAATTGCCGGTTTCTCCCACCGCGTTCCCCCAAAAGTGAACGTCGGCCTGGGCCAGGCCTGTGTTGGCCGTAGCCTTGATCGCCACGCGAAGCCATGTGTTGCGGATCGCTCCATCGCTCCAGGTGATCCGAATTCGATCCGAGCCGGCGACGCCAGCGCCGCGCGCCACGACGATGGCGGTTGGATCCGCCGCCGCGGTGAACATTTCGACGGCTGTCTGGTTCCCCACGGAGAACTCGAAATCGTCCAGGCCCAGGCTGCTGTCGGCGGGCAGGTTCGCGACATCGAGGATCAGGCCGTTGATGCCCTGAACGTAGCTCGTGTAGTTCACGAAGGTCGATGTCTGGCCCGGCAGCAGAGGTTGCTTGTCGGTGGCCATGGCCCCGTCGTCTGCGGAGTTCGCGGCCGGGTCGCCCTGATCGAAGTGCGAACCGTTGTAGAACAGCGAGCGTCCGACGACGGAGGCGTAGGTCGTCTCGGGGGGAGCCTGCACTTCGATCGCGAAAGTTCCCGTGGCCGACAGACCGGATCCGTCCTCGACGGTGAAGTCGAACTGGTCGTTCCCGGAAACGCTCCCCGTGTGGCGATAGCCCAGGCGTCCGGCATCGAGGTCGGCTGGGGTGAATTCCGTGATCGGTGTCTCCGGAGCATCGGTGAAATACAGGTAGCCGTCGGTCGGGCCCAGGGTGACAACGTAGGTCAGCGAGTCGCCATCGGCGTCGGTCGCGCTGAGCAGCGAGGCAGGGATCGAGGCGTCGCCCTGGAGTGCCAGCAGCAGGCCTTCGTTCAAGCTGACGAGCGGTGCGTCGCTGACGCCGGCGATCGTGATGCGAATCGTTGCTTCGCTGGTCGCTCCTCCTGGGTCGGCCACTCGATACCGGGCGGTCAGCTCACGGCTGTCGCCGGTCTGGAGATGCTGGAAGTCGGTTCCCGGAGTGAAGGTGAGCAGGCCGCCGGCCGTCAGGGCCAGCGTGCCCTCGGCGGGTGCATCGAGCAGAGTGAATTCCAGCGTGCTGCGTTCGTCATCCACGTCCGCCGCGTCGATCGTCGTCTCGATCGGGCCGCTGTCTTCGTCGCTCGCCAAGATCACTTCCGCAGCCACGGGCGAGTCGTTCGCGCCCACGATCGTGATGGCCACCGATTGCGGACCAACGACGGACCCATCCGCACGCGTGGCTTGGTAGGCGAAGTCGATCGAACGCGTCTCGCCCGCGTTCAGCGCCTGGGCTGTCGAGGCCAGCGTGTAGACCAGGGACGAGGCGGGCCAGGGAGCGGATGCGGAATAGGCGTAGCGGGCCGAGAAACGCGGGGTGCCGGGCGTCGCGACACGCAGTCGATAGGTGCCCGCCGAGACGTCCGTGAAAGCGAACAGGCCCGCTCCATCGGTGACCGTGGAGGCTTCCTCCGCATCGAGCAGGCCGTTGTCGTTCGCGTCCAGGAAGACCGTGGCTCCCGTCCAGGCTCCCTCGGGCTCTCCAATTCCCACATCCACGACGGTCGCTTCCAAACTCGCCGCCCGCAAGCGTTCGCTGCTCGCGGTCAGAACCAAGCGTTGGTTGCCGTCCATTCGGCCATCGTTGATGGTGTAGAGGGGCACATCCACGGTGGCGACGCCCGCCGGGATTTCCACGGAAGCCGGGACTCGCAGTTCGCCGGGACGACTGCTGCCCAAGGCGACCACCACCGCGGACTGGGTCGGGCCACTGCGGGAGACGGTGAGCGTACCGGCCTGGCCCACGGCGTTTTCCGAGAGCGGCCCGCCTTGGATCGACAGCGTCAGATCGCCCGTGGACAGCAGCAGGCTTTGCTGCGCCGCGAAGGCCTGCACCTGCGCCAATTCCGCCGCCGTCAGCTGTTCGGGCACGATCGCGTCCCACCAGCGACGCACGTCGTCGCCGTCGATGGACCGATCGGCGTCGAGGTCGCCTTGCTGCCACCAGAGCTGCTGCTGGCCGAAGTTCCCGCGGAGGATATCGAAGTCCGCGAAGTTCGCGGTGCCGTCCAGGTTCACGTCGCCCGGCTTGGCCAGCTTGGCCAGCGCCGCGTCCCACTTCACACTGCCCGGGTCTGCGAGGCTGTCCAGCAGTCCCCAGCGGCTCGTGCTGACACTGACGCCCGTGAAGGTGTAGTGCATGAAGAGGTCGCCACCGGCCTCTTTCCAGAGATCGTACAACTCGCGCACCACCTGCCCCATCCGCGGATCGACCTGCGCGGCCTCCAGCAGTGCGTCGCTGTTGACCTGGTTCCGCGTCAGGTGCTGCCCGCC
>JBIIEC010000181.1:0-10883 GCA_044238045.1 Pirellulaceae bacterium | reverse complement strand
CCATCGGCGCGACATTCACCGCCCCATCCTCGTTCACCGTGGTGGCGATGCCTTCCAAAATCATCAGGTCGTGTGGTCGTCGCGATTCGGTCATGGCTCCCCTGTCTCCTGTCGGTACCGGACCGGATACGCCGGCCATGCCTGCTCCCCGTCGGCCCGCGCCGCGGGCGACTTTCGCTCCGCGGGCGGCGTTCCCGGCGCTGGGCCAGGCAAGGCGGCGTTGCCCGGGGCCACGCTGGTGCGAGGCAAGGATCCCCACCAGATGGACGCGCACTCGTCGCGCGGCGGCTCCACCGCCGACAGTCCCGCGTGCCGCAGGAAACTGGCCAGGATCTCGTAACCATGCTCGGTCAGCACCGACTCGGGATGGAACTGCACGCCGAACAGCGGCCAGATGGCGTGCTGCACCGCCATCACGATGCCATCGTCGGTCCGCGCGGTAACGCGCAGCTCCGCCACCAGCTTCGCGGGATCGACGACCAGCGAATGGTAGCGGCCGACGCGCAGCGGATTGGGAAGGCCCACGAACAGGCCTTCTCCCTCATGCTCAACCAGCGAACTCATGCCGTGCATGGGCTGCGGGGCCCGCACGACGCGGCCACCGAGTACCTGTCCGATGACCTGGTGTCCGAGGCAGACGCCCAGGATCGGCAGTTGGGGCGCCCAGCGTCGCACCAGCTCCAGGCAGCAACCGGCCTGGTCGGGACTGCCGGGTCCTGGCGAGAGCACCACGGCCTCGATGCCCTGGCGGTCCAGCGTTTCGACGTCAACGCGGTCGTTCCGCACCACGAGCGTCTCGTGGCCGAGTCGCCGGAAGTAGCGTGCCAGATTGTGCACGAAGCTGTCGTAGTTGTCGACCAGCAGGATCATGCGATGCTCGGTTCTCCAGGGTTTCCCAGCCGCCGTGCTTGGCCCTCGCGGCGGCACGGCCTGCGGCGCCGAGGACCTCGGTAACTCCGCGCCGCCAACAAGCTCCGCCCGCGCCGCTACAGGCTCCGCAACAGGCCCTCGGCCTTGTGCCACGTCTCTTCGTATTCTCGCTGCGGATCGGACCCCGCCACAATCCCTCCTCCGACCGGCAGCTGCCACCAGCCGCGCCCGGCCGTGATCGTGCGGATCAGGATGCTTAGATCCATCGTCCCGTCCCAGCCAATGTAGCCGAGCGAGCCGCAGTAGGCGCCACGGGCGTGGGGTTCGAGGTCGGCGATGATCTCCATGGCGCGGATCTTCGGGGCGCCGGTGATCGAGCCTCCCGGAAAGGTCGCCTGCAGCAGGTCGACAGGCGACATGCCGGGCATCAGCGTGCCGGTAACGGCCGACACCAGATGCTGCACGAACTGGTAGGTTTCGACCTGGCACAACTGCGTCACCTGCACCGACTCGGGCTCACAGACCCGCGACAGGTCGTTGCGCATCAGGTCGACGATCATCACGTTCTCCGCGCGATCCTTGCCGCTCTGCCGCAGATCGTCGCCGACGAACAGATCGGCGACGGCGCTGACCGCGCGGCGGCGCGTCCCCTTGATGGGCCGCGTCTCGACGCGTCCTTGGTCCAGGTGCAGGAAACGCTCGGGCGAGGCGCTGACGATCTGGTAGGGGCCGAGGTCGAAGTAGCCGGCGAACGGCGCCGGGTTCCGCTCCCGCAGCCTCAGGTACAGCGACACGGAATCGTCCCGGGCGGGAAAGACCAGCCGCTGCGCGAGGTTCACCTGGAAGATGTCGCCCGCGTGGATGTGTTCAATCGCCCGCTCCACCGCCCGCAGATACTCCTCGCGCGTGAAGTTGCTGAGCAGGCCTTCGGGAGCCCCCTGCAGGCCTCGCGCCGGATGGTGGGGCGCGAGGCGCGTGAGTTCGAGCGGCGTCTCCGCGAACTCGCTCTTCAGGGGCCCAGTCTTTAGGGGCCCAGTCTTCAGGATCGCAGTCTCCGCGGACGGACGGGCTGGGCCTGCGGCGATCCGGCGGGCCAATGTTTCCAGTCGCTGCTCCGCCCGTTGCCTGCGGCGCGCCGGGTCGGTCTCCGGCCAGCCCTGGGACACGATCCAGGCTCGCTGCTGCCCATGGTCGAACGCGACCACGAGATCGTAGAGGCCCATGAGCAGCCGCGGCAGGTCGAAGTCGCGGCAGCGCGCCGATGGCAGCCGCTCCAGCGTCTGCCCCAACTCGTAGGCCAGCATGCCCGCCGCCCCGCCCTGGAACGGCGGCAGCCCCTCCACGCGTCGCGAACTCCAACACCCCAGCTGCTGTCGCAACCGTTCCAACGCCGACACCGGACCCGGCTGCTCGGCCACCACCGCGAACGGGTCGGCCGCCACGTATGAATAACGGGCCAGCCGTACATCCGTGGTCGCGCTGTCGAGGAACACGCAGTGGGGCAGGTCACAGAGCGCGCGGAAGACTTCGACGGCCGTCGGCGCAGGCGACAGTTCGCGCACCTCCGGCGTCCAGTCCTCCGGAGCTGCCGCGCCATCCCGCTCACTCATGATCGTCTCGTACCCTTCCCGTGGGAACCATCCCGGCCAGCTCCCCTCGTTGCCCGATCGCGTCGCCGCCGATCCCTCCGGCGCACCGCCCCCGCAGCTTACTTGCCGGCGATTGGCCCGCCGGCGCGATCTTCCGCGTCGCGACGGTGCGCGTGGCGTTCCGGCCGCGTCAGGAACCCCCAGTCCAACGCCTCATCCTGACGATATTGCTTGCCCAGCGTCAAGGCCGTCACGGCCTTGCACAGTTCGTAGCCCAGGTAGAACGCGTGCGACGCATCCAGCGGCCGGCGGTAGTTCGCCAGCAGTTGGTCGAGCAGCCGGAAGGGGTCGGCGTCGTGCAGGTGGAGCCCGGCCGAGACCACGTGGATCTCCCCCCGCTCGGCGAAGATCCGGAAGTTGTGGTCCTTCAGCGCCGCCGCCAGCTGTGCCAGGAACTCGTCACCCACCTCCAGCAGGCGCGGATCCCGCAGCACGACCAGATCCGTCGCCAGGTGCTTGGGCAGCGTCTGATGCTTCACCGCGTGGTGCACCAGCTGCCGCGCCAGGCTGCATTCGCGGACACTGCTCCGCGCCCAGTTGATCACCTGTGTCGTCAACACGCTGCCGATCCGCCATTCGGCACACAGGGCGAGCAGCAGCACGTTCAACCCCAGCGAGTCGACATCGGTCAGCTCGGTCAGGTTGCCGATCCCCATCATCATGGGCACGTCGGCGTGTCGCTGCCGCATCGTCGCGTATCGCAGCAGGCTCGCGCCGAAACCGAACCCGATCGGTTCCAGGATCGGATCCATGCGGAACGGCACGCCCCGCCCGGCCAAGAACTCCATCGTGCGTTCCAAGCTGTCCAGGTCGGAGGGGTCGTCAGGAATGGCGACGACTTCGCACCCCCATTCCGGCGCTCGCTCGCGGTTCGTCTGGTTGACGGACAGCACGAGGTCCGCGCCCGCCTTCACCGCCGGCGCGATCTCCCGCGGCTCCCAACTGTCGATCGACACGCGCAAGCCCAGGTCGCGCAGCGCGCGAACGCAGTCGCCCACGCCGGTCCAGACCGATCCCGGATCGCAGCCCACGTCGATCCGGTCGGCTCCCGCCGCCGACAGCTCGCGGGCCTCCTGCACAATCGAAGCCAGCGAACGTCGCGGCGCATGGTTGATCTCGGCGATGATCTCCAGCGCGTGCTCGCCGTAGTCCTCGCCGCGGCGTGCGGTTGCGCCGAGGAATTGGGGCAGGTCGCGGAGGTCGTGCGGGCCGACGACGACGGGCACGCCGACCTTTTCGCGCAGCCGCGCCAGTTCGCCACCGCAGTAGCCGGGCACCATCACCTGCGTCGCCCGCGGATCGACCGTCACGTGCCGCGCGATCCAGTCCGGCGTCATCAGCGCCGCCACTGTGATCGGCAGCACGGCGACCGAATAGTCGAACTGCCGCTCGCCGGCCAGCGGTTCCAGCACGCGCCGCAACGACGCCTCCGCCAGCCGCCCCGTGATGAACTGGATGTGCGGGCGTGCTGCCGCCGTCATCGCGTCGGCGGGCTCACCCCGCGTCGGCGCGCCGCTCATGATGCGTCCGGAACCTCCCGGTCCGCTCCCGCTCCGGCCGCCGCTGCCTGCCCGGCACGCTCGGCCGCCGACCGCGCGGCTTCCGTGCCGGCATAGCCGCCGTTCACCTGGAAGACCTGTCCGGTGATGAAGTCGGCCGCGGGAGATACCAGGAACAGCACCGCGCTGGCCACGTCCTCGGGCGAACCCCAGCGACCGCGCAACGCCTCGCGTGTGGCCCGGTCCTGCCAGTAAGGATGCGCCTGCTCGCCCCACGAAGTCCGAATCCATCCGGGTGCCACGCAGTTCACGCGCACCTGGGGAGCCAGCGACTTGGCAAGGCTGCCGCTGAAGGCCATCACCGCGCCCTTGATCGCCGCGAACATCTCGCCGCTGTCGCCCGCCATGCCCACCTGCGCCTGGTCCCAGCCGATGTTCACGATCGCACCGCCCCGCGATTGCATCCGCTGCCCGATCGCGCGCGACAGCAACATCGTTGCCCGCACGTCCACTTCCCACAACCGCGCGAGCTTCTCCTCGAACGACGCTTCCCGCAGAGCGCCCGTCAGCACATCGACGCCGGCGTTGTTGATCCAGATTTCCACCTGACCGCGCCACGACCAGCTGCGTTCCACCAACGCCTCCAGCGAAGCCGTCCCCGACAGGTCGGCCTGCTCGACCAGCACCTCGGTCCCGCCCTGTCGCAACTCGTCCGCCAGTTGACGGACGGTCTCCATGTTCTGGTTGCCGTGCAGTACCAGATCCGCGCCGGCCGCCGCCAGCCCGCGCGCAATGGCCCGGCCGATGCCCCCCGAACTGCCCGTCACGACGGCCACCTGGCCACGCAATGCTCGAGCGGATAGATCCAGAAATGCCACGTCGCCGATCCTCCCCTCGCTGAAAACACCCTTCAATCCGGCAAACTCTTCCGCTCCCGCCTGCTGAGTGTATGCGGGCGGACGAACGCTCGGCAAGGCGATCCCCAGCTTCCGCAGCCTTCCCCACGCATCGCGGCGCGGCCTATCTGGCGAAACGAACCGCATCTTGCGTTGCCGTTTGGCAACATTCCCATCTCGTACACGGCGACTCGACGCGGTTTTCCTTCCCCAGCTCCCCACCCACCACGACCGGACGCGTCCCGGTCATCCCGGTCACCGCTTCTCGCGGCGGGAAAAGCCACTCGATTCACGCCCCGAACCGATGGACCAAGAAGCGGCGGGATAAAATGAAAGGGGTCGGGCCGTGACGTGGGACCGCTCCCGCGATCTCGAGGCGGCGCCGCGAAACTGCGAGCTGCGAGACGGGACGTCGCGACACGACAGCCCGAGGCAACTTCCGGAGTGTTCCGATGGGTTCGATGCACCGCCCCTGGACCGACCTGCTGCCGACCTGGCTCGCAGCGTCGCGCGCCGTCGGTCGGAACAGGGCGGGACAAGAACAGGCGCGGCGGGAACCTGCGGGCGGTACTACGGCCCATCGAGCGGCCCTCGCTTCGGCCAGCGTCCATCCATCTGACTCATCCGACGCGGACCGCAGTGCCGCGACGCCCGGAGGCCAGTCCGCGGCGAACCCCACCGTTTCCAGCCCCGAGTCCCCCGGCCATGCGGCGGACTCTCGCGCCTCCACCTCCCTTCCCCTGTCCAACGCGGCACTGGCCTTCCGCGGCTACAACGTCGTGAACCTGGGACGCACGGCGGAACTGCTTGCCACGCCCGCCTATGCGAACACCGTGGCCGCGTACCTGAACGAAGGCAGCGAGATCTGCAGCGAGGCCACGGGCCGCGTGGTGAATCTCCTGCAACGCGTACGGGAAGGACGCGAACCGACGCTGGAGGACTACGCCGAGTCGATTGTCCTGATCTTGGCGATGGAACACGCGCAGCTGAAGCTGCTGCACGACTGCTTCGGGGTCGACTACCACAAAGCCCGGGTCTCCATCGGTTTCAGCCTGGGCGAGATCAGCGCACTGGTCGCCGGCGGCAGCTTCACCCTTCGCGATGCGCTGCAGGTGCCGCTCGCCGTGTCCGGTGACTGCGTTGCCCTGGCGCACGACGTCGTGATGGGCATCTTGTTCTCCAAGGGGGAGGCGATCCCGCTGGAGCGTGCCGAGGCGTTATGCCTGAGCATCAACTCGGAGGGCGACGGCATCATCGGCGTCTCGGCCCAGTTGGCCCCGAACTCGCTGCTCGTCCTCGGCAATCGCTCCACCCTGCAGCGTTTCCGCGAGCGGATGTCCGAAATCACCCACGTGCGCCTGTCGCTCCGCGAGAACGAACACCGCTGGCCGCCGTTGCATACGCCGATTATGTGGGAACGCAACATCCCCAATCGCGCCTCGAAGATGCTGCTCACGATCCCCGGCGGCATCCGCAAGCCGCATCCCGAAGTGCTGTCGATGGTGACGGGCACCATCGCCTACAACGACTACAACGCGCGAGACCTGATCGCCCGCTGGATCGACCATCCGCAGCGGATGTGGGATGTCGTCAACGAACTGCTGGTGATGGGCATTGAATCCATCATCCACTTGGGACCGGCGCCGAACATCATCCCCGCCACGTTTGAACGCATCTCGAAGAATGTCGAGGCGATGACGCAGGCCAGCCGCGGACTGCGAGCGGCTTCGTACGTCGTGTCCCGACCCTGGCTGCAGACGCTGCTGCCGCGCCGCGCCGCGCTGCTTCGCGCGCCCCTGGTCAAACACATCATCTTGGAAGACTGGCTGCTGGCCCACGTGCCCCAGTGAGGCGCCGAGCGAGCGTGCGGCGTGCGGCCTGTTTCGGCGGCGGTTACTGCCGGTCGCGGAGGAACTGGCCACGGAGCTGTTCGATGGCCTCCGGGTCGATGCCTTCGGGCCGCTGCTGGAGGAACCAGTCGAGATCCTCGACAGCGGCCTGCTTGCGTCCATTCTGGTGGCGGACCACCGCCCGCATGCCTCGCAGCGACGCATCGTCGGGGGCCAGTGCCACCAGCGTCTCCAAGTAACGCAGCATCGCCTCGTGCTCCTGGTTTTGCTGCGCGACGCCCAGCAGGTTCCGCAGCATGCGGACGAGGACCGATCGAGGCGACATCGGTTCCAGCGTTGCCAGGTCGTCGGGCGGCGCCTCGCCGCCCTGGTCCACCTGGTAGAACCGACGGATGTCCTCCGCCGTCAGACGCTTGCCGCCATCGAACGGATCGACCCAGGTCGGTTCGCGATCCGTGGGTCGCCAGCGAACCACGAAGTGTCCCGGCAGTCCCACTCCGTCGACATCCAAGCCCACGCGACGCGCCAGTCCCATGTAGAGTACCGACAGCGTGACGGGCAGGCCCTCGCGATCGTCCAGCACGCGATCCAGGTGGCTGTTGGCCGCGTGGTAGTAGTTCGTGCGGCTGCCATGGTAACCGCCTTCCTGGAAGAGATACCGATCGAGGGCTGCCAGCCGGTCGGCTGGCGCGGCTTCCGCTCCGGCCGCCGACGACACTTCGGCGGCCATGCGGTCCACCATCTGGACGTAGGCGTCGACCTCCAGGTCGGGATTGTCGAGGTGCGAGATGAGCAGCGCGGCGCGGATGAGGTCGAACGAAGCGGGCGGCGCCGCGAGCGACTCCTCCAGCAACCGGACCACTTCGCGCGTGTGCACGTCCTTGGCCAGTCGCCGCAGCTGCTGCGTCTGGTCCTCCAGCTCGGCCACGCGTTGTTCCAACACCGCGCGCGCGGCGGCCGAGTCGGCGGCCAGCGTATCCAGCGAGGCCGTCGCTGCCCAGTCGTTCAGCGGCACCGCCGCCAGCTGCTCCCGGGACTTTCGCAATCGTTCGTCGTCCAGCCGCGCGGGAGCCAGTTGCGGCGCGACGCGGAACTGGCGGAAGGAAGCCTGCGTGTCACGGAACTTCGCCAGCCCGATCTGTCCCGACTGCGGTCCCTCCAGCGTTCGCTCCAGCACCAGCTGGTCGTTGACGAAACACTGCGCGCGGCTGCCATCCAGCCGCACCTTCAGATGGTTCCACTCGCCCGGCCGATAGTGCGGGCTGGTGAACTCCTCGAGGATCTGCCAAGAATAGACGGTCGGTCCTTCGAAGAGGGTCAACCGCAGCCGGCCAGCCGTCGGGTAGAAGCCATAGTGGCGATCCTTGCCGTCGGCGTGCCAGACCAGGCCCGCCGCGCCGGCTTCGTCGCTCAATCGCACCTGCACGCCCAACTCGTGCGGCTGCGCGGGCAGTTCGCGCTGCCAGAGGCACAGCGAGCGGCCGCCGAAACTGTCGCCCGGCTCCGAGACCAGGATCTGCCCCGCGCGCTGCTCCCACCGCGATCCGAACACGGTCGACCAGTCCTGCGGATTCAACGACCCGATCGTTTTCCAGCGGGTCATGGGAATCGGATTCGGACGTTCCAGCAACCCGCGCAGCGCCTGCACTTCCAGCGCGAACCCCAGGTTGGCCGTGACGGCCGACTTCATGGTCACGATGCCCCGCACCAGGCCATCACGATCCAGCAGCGGTCCGCCACTGTTGCCGGGCTCGATCGGAATCGCGATCTGCAGCATCCGCCGTCCCTCGATGTCACGCTGCCCGGAGACGATGCCGCTGACAACACTGTGTCGCAAGCCCATCGGATTGCCCAGCGCAAGCACCGCGTCGCCCTGCTGCATTGCGGGCTCGTCCTTCGCCATCCGCAGCGGCCGCAGCCCTTCCGCGGCCACGCGCACGACGGCTAGGTCCAGCTGCCGGTCCGACGCGTAGACCTCCGTCACCGGCAGCTCGCGCCCGTCCTCCAGCCGCACCTCGATCGGCCTCGCTTCACCAATCACATGGTAGTTCGTGGCGATCAATCCCCGGCTGTCGACGACGAACCCGGTCCCCAGGCCCGCCTGCCGTCCATCGCGACCCTCCACCGTGATCATCACCACCGACGGCGACGACTCGGCCAGCCGCTGCTTGATCCAGTTCGCCCCAAGCGAGTCCGGCGTGTCGGGCACGCCGACTTGCTGGCCAGCGGCCGAGGGCGTTTCAGCCTGCGCGTGCGCGGCAGCCACCAGCAGCGTGACAAGCAGCCAGCTGGCCGCTGCCGGAAGACTCAAACGACTCACCCAAAAGATCGCGGACGCCATGCGGGACGCTCCTGTCGGCTCAACGCGAACGATGCCTGCCCGACCATTAGACCGACCCGCTGGAGCCGGGTTAATAGGGTCACGTCTCGTTTTCCGCGGAACGATCGGCAAAAACGAGACCTGCGCCCATTCCGAGGTGTGTGAACCTTGACACTGGCCGCGCGACGGGCCACGATTGCTCCCGTGTGGCAGCCGCCCCGGGACGATTCCGGGGCGCATTCGACCTATCACGGGAGATCGATCCATGAAGCGAACCATCCTTCCACGTACTGCGCGCCGCCGTCTTCGATCGCTCGCGGCGAGTCTCCTGCCGTGCCTTGCCTTCGCGAGCGTCCTCAGCGGCGTCCTCCCGTGCGTCGTTGGAGTCGCCGTCCCCGGCCTGGACCGCACCGTCGTGGGTGCCGAGCCGACGGCGGTGAAGTTCGAGCGAGTGACGCTGGAACGCGTCTTCCGCAGCGAGGGCGTGGCCGTGGGTGACTACAACCGCGACGGCAAGATGGACATCGCGGCCGGCTACGTCTGGTACGAAGCGCCCGACTGGAAGATGCATTCGGTGCTGCCCGAACCGCCGGTCTACAATCCTCGCAACTACTCCAACGCCTTCGTCGCGGCATCCGACGACCTCAACGGCGACGGCTGGACCGACCTGATGATCGTCGACTTCCCTGGCGAGCCGACCTGGTATTTTGAGAATCCCGGCAAGACCGAGGGGCCGTGGAAGAAGGTCGCGCTGACGCCCGTCTCGAACAACGAAAGTCCGCAATACGTCGACTTGACCGGCGACGGCCGCCGCGAATGGGTCATGGGCGTCAACCCGGACCGCCAGAATCCCGACAGCGAGACGCGTTACATCGCCTTCCTCACGCCCGGTGACACGGCCGAAAGCCCGTGGAAGATCCACGGGATCTCCGCCCCCAACGCCGCGGGAGCAAAGAAGTACGACCATGGCCTGGGAACCGGAGACATCAACGGCGATGGCCGCTCCGATGTGGTCGTCACGGCCGGCTGGTGGGAAGCTCCTGAAGATCGCACGCAGGGGAACTGGACGTTCCACCAGGCACCGTTCGGAGAACCCAGCGGCCACATGCACGTCTTCGATTTCGACGGCGATGGCGACAACGACGTGCTCAGCAGCAGCGCCCACGCCTTCGGCATCTGGTGGCACGAGCAGCTGGCACCGGGGCAGTGGCAGACGCACGAGATCGACAAGAGCTTCTCGCAGACGCACAGCAGCTGCCTGGTGGATATCGACCAGGACGGACTACCCGACCTCGTGACCGGCAAACGCTGGTGGGCGCACGCCGAATCGGATCCCGGCTGGGAGATGCCGGCCGTCATGGTGTGGCTCCGCCTGACCCGCGAGAACGGCCGCCCCGTTTGGACGCAGCACCGTTTCGATGACGACAGCGGCGTCGGCACGCAGTTCGAGGTTGCCGACATCAACGCCGATGGAATGCCCGATGTCGCTTGCTCGAACAAGAAGGGCGTGCACATCTTCCTGCAGTCGCGCAAGTAACTGCGCAGAAAACGGGAAGCTCGTCGGTCCGGCGTGAGTGACAACGAGTGAATGATCACGGGTGAATGATCACGGGTGAATGACAACAAAAAGTCACTCACTCCAGTGCTCGCCGCGGAGATGATCGCCCAGCCGGCGCAGTTCCCGGAGGAGCCAGCCGTCGGGCGCGGCCCCCGACTCGGCAGCAGAGCCCGCGTGCAGGCCCGGCCCGCGCGGGCACAAGACGATCCGCCGCGCGCCCTCGCTCGTCGCCAGCATCTCG
>JBIIEC010000574.1:0-3193 GCA_044238045.1 Pirellulaceae bacterium | reverse complement strand
GTCGAAGTCACGGAAACCGGCAACTCGCTGCGCGCGAACAACCTGCGGATCGTGGATGAAGTGCTGCAGAGCACGACTCGCTTCATCGCCAATCGCGACGCCTACCGCGACCCCGTGAAGAAGCGAAAGATCGACGACATCGCCCTGATGCTGCGAGGGGCGATCGCCGCCGACGGCAAGGTCGGGCTGATGATGAACGTGCCCAAGGCCAACCTGCCGCAGATCCTCGAGATGCTCCCGTCGCTCGACAAACCCACCGTCTCGAACCTCGCCGACGACCAGTGGGTGGACGTGATGACCGTGATCGACGAAACCGTGGTGCGACGCATCATTCCGCGTCTGAAGGAGTCCGGTGCCCGCGGCATTGTCGAGTATCCGCTCAACAAGGTCATCGAATAACCCCGCCCCGCGTGCTCCTCTCCGTGCTACTCCGCGCCCTCCGTGGTTCACCACCCACGCCTCAGGCCAAAACCTCCCGCACCACGTTCCCGTGCACGTCGGTCAACCGCATGTCGCGGCCGCTGAAGCGGAACGTGAGCCGCTCGTGGTCCAGTCCCAGCAGATGCAGGATCGTGGCATGCAGGTCGTGCATGGTCACGGGATTGACCACGGACTTGTAGCCCCACTCGTCGGTCTCGCCGTGCGCGAACCCGGCCTTCACGCCGCCTCCCGCCAGCCAGACGCTGAAGCCGAATTCGTTGTGGTCCCGACCGTCCGATCCCTGCGCGAAAGGCGTGCGGCCGAACTCGCCCGCCCAGACGACCAGCGTATCCTCCAGCTTGCCGCGCTGCTCCAGGTCCACCAGCAGTCCGGCGATCGGCTGGTCCACCGCTCGCGCGTTGTTGCCATGATTTGAGACGAGGCCGCCGTGCGCGTCCCAGCGACTGTAGCCGTCGACCATCGGAATCGTCAGTTCGATGAACCGCACATCGCGTTCGACCATGCGTCGCGCCAGCAGGCATTGCAACGCGTAGGTGCGTGTATGCTCGTAGGGCGAATCGAGCCCATAGAGGCGCCGCGTGGCCTCGCTCTCGTCGCTCACATCCATCAGGTCGGGGATCGCCAACTGCATGCGGGCCGCCAGTTCCTGATTGGCGATGGCCGACTCCAAGGCGTCTACGCCGCCTGACTGCTGCAGCACATGGGAGTTGAGCCGCGCGGCGAGGCGGCGTTTGGAGGCCTGCACCGACGGCGACGGCTCGCGCGGCGTGACGTTCGCCAGCGGAGTGCCCCGGGCGTTCAGCAGGGAGCCCTGGAAGGTCGCAGGGAGGAAGCCATTGTTGAAGTTATCGAGGCCTCCGGACGGAATCTGGCCACCATTAAGAACGACGAACCCGGGCAGGTTGCGGTTGCCACTGCCCAGCGCGTAGGTCACCCACGCTCCCATGCTCGGCCGCCCCTGCAGACCGCTGCCGCTATGCAGGAAGTAGTTCGCGCTGGTGTGTTCCGGGAAGTTGGACGTCATCGACCGGATGACGCACAGTTTATCCGCCTGCTGCGCGACGTGCGGAAACAGGTCGCTGATCCACAGCCCACTCTGGCCACGCTGCTGGAAATTCCACGGCGACTGCAGCACGGTGCCGATCTGTTCGAACTGCGTCTTCTCGATCCGCCCGATCGCCTGCCGCGGGTCCTGCCCATGGTACTTGCGCAGCGAGGGTTTGTAATCGAAGCTGTCGACCTGCGAGACGGCGCCTTCCATGAACAGGAAGATCACATGCTTTGCCCGCGGCCGCGTGTGGCTGGGGCGTGTGGCGGCGTCGATGGCGGAAGCGGGACCGGCGGACGCAGCGGTCGCCTGCTGGCCGAAGAGGGCCGAAAAAGCGAGCATGCCAAACCCGTTGGCGGCGCGGGTCAGCATCGCGCGGCGCGAGAGTCCTTGCGCCGCCAGCGCACCGGACAGGCCCTCCATCGTTCGTTCAGGCCAACTCATGTGGAGGCTCCCCTAGCGCAGGTAGATGAACTCGTTCGTACTCAACAGCGCGTGGCACAACTGCGACCAGGCGTCCTCGGGTTGCCCTGCCGTCGACGGGTCCGCGCGAAGCTCGGCCAGCGTGGCCAGGCAGGCGTCGACTTCCGCCGTGTCGGCCTCGCGTGCAAAGGCCGTGCGGAACAGCCACTCGACGCGTTCCCGCTCCGACGCGCCACGGCAGGCCTGCTCCAATCTGCCCGCCCAGCGCGCCGCCTCCTGCTGGAACAGCGGATCGTTCATCAGCACCAGGGACTGTGCGGGAACGTTCGTCACGTTGCGTCGTCCGATCGCGCTGAAAGGCGTGGGCATGTCGAAGGCCAGCATCATGGTTGGCAGGAAGTTGCGGCGCACGGCGGTATACAGGCTGCGCCGCCCGGCGCCGTCCAGCGGCCCATCGATTTCCGGTGCCCCGCGGCCCACGACGAACTCCGTCAGGTGCACGGGCACCGGCCGGCCGCCCACCTGGCGATCGAGGCGTCCCGACACGGCCAGCAGCGCGTCGCGGATCACCTCCGCTTCCAGACGCCGCACCGGCATGCGATGCAGCAGGATGTTCGCCGGATCCAGCTCTTCGGCTCGCGCGTCCGTCCGGTCGCTGGTCCGCGCAAAAGCGTCCGTCAGCACGAGGCGACGGATCAGGCGTTTCATCGAGCGGCCGTCGCCGCTGACGAACTGCGCGGCGAGGTAGTCCAGAAGTTCCGGGTGCGACGGGCGTTCTCCGAGGGCACCGAAGTTGTCGACGGTGGACACGAGGCCTCGACCAAACAGGTGATGCCAGATGCGATTGACGACCACGCGAGGGACGAGCGGATTGCGAGGATCCGTCAGCTGCTCGGCCAGTTGCAGGCGGCCGCTGGAGTCGGCAGGTGCCGCCGGAATCGCCGAGGTTTCGTCGAGCGCGGAGCCGAGGTTCGCGGAGCTGGCGGTCGCCGGCACGGGGTCGGCTGGCCCAAGCGTGCGCACCAGGGCCACGGGCAGCGAACGCACGGCGGTGTCGCCGGGGCGTGTCGGCTTGCCACGCAGCAGCACGGGCGAATCCACGCCGTTGCCGTCCAGCCAAGCCACCGCCGTCCGCGACTCCCAGCGTGTGCGTGCTGCCAGGTCGTGCATCGCCGCCTGGAACTCGGCCGTGCTCGACTGCTCGCCCGCCGCCCGCGTCTCCGGCCGGTCCACTCCGAATGCCCAGCGATTGCGCACGATCCAGTCGGCGAAGGCGTTTGC
>JBIIEC010000180.1:0-10907 GCA_044238045.1 Pirellulaceae bacterium | reverse complement strand
GCCCGTGGGCGTGTCGGTGAGCCGCTGCGAGACCAGGAACTGCTCGATGGCCTGCTGCGGCGAATAGGTTCCATCGATCAGGATCGTGAACGGCGATTGGCCCAGGTTCGCGGGCAGCTCCAGAAAGCCTCCGCCGCCGCCAAGCACCGCATCGCCCGAGCGGAAGCTGACGCCCGAAGTCGTCAGGTCCGGCAGCCCATAGGCGTGCGTGAGGCGGTTCTTCGCGGTGCCGTTGTCGAAGTCGTAGTCGGCCACGAGCTGGCGGTTCGCGGCCCGCGGGTAGGTCTGCTCCCAGTTGCCCAGCCTCGGGATCACCTCATCCACCGTATGCAGCCCGGGCGCGTTGCCGAACAGCAGGTAGCGTCCCTGGCTGTCTGTCAGGCTCCGCGGCTCGCCCGCGTCGAAAGCGCCGTTCAGGTTGCGATCGACGTAGATCGACCAGTCCTCCAGGTAAGGTTCGTTACCCTGCCGCACTCCATCGGCGTTGTCGTCACGCCACTTGGTGCCCGAGAACGTGCCGATCGGCACGGGGCCATTGGCCTCGGCGTAGTAGGCGGAGCCTCGCAGTTGGCCAAAGGTCACGGCCGTCTGCAAGGCTACTTCGCTGCGAATCGGCGTGCCGCCGGTGAGGTTGAACGTGAGCACCGTGTTGTAGGAGAGACCGTAGAGGGTCGTGCCGTTCACGTTCGCCAGGCCCATCACGTCCGAGCGGGCGAGGTCGGTCTGCGTGATGAGACGCGGACGCGTTGGGCTCACGTCGAAACGATATCGCATCAGCGCCTGGTTCGTGGCCGCCACGACCAGGTCGTTGCCGATGAAACTCAGGTCGCCGTTGCAGCCCTGCGTCGAAGTCAGGTTCGGCAGCAGGATGGAGGTGCTGGCGGCGGGACGCGTCACATCCGAGATCAGGTACACATTCGGCGTGTTGCGACCCATGACATAAAGTTGTCCGGACGGACCGAACACCATGCCATTCGCGTTGCCAATGCCGTGCGCGCCCAAGTCGGTGAGGATCGCCGTGCCAGGATTGATCCGATAGAGGCGATCCGCCGACACGCCGTACAACTGGCCCTGCTGGTTGAAGCCGATATCGGCGATGGCGATCGTCTGGTTGCCTGAACGCAGGTTCCCGATCTTATAGACCTCACCCGAGTTGACGTCGACGACGCCCAACTGGCTGCTGTCGTGGATGTGCAGGTAGGGACCGCCCGCCAGCGCCCAACGCGGCTCCAGCGATTCCGGCAGGCGCGAGTCGGTCGATCGTGTCGTGACTCGACGGGCCCGAGCAGGGACGGGACGACGAGGCTTCCGGACGGAGAAGAGTGTTCGCAGATTGAGCATGGCGGTGTCTCGAAGGGGATTTCCCCAGTGTGTTTGGACCAGTGGGGAATGCAATCAACGGTCGGTTCGCGGGAGGGTACCGAAGCGATTGGAGGTGTGGATGAAGCGGCTGTCACGCGTGGGCGGGGAGTCCCGGAGCATCGTATAAAATGCGCGAGGGGCGAAGGGGGCGAAAGGGGTAAATTGTCTCGGCTCGCAAGAAGCCGGCGTCACGCCCCACAGATGTTCCGGTTCATGAACACCGACGGCTTCGCGTCGCGCATCTGGCGAAGCGGTTCCCCGTTGCGGTACCATGCGTCGTCCTCATGGAGGTGGCCTGCGGGTTGGCCCGCCAAGCGACCTCGAGTTGCGGAGACGGGTGTTACCACGAAGAGCACGAAGATGACGCACGGAGGACCTGCCTGGTACCAGGAGGAAACTCCGCGTCCTTCCATGCGCAAAGTGCGTGGTAAAAAAGAGCCATCCCCAAGCCGCAAGGGCGAGTTCCGGAACCACCAAGCCGGCCTGACCCCATGACGACGCCCGAGCAGATTCCCCCAACATTCCAGGAGGCTGAGTTATCCCATGCGAAGAAGTTTAGGCACGATTCTGGTCGCGATTGTCGCGACCTGGTTCACCGCGCAGGTTCCGTCCGCGGCAGCTGCCGATTGGGTCGAACTGTTCAACGGCAAGAACCTCGACAACTGGATCCAGAAGAACGGTACGGCCACCTATCGCGTCGAAGGCGACATGATCGTCGGCAAGACGACCGAGGGCAGTCCCAACTCGTTCCTCTGCACGCCTCGCGACTACGGCGACTTCGAACTGGAGTTCGAGGTGAAGGTCGACAACGCATTGAACTCCGGCGTGCAGGTGCGTTCTCAGACGGCCGCGCCGGGCAACGGCGAGAAGTTCGGCCGTGTGAACGGACCGCAGGTAGAGATCGAATCGACCCGCGATGGAGCGTCACTGGCCGGGTATGTTTATGGCGAAGCCACCGATCGCGGCTGGCTCACACCCGACGCGGTGCGCACGCCGCACAAGGCGTTCCGCGACGGTGATTGGAATCACTTCCGCATCGTTGCCAAGGGGCCGCGCATCCAGACCTGGATCAACGGCCAGCCCATCGGCGACCTGAACGACGAGCCGATCCACAAGACGCACGCCCAGGGCTTCATCGGACTGCAGGTCCATGGCATCGCCAAGGGCGCTGGGCCTTACGAAGTGGCTTGGCGGAAGATCCGCGTTCGCGAGCTGTAGAGTCGCGATGCTGAACCTCCATGGCCCTCCGGGTCTTCTCCGTAACCTCCGTGTTTAAGAATAAACCGGCCTCTTTCCTGCCTCTTGCGGGATTTAACCACGGACGAAGCGGAGGATGCACGGAGGGCACACGGCGAAAGACGGAGGAAGCATGGGGCGGTCGTAGAGGAGGCTACGGCCGCACGCCCTCCGGCAGGTGCAGTTCGTTCATCTTGGTGGCCGCGACTGCGGGATCGGTCCCGGAATCCCAGGCGTTGGGAGCCTGCTTGCCGTCGGTATACAGCGTCTCCATCGGCTCCCAGACCACGTCGACCTTGTCTTCAAACAGGTCGCCGATGAGCAGGTCGGTGATCTTGCCCCGCAACTGCGGGTAGTTCTTTACGAAGCCGCCGAAGCTGAAGCCTTCGTAGTACTCGCAGACCAGTCGCCGCATGCGGTCGATGCCGCGGTTCAGCGCCGGCCCCCACTTGCCGAGTTGCGATTCGCTCAGGTTATCGGCGGCAAGACCTTCGGTGATCGCGTCCGCAGCCATCTCGCCCGATCGCAGGGCGAGCAGCACGCCCGACGAGTAGAGCGGATCGAGGAATCCAAAGGCGTCGCCGATCAGCACCCAGCCGTTGCCCGCGACCTTCTCACAGCGGTACGAGTAGTCCTTCGTGGCGAAGTAGCCGGTCATGCGACTCGCAGAGGCGATCCGTTCCTTGACGGCCGGGCACTTCTCGACCTCTTCGAGGTACGTCTCCTCGTGGCTGCCACGTCCCTTGAAGAGGTAGTCGAACGGTGCCACCACGCCGACACTCAGGCGATTGTCGTGCAGCGGGATGTACCAGAACCAGCCCTGCTTGTTCTCTGTCTGCAACACCACCGTCGCACCCTCGTCGCGGCCCGTGTCGCGGTAGGCTCCTTCCCAGTAGGTCCAGATGGCCCCCTTGTTCAGGAGCGGATCCCAGATGCGCAGCTTCAGCTTGTTCATCAGCAGGCCGGACTGGCCGCTGGCATCGACCACCACCTTGGCGTTCACGCGCGTCGTGCTGCCGTCGTCCTCCTGGATGAGGATGCCCGTCGCGCGGTCGCCTTCGAAGATCACATCGCGGACCCGCACGCCTTCCCTCGCGTCCACGCCATGCTCGCGGGCGTTGTTCAGCATCATCAGGTCGAACTCGCTCCGCACGACCTGCCAGGTCTGCGAGCACTCATGCGGCTTGTTGTCGGCGAAGTAGAACGGAGCGGACAGTTTGCCGTTGGAACTGACGAACTGCACGCTGTGCTTATGTACGAACTTGCTGGCCCGCATCTTCGGCAGCATGTTGAGACGCTCGAGCACCCAGTACGTTTCGGGGATGAGCGATTCGCCAATGTGGAACCGCGGGAACTTCTCGCGCTCAAAGAGTCGGACTTTGTAACCCTTTTGAGCGATCAGCGTGGAGGCCGTCGAGCCGGCGGGACCGCCACCAATGACCACGACATCTGCTTCTTCTTCGCGGACGGGTGCTGCCTGGATCATGGAATTCTCCTTGGCTTGAAGTGGAGTCGGTTGTATTGGGTAAGCGGTCGGACTTGCCTGTTCGCTCGCGGTCGTGTCACCAGTCACCAGTCGCTAGGGCTCCACGGGGCGTTGGTCCCGCTGCCAACCTCCGGTCACTCGCGCCAGTGGCTCGCGTCGTCCTCGTGCGGCTGCCTCGCCTTGCAAAGCAGGTCACTCAGCCGTTCCAAATCCTCCGCCGTCATGTGGCCCAGTTGTCGGGTGTGGCACTCCTGCAGCGGCTCGGAGATGCGTTGCACCAGACGGCTGCCCTCGGCCGTGATTCGCACCTCCACCACCCGGCGGTTTTCCGCGCGGCGGAGTCTTTCGACCAGACCTCGCTCCTCCAGCTTATCCACCATGCGGGTGATGTCCGGAGCCCGCGACACCAGCCGGCCGGCGAGCTGCAGGGTCTGCAGGCCCTCGGTCCGATGGGCTTGAAGCAGGCGAAGGACGTTGTACTGCTGGGGAGTCAGGTGGAACCGACCGAGCAGTTCGTCCTCAAACATTCGCAGTCGGTCGTAGGTGCGCCAAAGGTTGAGGAACACCTGCTGTTGCAGCGAATCGAATCGAGCCGGACGGACTGGGGGCGGATCACTCTGAGCCATAACCGCACTATAAGCGGCTGAACAACAGTTGTCGAGACAACTGTTGCGCAGCCCACCCGAGTTGGGGTAAGGCTGGCCCCCGTTGGTTGCCAGCTAGGGCGACGACTTGCGAACCAAAAATCCGGCGTCGACCCAGTTTGCGTAGTCCTCGCGGCTTCCGTCTTCGGCATCGGTGGCCACCAGGTGGATGGTGCGGGAGCCGGGGGGGATGGGCACATCGAACCGCCAGGCGGTGGAGAGGATTCGCATCACGGGGCTTTCGGCGACCAGGCGTCCGTCGATAAAGATGCGAAACACGACGCTGGGGAAGCGGGCGAGGTTGGAACCGAAGTTGAGGGACCCGAGGTGGTCATCGGCGCCGGCAAGGCCCACGAAACGCGTGAACTCGGGACGCAACTCATAGGCCACGTCGGTCGTCGCATGGACGCCGAGGCCTCGTTCGTAGATCTGTCCGCCGACCTTCAGCGGTTCCCCATGGTTGGCTCGGTCGACCTGGGGCGGCCGCGTGTGGCCCGAGTAGCGTACTTCGCCACCGTAGGTGTGTCCGAAGCCGACGCTGCGACTGGCCTTCAGGTCGCCCAGGTAGACGTCCGGCCGGGGCGGCATCGCGACCAGGCGGGCGAAGGTGCCTTCGGAGGCTACGCCGGCCGGCTGCTTACCTCGGAAAGCCATCGCGCGTACCTGCGTCGAATCGGTGATCACCAGCGGCTGCTGGTAACGCGGTGAATCGGCCGTGGGGGCGGAGCCGTCCAGCGTGTAATGGATCGCGGCGTCGGGCTGGAGCGGCGCGGTGAGCGTCACCGTGATCGGCTCCTCGAACAGATGCGGACGCATCCGCGTGCCCCAGGGCGCGATGCGCACGGGATCGACGGGCGTGGCCGAGTCCCAGCGATTCATCTTCTCCAGTTCCTGCTGGAGGTGGATGGTGGGAGCCAGGTGTTTTTCGAAGTGTTCGACCACCTGTTCGGTGTTCAGGTCGGGAGTAAACCCGCGCGACGGATCGTAACCCGGATGGGCATCCGTCATGTCGCGGGCCAGCATGCAGTGGAGGCCAGTCGACTTCATGGCGCGGAGGCCCATGGGTTTGCCAAGCAGGCAGACCTGCGTATGGAAGCCGACGTAGAGCAGATGCGTCAGGCCGCGTTGGCGGCAGATCGTGTAGACTTCGGCCTGCGTGTCGGGCATCCAGTCCTGCGGCCCGATGCGCAGCGCGGGGTGCATGCCGTCCCAGCCGAAGTTGCCTCGGCACCGTTCGCGGCCGCACGCGCAGCCACCGGCATCGGGCACAGGCGGGCACTGCACGTCCACCATGCGCGGCACCTCCACCAGTGGCAGCGCAAGCACCTGCTGACGTTGCGGGAGGCCCGCGTAGTTGTCCACAATGTCGCTGGGGCAGAGCATCACGGTTGCTCCCAGTTGCCGCAGGGCCTCCAGGGCCCGGTCGATGCGCGGCACGAACGCGTCGACACGCATCGTCGCCGTCTTGCACCAGTGGTAGTTCCAGATGTCGACGGCCACCACGCCGATCTTCCGCGGATCGACCTGCTCCACCGTCCGCACGACCTCGCCCGTGGCGGGATCGCGCGTCTGCAGCGTGAGTGACAGTTCGCTGGCAGTCGCCAAAGCGGCGCCGAACGGCGGGCCCAGTACCAGCAGGCAACTCAGGGCGAGCAGGCAACACTCCGGCAGCCGTGCAGGGAACAGCCGTTTGCGCGCTGGAGTTGTTCGGACGCCGCCGCCTGCGGTCACGATCGTGGGACCGTGCTTCCCACGCGAAGTGAACGGCTTCGAGACCTGGGAGCTTGTCGGCATGAGTTGCCTCGCGGGGAAGGTGTGAAGGGAGTCGACTGGCTTCGCGCCCGGGAGAGGATTGGCTCGGAGGGACTCGCGCGACGCCCGGACGACGACGGCCAAATCGCGAGCCGCGTCGAGCCATCGCGCAGGGGTACCGGCGGCGCGACGGCCGCCGAGGGTCCCATGATGGACGGGACCGCAGGCCGGTGCAAGTCAGGCAACACCAGGAAGCCACTCCAAGTCGGCCGCTGGGCGGCGGCCGCGACCGCCCTTCCCGCAGGGTTCAGGGGCGGGGTGCGCGTGTTATAATCCGCCCGCTGGTCCGCTCGGACGAACGGGGAAAGTGAAAGAGCCGCAGAGACAAGAGAGCAGAGACTCGAGAGAAGCGAAGGATCCCAGGATGACGAACTCGATCACTCCGTCGTCGGCGTGGCCAGGTTGGCAGCGGAGGTGCCCGGCATCGTGGCGACGCGGCTGCGCCGCGCTCGTCGTCGTCTGCTGGACGGTTGGCCTGGCGCTCGTCAGCAGCCGGGTGCGGGCCGAGGACGTTCCGCGGATGGCGGTCGAGGGCCAGCCGTTGGCGGCCAACGTGCAGCGGCTGATCACCACGTTGGACTACCTGGGACAGCCGCTGCCGCCGGAGCTGGTCGGTGAGTTGGAGGAAGCCGTCAAGAACCGCGATGGGGAACGCCTGCAGGAACTGCTCGATCCACGCGTGCTGGCGGTGGTTGCGTTGAATCCGGAGGTCCGCGTGAAGGTGACGCGTGGCCCGGCGGAGGCGCGGCTGCAGCAGGCCGGCTTCATGCCGTTCCTCGTCAAGGTGCTGAACCTGAGCACCGTGGCGCGTCCGCTGAACCTGACCAGTCCGCAAGCCGGTCCCGTGTACGCCGGCGCGACGGAACGGACGTTGGAGCGGCAGGACCAGGTCGACCTGCAGCGGAATCCGAACGAACGCAACGCGACCGACCGATTCCTGGATCTGGAGATCTACAACGGACAGCCCATGTCGCGGACGCTCAGCGGCTTGGAAGTTGAGTATTCGATCGCGTTGGTCTACAGCAGCGAGGCGGGCCAGCGGGAGGCGACACTGGCGTTCGACGTCGGTGCGGGGACGCAGGACCTGGGATTCCGCGCGGAGCTGCCGGTGCTGTTCCATGTCGATCCGGCGGTGCCCGTAGTGACGCGCATCCGCGACCAAGACGGCACGCCGTCGGCCGCTCGCATCACGATCCGTGACGCCGACGGCCGCGTCTATCCACCGCAGGTCAAGCGGCTCGCCCCCGACTTCTTCTTCCAGCCGCAGATCTACCGCCTCGATGGCCAGCCGATCCTGTTGCCGCCCGGGAAGTTCACGGTCACGAGCAGCCGAGGCCCCGAGTATGTGGACCAGGAGCAGGAGCTGGTCGTGCCGGAGCCGGCGTCGGGCGGGTCGGAGCCGGTGACGCTGCCGATCCAGCTGCGTCGCTGGGTCGATCCGACGCAGTTTGGTTTCTACTGCGGCGACCATCATATCCACGGCGCCGGCTGCTCGCACTACGAATCGCCCACGCAGGGCGTGACGCCGCGCGACATGTTCGCGCAGGTGAAAGGCGAGGGCTTGAACGTGGGCTGCGTCTTGACGTGGGGCCCGTGCTTCGACTTTCAGCGCCAGTACTTCTCGCCCAAGGCCGACCTGTTGAGTGAACCGCTCACGGTGATGAAGTACGACCTGGAGATCAGCGGTTTCGGATCGGCCGCGCTCGGACATGTCTGCCTGCTCAACCTGCGCGACCAGACGTATCCCGGCTCGAACGGCACGAAGACGCAGGGTTGGCCGACGTGGACGGTGCCTGCGCTGCGGTGGGCCAAGGAGCAGGGGGGCGTGACGGGCTATCCGCACTCGGCCATGCTGCCGGTTCCGGAGAAGGCGGCGGAACGATTGCTGGAGGTCTACGATGCGGACCGCGACCAGCACCTGGACTCCAACGAGGCGTCGCGAGCGATGCTGCCGGCGACGGCGGACCAGATCGACGGCGATGGCGACGGTCGGTTGAGCGGCCGAGAACTGGAGAAAGCGACGAACGTGGCGGCCGATACCCTGCCGAACCTGGCCCTGCCGGGCATGGATGGATCGGGCGCGATGGAGATCTTCGTGTCGACGGCCGAGGGCGTGTGCGATTTCATCAGCGCGATGGACACCTCGCGGATCCCGGAGTGGAACACGTGGTACCACCTGATGAACTGCGGCTTCCCCTTGAAGCTGAGTGGCGAAACCGACTTTCCCTGCATGAGCAGCCGGCGCGTCGGCCAGGGGCGGGTCTACGTGCGGCTGGGCCAGCGCGAGTCGCTCGATTTCACGGAATGGTGCCATGCCCTGCGCGACGGTCGCTCCTATGTTTCCGATGGCTACTCGCACGCCCTCGACTTCTCCGTGCAAGGCCAGCGTCCCGGTGACGCGGATGTGTCACTGGAGGGGCCTGCCGATGTGCAGTTGGCCGCGAAGGTCGCGTTCGCGCCGGAGATCCCGGTGGGCGTGGCGTACGGCACGCGGGTTCCGCCTTCCGGGCCGCGGATGACGGGCGACACGATCACGCTGCACGGGCCGCGCGACACGGGCGTGGTGCGGGGCGGCACGCGGCTGGTCGAGGTGGTCGTGAACGGCCAGGTGGCTGGCAAGTTCGACATCCCGGCCGACGGCAAGGTCCATGACGTGGTGATGTCACTTCGCGTGGCCCGGAGCAGCTGGGTGGCGCTGCGGCAGTTCCCCCAGATGCACACCAATCCGGTCCGCGTGCTGGTGGGCGGCAAACCGATCCGTGCGTCGAAGGCCAGCGCCCGCTGGTGCGCCGAGTGCGTGACGCTGCTCCGCAAGAACCGCCAGTCGTTCATCGCGGAAGCGGAGCGGGCCGAGGCGAAGCAGGCTTACGAGCGAGCGGAAGCGAAGTTCCTGCAGATCGCCGACGAGTCGCTGGAGTGACCATGGAGGGCGAACCCGGGGCCAGGCCCGAGGAACGGGCCGATCGAGCGTACTACCTGGGATGTCCCGTCTGGCAGTGCGACGCCTGGCGAGGCTCGCTCCTGCCGTCACGCGCCGCGCGCCCCGAGATGCTCGCCGGTTACTCCGAAGTCTTCTCCACCGTGGAAGGCAACGCGACCTTCTACGCCATTCCCACGCTCGATGTGGTGCGCCGCTGGGCCGCCCAGGCGCGGCCCGGATTCCGGTTCGCGCTGAAGTTTCCCGGCGCGATCACGCATGAACGCATGCTGGTGAACGCGGAACGGGAATTGGGAAGCTTCCTGGAATGCCTGGCGATCCTGGACGAGGCCGATCGCCTGGGGCCGACGTTCATCCAGCTGCCGCCCGCCTTCGATGGACGAAGATTCGCGGCGCTGGTGCGATTGCTGGAGCGACTGCCGGAGGAGTGGCCGTTCGCGGTGGAGCCCCGTCATGCGGACTACTTCGCGGGGCCCATTGCGACGCGGCTCGATGAGCTGTTACGCACTCGCGGCGTTGACCGCGTGGTCTTCGACAGCCGGCCACTCTTTTCCAGACCGCCCGAGGATGAAGTGGAACGCGAGTCGCAACGCCGCAAACCCCGCTCGCCGATCTACCTCGAGACGACCGGCCCGCGTCCATTCCTACGCCTCGTGGGACGCAACGACCTGTCGCTGGTTGGTCCATGGGTCGACGAGTGGGTGCCGCGGATCGCCGGCTGGATCCAGCAGGGCCTGCAGCCGTATGTCATGACCCACGCGCCCGATGACGCCTTCGCCCCCGAATTCGCCCGCCGCTTCCACGCCGCCCTGCGGATCGCGCTCCCGTCCCTGCCGCCTCTCCCCGCCTGGCCCGGCGAGCAGGAACGGCGACAGCAGTCGCTGTATTGAGCAGGCTCCGTCTTCATTAAAAACGACGAAGGGCACGCGGGGGCTCGGCGGATCCTGGCTGCCAACACCGTCCGCTTACCGCTCTGTGTGCCCTCCGTGGTTAGAACCCGTGGTTGGAACTCACGGCAGCCGCGTCACTTCAAACGTATGCGGCTTGAGTTGCAGGCGAGCGGCGACTTCCGCGTCGAGCGTGGCCACCGATGGCAGTTGCTCCTGCACGAACTTCGTTCGCAGCGACTCGATCTGTTCGCCGGGGATCTGCTGCCGGACGAACTCCGGCACGTCGGCCAGGGTGGCGCCGCGGAAGAGGCGATCGTGGTAGAAGCGGTTCTTGTTTTCGACCGCTTCACGCACCGACCGGACCTTGTCGGCGATGGGGCCGGCCTTGAGGACATCGGCGGCGAGGTTGGTGCCGGAGGCGAGTTCGTCGGCCGTGCGTTCCCCGACGCGGACTCCGTCGACTTTGACCTGGTAACGGCCTTCCGGCAGGCCGGTGACCTTCAGCAGGTACTGGTTCATGCTTTCGAGCAGCGGCGTCC
>JBIIEC010000179.1:0-10915 GCA_044238045.1 Pirellulaceae bacterium | reverse complement strand
ACTGCGGCCCGATGGCTGGGTGCAGCTCTACATCTACGACCCCGACGGCTATCTCGTCGAGATCTGCAGCGCGAAGTAGCTCGCGGACAATCGCCCGACCTCGGTCATTTCGAAGCGACCGAATGGGCCGGGCGACCGGTGTCCTCAACCGCGCCGCTCGCAGAACTCGCTGCTGCGAGTGAACGCGCCAGCGAACCGGCCGTCGCCATGAAGCCGGCGGCATCGGTCAGTGGCGGCAGCGCTGGTGTTCCATCATGTCCACCTCCCGAAACGGCATCACGCGCTGCAGCAACAGCGACACCTCGGGAACAAGGTCGCGATGATCGGCGACCCGCGCGATCTCGTAAGCCCTCTCGCCCCTGCGGAACGATACGGACGCGTCGGGAATGGGTGTAAGCCTTCGGCAGAGCTCGAAGTAGGGAATCAACAGCCGCTCTTCCGCCAGCTTCTGCAGATCCGGATCCGAACTGGCGGTGATCTCCACCAGGTCCTTCTGGTAGTCAAACACCTGCAGGCCCACGGGAATGAAAAGATGGTTGGTGAAGTTCCCTTCCGTGCGCAGGTTTGAATACATCGCGAAGGAGGTTTCGGTCTTCAGGCCCAGGTACGGACAGAGGCCATTGAGGATGAACAGCGCCACGTGAAGCCGCAGCACGGGTGAACCCAATCGTAGCAACGTCGTGGACGGGTTTCCAATCGCCCGCACGCCTCGCAGCCACTCCTGCAGCCCGAACGCGCACAGAATCAGGTCGTATGTGATCCAGAATGGAAAGGTCCGGCTGACGCCAAAATGCCTTGCGCGCACGGCGATGTAGACCAGTGTCGCGAAGCCCAGGAAGAGCGGCACGAACGTCAGCGGTCGTCGGGGCGTGAACGCGTCGCGGACCGCCAGGAACCAGCCCCGCAGTCGGCCCATCGACTCCTCCGAACTGAACAGGGCCAGCATCGGAAAGATGATCACGCCGAAGGCGTAGAACCCGTTCCTCGGGCCGGACGAGAGGAACGAATGGAAGTACAGCGAACTCAGGATGCCCGCGCCGCGATACCGGGGGATCGCCAGCAGGATTGGTATCAAGCCTTCAATGACCAGCGTGGCGTAGATGCTGAAATAGTTGGTCCAGGGCGACTGCGAAACAAGCCACAGGGGAAGCGGCTGGTTCCGTTCGGAGAACGACAGGTAGCAGGCGCAACTGAGGTCGGGCGCCAGGAAGTCGTAGTTCAGCTTGTGCACCGTTGCCAGCGTGTATGTCCAGAGCAACAGCCAGCCGATCGCCGGGGTGACGGTTGCAATGACCGCCGCGTGTTCCCGGGGCAGCCGTCGGTGACGCCAGAAGTGAACGCCGAACGCGGCCAGAATCGCCGCGTTGCCAAACGTCTGCAGCAGCAGATGGTTTCCCATCACCGACGGATTGCAAAAATATTCAATCAGTTGCGTGGCCGCGTAGAGCAGCAACGGCGCAGACCGGCTGGGGAACAGCAGCACAAGGACCGTGACTCCGACCAGCAGGTAGTTCGACGGCGTGTACTGCCAGTGGCCGTACCAACCCTTGTCGAAGAGCGTTCCCAGGACCCATCCGAAGGCGAACACCGCAGCCGTGGCCGTTCCCGACTCGGCCGGGACTCGCAGCGTGCTCGTAGTCGTCTGGGCGGACATGGATGGTGGCTCGTTGGTTCGGTTGGTTTCGAGTGTTCCGGGCGTTGCTTCGGCGGCACTTCACGCGAGACAGACGACTCCGTCCTGGGTGCCATGCGGTTGTTCAGAATGCGAACGTCCGACTCGGAACTCGGTTCGGCTTGAGTATACTTGTTCCGAGTTCTTGGGCAACCGATCGCCCAACGAGTCATCGGCACGGACGGCGAGTCAGCATTGACAGGCCGCGCCGTTCGGCGACGAGCGCCATCGTCCGGCCAGCATGGAAACGGCGAAGCTGGATCCCTGCGACGGGTGGCCGAAGCGGAGGTGGCAGACCTCATGTCGCGGCACGAAGCGACGGTGTCGGTACATTTCCCGATTCGAAGGGGCATCCATGAGACGGTTTTCCGGAAAACTCAGGTTACTCGCGACCGCGTTCATGTTGCTCAGTACGATGGCTGCGATCCTGCTGTTGGCGGCCGTGCTGTTCGATCTGGTCAGTCCCCTTCTCTGGGGTGAAGGCTTCTCCGGCGATCTGGCGAGGATCCCTTACTATGCTGACAAGGCGTGGACGGCGCAGTTCGTCGCGGACCAGGAAGCGATCGGCTCGTCCACGGTCGCTTATGCGCCGTTCACCGTATGGCAGCGTCCCGGCTATCGCAGTTCCACCGTCAACGTGGACGACGCGGGGCGTCGCGTGGTTCCGGCGGCTTCCACGGATCCCGCCGCGCTGCGAGTTTTCTTCTTTGGTGGTTCGGCCATGTGGGGTACGAGCTCACCCGATTGGGCCACCATTCCCAATCAGGTGGTCGAACTGTCGAAGGACAGGTCACCTCGTCCGATCCACGCGGTGAACTATGGCGAGTCCGCCTGGGTGTCGACGCAGTCGGTCATCGCGCTCGAGCAGTCCTTGCGGCGAGGTGAGAGGCCGGAGATCGCCGTGTTCTACGAAGGAGCCAACGACCTGTTGCTGGGAATGACGAACGCGAGCGCCTACGAGCACCTGGAGTACCTGAGGATCGAGACCCTCTTCAATTCCCAGGGTCGGGGACGCGACACCGCCACCGTGCGGTGGCCCAAGCCCTCGCTGCTGGCTCGTGCCCTGTTGCCGAACACCTTCTTTCGCATGGATCGCCGCAATCAGTACTCCCGCGTTCCCTACGACTGGACCGACGAGGAACTCGGACGACTGGCCGACCAGGTGGTTTCGGTCTACCGGACGAACCAGGATCTGGTCCGTGCGCTGGCGACGCGTTACGGCTTTGAGGTCCGCTTCTACTGGCAACCGCACCTGAGCTATGACAAAAAGCCGGTCTGCGAAGCCGAGAAGGCGATGGACAATCCGCAGGCCAGATGGCCTCGCATGTTCCGACGGTTCATCCGCCAGGTCGAACCTCGACTCGCCGAGATTCGCTCGGACGACTTTCGTGATCTGTCCCGGGTGTTCGCCGATCGAACCGAGCAGATCTTCACCGATCCGGTGCATGTGACGCCGGACGGCAACCGGCTTGTCGCGACGGCGATGGTCGAGGACCTGGAGCGTAACTGTCGTGCGTTTCAGGGGAAGTAGGCAAGCTCTGTTGGCGAAGAGAACCGTCCGTGACGCAGCCGCAGCGAGGGGCGTCAATCGAGACGGCCGTGCCGCTTGGCATGGGACGCGCGGATAGGGCCGTGTGACGTGTGCCTGTCACCGTGTGACACCGTAAGTCGCGAGCGAGCTGGTTCGGCTTCGTCGCGTTACTCGGGTTCCGCGAGCGGGCCTGACGTGCGGTCACCGTATACGGTCGTAATAGAAAACGCCCAGGATCGAGGGCCAACCCGATCCTGGGCGCGTTTCCTGTCCAGGTCTCTTTCTTGTGGGGTGCTTGTCACACTGCAGGCGGAGAACGCTCGTGCATGAAAGGATGCCCAAGCGGCGATCGAATCCGTGCGTTCATGCTGAGTCCTCGCATACGGGGCTGACGGAACTCGCGGGACGCTCGCGACGAGGGCAGAGTCGCGACACACTCGTTGGGCTCATCGCGACCGGTCAACAACCGGTCGAGTGCCTTGGGTCGGGGCATCCGAGCGTCTCGGTGAGCAGCCTTGATTGCAAAGTGCGTGCCATGTGTTCCGGCTCGATCTTCGGGAATCGCATTTCCGCTGTTTTTCCCGTGGAAAATCGGCCCGTTTGGTCGAACGGGATGGGAAGGCATTGCTGCGCTCGTGCGTGCATTGCGCGCACTGGCTGCCGCGCGGCAACGCAGATCGGCGGGAGCAGAGGCTAGTTTGCGGCGGAGGGCGTGGGCTGCGGCGGTGGCTGGATGTCCAGCGCCACGACCTCCGACTCGTGCGACACATAGAGTCGCACTCCCTGCGGGCGTGGGGCCAACGCGAAGCCTGCGACGTCCCGGCCCGTCTGGAGGTGATCGTACAGGCGGCCGTCGTCCTGAACCATGTGCAGCGATCCATCCGGTCCGGCGATCCACCACGCTCCCCGTTGCGGCGAACCGGGCTTCTCGCTGGGCCACGCGGTCCACTGGGGCGGGTGGACCTGGAAGCGGAAGACGCCGGCAGGCAGTCCGTACGCCCAAGACTCCTTTCGCCGCGGATCGAGCCCCAGGGCGATGGGCCGGCCTTCGAGCGTGTAGGAGAGGCCGAGACAAACGGCGCGGTTGCCTGCGGGCGGATGGCTGGGATCGAGCGAAGCGCGGAACGCAAGTCCGTGCAGAACGCGCGGCGGCGGTCCGATGAACTCGGCGGCCGCGATCTCGCCGCCGAGGCCGACGGGCAGGATCGCTCCCGTCTCGCCCTGCACCACGAGCAGCGACCGTGCATCGTTCGTGTTCGCTGTCAGCCCGACGTCGGTCTCGTTGCCCGACGCGACGAGGGCCACTCCGGCTCCGATCGCCGGTTGCTGCCAACGCCGATTGCCGCTCATATCCACGCAGTGCACGCCGGCGGGTTCCGAGAAGCCGACATACAGTTCGGGCGTGCCGTCCCGGTCGAGGTCCGCCAGTTTCGCGTCGAGCACGGTGGCCGATCCGAGCGGTCGCGGCGGATAGCTGAACAGTCGCCGAAACGTGCCGTCGAATACGCTCACGCTTTCACCGAACTTCGCGTGAAAGGCGAACCATGCCTCGCCCGCCGCATTTTCACGCCGCTCCCAATGCGTGGGACGCTGCTGGTCGTTCAGTTCGAGTGGATGATGTGCCATGACCTCGCCGCGATCGTCCAGCAGGTAGACCTCGCGCTGTTCGTGGAGGACGCCCAGCACTTCGTGAGTGCCACCAGCTTGAGGTTCGGCTGCAGACCAGACGAGCAGATTGCCGGGAGCGGTTGGCTGGGCCGATTTCCATGCGACATCGGCCTGCAGGCGTTTCCAGCCACGCTCCGGGGGCAGCGTGGTGGCCGGCGCAACCGCGCGGCTGGTTCCGCGCGCCAACTGCAGATGGTGCTCGAACGCCTTCCGTGCCTCGATCGCGGCGGTGTCCGCGCCGGCGTTCCCGTCCAGCGACGAACCGTCGGCCAGCTTCCGCAGCACGCGCGTCAACTGCTGCTCCAGATCTGGAGCGGCGCCGACGATACGATGCCGGACGCGTCGCGCCGGATCGAGCACCACGACGGTCGGCGCTTCCTCGATGGCCAGGGTATCACGCCCGGAGGCGAGTGGATCACGGAGCGTCGAGAGGTCGACCCGCAGGCGAGACAGCATCGCGGTCCACTGCCGTTCCGGGAGGGCCGAAAGGTCGTCGGGGCACACGAGTTCCCAGCGCACCGACAGCCCCGCCGCTCGGCTCTGTTCGGCCGTTCGTTGGAGAGCGGGCAACACTTCGTGCGATGCCTCGTGGTCCTGCACCCAGGCCAGCACCACCAACGGCTCGGGCCATTCGCCGGGCTGAACGTCCTGTCCGGTGGTGGAGACAAGTTTCAGGCCGCGCGCGTCCTCATGGCGAGGTGGCTCCGACCCGAGCTTCTGATCTTGCGGCGGTGACTCGGCCGAGTCGACGGTTTCCATCGGCGGCAGCACGAAGTAGCGCACGTCCACTTCGCCCGGCCGTTCCTCGCGCGTGAAGCGATCCCCGGCGCCTGCCGCCGCTTCCCATCGCGTCTCCTCCCACTCCAGATACAACTGCACGTCGCGCGGCCGCTGCTCCGCGGGCAACTCGGCAAACAGGTTGCCGGTGGGCAGGTCCATTCGTCGCAGCGTCCGATTCGATGCGTCCCACCAGAGCGTGAGCGGTCCATCGGGAGTGTTGACACGGAGCCGCGCGCAGGCAGCGTGTGACAGGGATGTGTCCTGGGAGCCGGGCAGCAGGGCGTCCTCGAGTTGCTCGAAACGGCGCGGATCGGCCTCCAGTGACTGCCAGTATGGATCGTTCAGCAGCAGCCCCAGGTGCGTGGCCTGCAGGTGCACGGGAAGTCCGAGAAGCAGGCTGATCATCTGCTGCGGCCGTCGCGGATCGAGCGTCTCGGTGGTGCTGTACAGTTCGGAGACGCTCCAGGTTTGTGGCGCCGGTCGCCGCACCACTTCGTGGCTCATGTCGGCCGTGGCCGGATCGTCGACCCAGGCCTGCGCGTGGGTTCCATCCCCCAGGATGTGGAGTCGGCTGTCGTCGCGCGTGATGTCGATCCGCAGGTGATGCGTGCCGCGGCGCACCATCGCAAGTTGCGTCCGATCGTGACGCGGGCCCTCCTGCGCGGAGTATCGCAGATGCAGCTCGCAGCGGTCCTCGTAGTGCGTGGTGGAGCGATACCGGTCCAGCAGCGAAGCCACGGCAGATGACGCAGCCCGTGGTGTCGCTGCGGACGGTCCGGGCTGGATGCCCGGTGACACGGTTGCGTCTGTGGCTGGTTCACGGGGAGCGGTCGCGTCCGGCGCAAACGTGTCCGGCGAGGGCGACTCCCGGCGACAGCCACTCGCGCCGATCAGCAGGACGATCGCGGCCAGCAGGACGAGCTGCGGCGAGCCATACGCACGTGGTTCCCGGGAGAGGGCGTTCGTGCGTGCGATCGGCAGCCCGCGCGACGGACGGCGCCGATGGGGAACGGCCGAAAGTGTCCCGAACGGCGCCCGGGCCGCTGGCCGCTCGGGAGAACAATCCGACATGAAGAAGATTCCGTTCTGTGATAGGATGAGGGGCTGGGAGCCGCCTTGGGCGAGATGGATTCGCCCGCTGCGCGCCTTCGCGCGTCGGACTGCCCTCCGTGCCGCGTCCGATGATTCGTAGGAACGATTGTTCGCCATTATTTGCCATTCGACCAGCGGCGTAAAGCTCGGCCTGAGCTTGTGTCGTCGGCCGTGAGCTTGAAGCACCCTGCAAGCCCGGGCAAGCCGAGCAAACTCGGGCCGGACACGCATACCCCGGACGCGCGATGCGGCATCCGGTCGCGACCGTCCGAGCAGGGACCGCCGCAATTCCGTTTTTTCTCTTCGTTTCGTCATGGAAAGTTACGATGCCTCAAATTGAATTTGGCGTGGATTCACGCATCGCCATGCCGGACGACGTGGTGATGGCCGGCGATAGCTCGTCCGCAGGTGCGCCGCTGGCTGATCCACGGGAGGCGACGAGGGCGGCGTTGTGCGCGCCGCTGGACTATCCGCCGCTACAGCAGGTCGTGGTCGCGGACGACATGGTCGTGCTGGCTTTGGAGGACGGGTTCGTGCAGCCGGCCGCGGTGGTGGCGGGCGTGGTGCTGGAACTGGTGGCCGCCGGGGTGGAACCCGAGCAGATCACGGTGCTGCGCACCAAGGCGGACGCCGAGCTCTCTCGTGCCTTGCCGACGCGGGATCTGCCCGAGGAGATGCGTGACCAGGTGCGCGTGATCGTTCACGATCCGGCCGATCGGCAGCATCTGGCCCTGTTGAATATTTCGGCGAGCGACGAGGGGATCTACCTGTCGCGCGAACTGGTCGAGGCCGATGTGGTGATTCCGCTGAGCGTCGCCAAGTCGCGACGTTCCTCGGGATACTGGGGCGTCTACGGCGCACTCTTTCCCACGTACGCCGACGAAGCCACCCAGCAGCGGTTCTGTTCGCCCAAGTCCAGTTCCAAGCCCACGCAGCGCAAGCAGCGGAAGTCCGAGGTGCGCGAGGCCGGCTGGTTGCTCGGCGCAAGCCTCGTCGTGCAGGTGGTGCCGGGACCGGGCGAGACGCTGCTGCATGTGGTGGCGGGCGAGGTGCAGTCGGTCGAGAAGCGGGCGCGCGAGCTGTTCGAAGCCGCCTGGCAGTTCGAGGTGGCCCAGCGGGCGCGGCTGGTCGTCGCCACCATGCCCGGCGACCGGCAGCAGCAGTCCTGGGCCAACGTCGCGCGTCTGCTGGCGGCCGCGTCGCGACTGGTCGAGGATAACGGCACGATCGCCATCTGCTGCGATGTTCGCTCCAAGCCCGGGCCTTCGCTGCGGAAACTGGCCCGCAGCCCGTCGCTCGAAGATGCCCGCCGCGCCATCCTGCAGGACAGCTCCCCCGACGCCCTGGCCGCCGCGCAGTTCGTCCGTACGCTGCAGCACGCGCAGGTCTTCATGCTCAGCGGCCTCGACGAGGACGTCGTACAGTCGCTGGGACTGGGGTATGTCGCCTCGCCCGACGAAGTGGTCCGGCTCGCGGCACGCCACAAGCAGGACTGCCTTCTGCTGCAGAACGCGCATCAGGCGGCACCGCGGCTGGCCACGGAGGCGGACGAATGAGTGACTCAACCACGTCATCTTCCGATCCGCTGGCCTGGGTTCACGATCCGGGAAGCGAAACGATGGAAGCCCATGCGCGGGCCATGCGGAACGCGGGGCTGGTGGAACTGCCGGCGCTCACGGAGGTTCATTTCACCGGAGCCGACCGGGCGCGGTTCCTGCATAATCTCTGCACCAACGACGTGCTGCGGCTGGTTCCCGGCAGCGGGTGCGAAGCGTTCGTCACCAACGTGCAGGGCAAGACGATCGGCCATGGAATCGTGTTCTGCGAGAGCGATCGGCTGGCCTTCGTGACCGTCGCCGGACAGGCCGACGTCCTGCTGCCGCACTGGGATCGCTACCTGATCACCGAGGACGTGCAGCTGCTGGATCGTTCGCCCGAACTGTGTCACCTGCTTGTCTTCGGTCCGCAGGCTGCGGCCGTGGTCGATCGCGCGACGCAGGTCGATGGCTTGACCTCCACGCTGGCCGGGCCGTGGGATCATCGGCCAGTTGGCGGGGAAACGAGCGGCGGCACGGGGACCGTCAACGCCATGGTGCGTCACGTGTCGATGCTGGCAACGCAGGCGTACCTGCTGGCAGTGGCGGCGAGCGACCGGGAGGCCTGGGCCGGACGACTGGGGGCTGCGGGAGCTGCGAGCGTGCCGGCCGAAGTGTTCCAGATGGCGCGCGTGGAGGCGGGATGGCCCCGGTTTGGCTGGGATATCAGCGATCGCAACCTGCCGCAGGAGGTCGATCGCGACGCGCTGGCGATCAGTTTCCGCAAAGGATGCTACCTGGGGCAGGAGACCGTGGCCCGCATCGACGCGGTGGGGCACGTGAATCGCATGTTGACCCGTCTGGTGTCGAGCGATACCCTGACGCCCTGCCCGGGAACCCCTCTGCTGATCGACGGGCAGGCGGCGGGTGAGGTCACTTCGTCGGCCTTCTCTCCCACGCGCGGCAAAGGGCTTGCGCTGGCCTACGTCCGCTGCTCGGTGAGAACGCCCGGCACGGTGCTCGTTACGCCCGAAGGCAAGCCACTGACGGTCGACGAACGGCCGTCTGGACCGTCGACTTCCGATTCATCCTCCACGAACTGACCCGCATGCGCGCAATCCATTACGAACAGTTCCAGGGGCCGCTGGTGATCCGCGAGCTGCCTGAACCGCAGCCGGCCGATGATGGCGTGGTGATCGAAGTGCGCGCCTGTGGGCTTTGCCGCAGCGACTGGCATGGCTGGGCGGGCCACGATACGGACGTCCAGTTGCCGCACGTGCCGGGCCACGAGTTCGCGGGCGTGGTCGTGGAGACGGGATCGGCGGTGACGAAGTTTCGCGCGGGCGATCGCGTGACCGTGCCCTTCTGTGTCGGCTGCGGCACATGCGTCCCCTGCCTCGAAGGACAGACGCAGGTCTGCGATCACTACTTCCAGCCCGGGTTCACGGCCTGGGGCGCTTTCGCCGAACGCGTCGCGATCCCGCGTGCTGATCTGAATCTGGTGAAACTGCCTGATGAGATGGGATTCGCCGAAGCGGCCAGCCTGGGTTGCCGCTTTGTGACCTCCTACCGCGCGCTGGTGCACCAGGCTCAGTTGAAGGCTGGCCAGTGGCTTGCCGTGCACGGATGTGGCGGCGTCGGGCTGGCGGCCATCATGATCGGCAAGACGCTCGGCGCGCGGATCGTTGCCATCGACTTGAATCCGCAGGCACTCGCGATGGCGCGCGAGTTGGGCGCGGAAGCAACCCTGCAGACCGATCGCGGCACCGATGCGAGTCGCGAACTGGTGCGGTCGCTGCGCGAGATCACCGGCTCTGGACCCCATGTGTCGATCGATGCCGTCGGGGGCATGACGACCTGCCTGCGTTCCATTCACGGCCTGCGGAAGCAGGGCTGCCACGTGCAGATCGGGCTGATGGGTGTCCACGACCACAGCCCGCCGGTCCCGATGCACCGCGTGATCGCGCGGGAGTTGAAAATCGTCGGCAGCCATGGGATGGCAGCCCGCGACTACCCGCCGCTGCTGGAGTTGATCGCGGCCGGAAAGTTGCGACCTGAACTGCTGATTGGCGAGCGGGTGTCGATGGAAGCGATCACCACGCTGCTGCCCGAAATGGAATTGAACCGTCGCGTCGGCATGACGGTGATGGTACTCTGAGCGAGCCGAGTTGGCATCGCCGAGGGACACACGTTCGACACTAACAGGGAGTATCCTTCATGAGACGATCCGCATGGGCCTTGGCCCTCCTGGTGCTTCTTGCCGGTTCCTGGCTGCATGGGCAGGAGGATGCCGGAGGCGATGGCGAGGAAGATCGAGCGGCCGCCACGGCCAGCGATGTGAAGGCTCCTGAGGAGGTCAGCTACTGGATGAAGAAGAAGCTGGAGTTCTCGCAGAATGTGCTGGCCGCGCTGACGAAGTCCGACTTCGATGCGATCAGCGAGAACGCCCAGAAGATGCGCGACCTGAATCGCTTCGAGAGCTTCGTCCGCCGCCGCACGCCCGCGTATCGCACGCAGTTGCGATTCTTCCAGCATGCGAACGCCGAGTTGGTGCGCGCATCGGAGGCCAAGAACATCGAAGCGGCGACCCTGGCCTTCAATCAGTTGACCAACAGTTGCGTCAACTGCCACAAGCAG
>JBIIEC010000178.1:0-10916 GCA_044238045.1 Pirellulaceae bacterium | reverse complement strand
TTCGGCTTGTAGACGTGGAGATGGCGTGCCGACGTTCGTCGACTAGCGTCCGCCGGGCGCCTGGACCCGTTTGCGAACATCTGTCTCGAGCGTGCCGAAGGCTGCTTCGTGCCGCTGCACGCTCATGCTCAACGCGGCAAGCAGCCGCTTCGCCGTGTAGTGGTTGAGGATGATCCGCTGGCTGACGCGGATCGGCTTGTCGGGCACACCGACCGGTTGGGTGTTCAACCCGAAGTCGATGATCAGTTCCTCGGGAGTGCCCGTGACGCGGCAGAAGTTGGCGTAGCAACTGTTTACGCTGCTGTCGTCGAGCTGCACTCCGGTCGGGGCTTGGGCGGGCGATTCCTGGGCGTTTTCTTCCGACATGGCTTTCTGATCCTCGGGGCGTGATACGAATGAAACCGACAGGTCCGCCGGCGAACCGACGGACCACTTGGCAAGACGGTTGGGCAGGAGTTCAGGAGCTGGCCCTGCGCGTACCGGCTGTCCACTCCGCGTACGACCAGCGTCCGCGGGCGACGTGGCAGGTGGACGCGTCAGATCTCGAAGTGGAACGTATCGGTCAGGTACCGCCACAGGCGATCGCCCAGCGAACGGGGCTCGGCCGAAATCTTGGCCCGACCTCGCTGTCCCATCTTGAACTGTCCCGCGTATCCCTTGAGCGGCACGGTGACCTGGTAGGTTGCACTGAGCGGCCTGGCGCCGCCGGTGGAATCGGTGCGAGTCGCCACGCGACCACCTGCTTGTACCGACATCGACTGCGAAGTGTACTTCATGGGCTCGCGGGAGATGTCTTCCTCACTTTCAATCGTCGTCTCCACGACCTCGTCGGCGTAGGCATCCAGCTTGATGCGCACCAACTGGCCGGGCTTCAGCGAAGCGAGGTCGGCTTGATCAACAGCCAGCACGGCCTCGTAGCGTTCCGGCTCACCGATCACGCACAGTTCGTCATGCGGCTGGAGGAACGCGCCGACATTGCGAGGATCGAGCAGCGAGCCGTCCCACTGGGGCAGCTGCTCGTCGGGGTTGGGCGGCGTCTTCCGCAGGACCGCCGTCATGACTGTGCCGGTGGCTTCGGCGCGCACGTCCAGCTTGGCCAGGTCTTCCTTGTGACGCGACAGCTGCTCCTCGGCCGACTCCAGCAGCTCCTCCAGCTCCGGGATGCGTCCCGCCGGCTCGGACTGGGAGCGAGTGTTCCGCTGCCGCTCGAGCAGCTCGATCTGGGAGCGATACTGGGAGGCCTGCATTTCCAGTTCGTTGGTGCGGAGCCGCAGATCTTCGTTTTGCAGGCGGGCGACGATATCGTTGTGCTTGACCTTGTCCCCTGACTTCACGCGCAGCTCGACCAACTGGCCCGGCACCAGGGCGTAGACATGCGCCGCGTCCCGCGGCTGCACCTCGACGGCACACTTGACGCTGTAGGGTAACGGAAGCCAGACGAACGCCCCGATGAGGGCGGCGCAGACCGCGAGGGTCGCCGTCAGACGGTTCTTCTTCACCTGATGCATCCTCCCGGGATAGTTGAAGAACTTGCCAAGCTGCCAGAGGGGCTGGACGACCATTCCCACCAGGCTGAAAAAGGCCACGACCTGGCCGAGCACCTTCAGTCCATAAGGTTCCAGCACTTGGTTCAGGAAGAACAGAATCGAGAACACGACCACCCAGCGGTAGGCCACCGCCGCGATGGTATACAAGGCGAAGAACCACTGGTTCCCCTGCGGCAGGAACGGGTCGTCCTGCTGCTCGATGCCCAGGCAGTACTCCTGCATCAGGCGGCTGAGGATCTTGCTGGACTTCTGCCGCAGGTTGGGGATTTCGGAAATGTCGGAGAGGATGTAGTAGCCGTCGAAGCGGAGCAGCGGGTTGCCATTGAAGAGAACCGTACTGACCGAGCAGATGAACATGATGCTGAGGCAGATGTGGTTGAGCAGTCCCGGCTCGCTGAACCACCACAGGAAGGTGGCGAAGGAGGCGAGCACGATCTCGACATACATCCCCGCGGCGCCGATCACCGCTCGATGCCATTTATTGGGCAGCAGCCAGGAGTCAGATACGTTGCAGTAGAGGCAGGGCGTGAGCACGAGGATCATGACGCCGATCTCGTGGACCTCGCCGCCGAAACGTTTGCAGCTCAACCCGTGGCCGAACTCGTGCAGCACCTTGGTGAGCGCCAGGGTGATGCCGAGGAAGATCCAGTTTTCCGGGCCGAAGAATTCGTGGAAGGCGGGCAGTCGGGTCCGAAAAACGTCGAACTTCACGCCCACCAGCAGGAGCGCGGCGAGGGCGATGACACCAAAAAACATGCCGGCCCACTTGGTGAAGAACCAGTTGGTGTAGGGCGCCATCCGGTTCATCATGCGGTCCGGGTCGATGCCCTTGAACCGCAAGGCCAGGATGTTGGCGGCCTTCGACAGCAGCTCCCGCCACTCCGTCTCGTCGCGACGCTTTCGCAACTGCAGACCCTGGCCCTCGGCATCCGTGATCAGCAGGCCGCTGCGGTGCAGCATGCCGACGAAGTGCTGCAGGTCGTGGAGCGAGATCTTCTGCGGCGAGAATTCGCGCTCGAAACGCTGTTTGATCTCATCGAAGCTGACGGTGCCATCCAGCAACCGCAGGATGTAGTACTCCTCTTCCTGGAAGCGGTAGTACTTCAGCCCGATCGGCTCCTTGATCACCCAGTAGGGTCGTCCCTGGTAGCGATGGTTGCGCACCGACAGATCCGGCCGCATGCGCAACGGCAGTTGGCGCGAGGAGCTGGAAACAAGGCTGTCGGCTAGTGTGACCATCGATCGGGATACCCCGCAGCGGGAAGGCCGCCGGAAGGCGGCGGTCGGTGTCTAGAGCAGGCGGATGCTGGCTTCCAGTCCCGGTCCCATCTGCCATGAACTGCCATTCAGTTGATTGTCGATCTCGCACGTGATGCGGTAGGTGCCGTCTTCCTCCACCTCCTGGCCCGCGAAGATGATCTTGCTCCCGACCTTCAGCTGCTTACCGCCCGCCAGCGTGACCGTCACCTCCACCGGCCGCCCCACGACATCACGCCAGTGGAATGCGGAAGCGGATACGCGTCCGGTCACCTTGAGCTTGTCCATGCGGACGAGGCGGAGGATCTTGTCGCCGGGACTGACCCAGTTCCCCTGACGCTTGAAGACCTGCATGACGACGCCCGGATGGGGCGCCTTCAGCTGCCGACGCTCGATCATGACTCCAGCCTGCTCGTACTGCGAGTACTTGGCCCGAGCCTCGAGCGCCGCCACGACGTTTTCATGGCGGGCCATGTCCGTCTGTAGTCCGGAACGCTCCCAGTTCAAACGCAGCTTGCGGACTTCGGTGGTGCTGAAGGCGTTGGGCGTGCGCCGGTTGGCGTCGAGGGCCGTGTCCATTTCGGCCTTCGCCACCTCCGTCGCCTTGTCGGCCGCCTCCACCGTGATCTCGTTCTCGGCCTGCTTCTTCGCGGCCTGGTACTGGTGCATGGCCACCTGCCGCTGGGCCACTGCTTCGCGATCGTCGATCTTCGCGACGAGCTGGTCCAGCTCTACCGCATCGCCTTCCTCCACCTCCAACTTGGCCAACACGCCCGCTTCCGTGGCCGCGACGTCGACCGCGATGATCGGAATCGTGAAGCAACGGGTGATGAGGTTTGGATCCACGGCGTCCTCCTCCGCGACACCGGCGGAACCCGCCGACGACGGCGCCACGGCTTCGGATTCCGTCTCGCCGAAGGGAAGTGACTGCGCGGGCAGGAACTGGGCCACCAGCGACGATCCCATCAGCAGGCACGCCAGGCAGGCACTGCGAGACAACCTCATGCGAACGACTCCCTCTGGTTTTTGAACGTGGAACAAGCGATCGGGTGGCAGTGTGCCAAGCCCAACCGGGCCCGGCGGAACTGCCTCATGCGAGTCGGTGACAGGCCTGCGAGCGTGCGGCTACAGCGCGAACATTCTCAGCTGGATCCACTCCAGCAGTTCATGGAACAGGCCGTAAGCCATCGAGGTCCTGCCGCAATTCACCTTGGCCACCACCTCCGTGCCCTGGCTCAACTCATCGAGCTTCAAACGCTGGAGCAGGTCCTGCTTGTCGAGATTGATGCGCAAGCGGTAGCTGTGGCCGTGTTCGTCGTGCAGGGCCGCCGTCTCCTGGATGGCGGAGAGCGTGCCGTCGAACGTCTCTCCCGTGTGGCTCTTGAGCACGAAAGTCACGGGCAGTTCCTTCTTTCCGGACTCCTGCTGGGCTCGGACCAGATGGCCCATATAGTTGTCAGGCAGGTAGACCTCCAGCTCCCAAGGCCCCTGCGGATTCGCTACCTGCATGGCCACCTGGCCAATGGTGACCGGCCGGTTGATGAGTTTATTTTCGATGTCCCAGGTGATGACCTGGCCGTCGATCGGGCTCTTCACCTCCAACTTGCTGATCTTGTCCTGGAGGATCACCACCTGCTTCGTGAAACCCATGATCTTCTGGTCGAGTTCCACGATGGAGGCGTAGACCGACTTCGTTTCGGCCGGGTTCAAGCGATCCAGCCCGCGATCCAGCGACAACCGTGCCGCGCGAGACGAGGACAGGTCGTGCTGGACGCGCGTCAGTTCCTGCTGCAGTTCGTTGTTCTTCAGGTGGACGAGGACTTCTTCCCGGGCCACCTGCTTGCCGTGGCTCACCAACACCTTGTCCACTTCGCCGTTGACGCCAAAGAACACCTCCCGCTTGTCCTTCGGTTCCAGCGTCCCCTCGGCCTTCAGGGTGAAGTCCTTGGGAACCATGAAGAGCGAGATGAGGGTGGCGAGGATGGCGGCGGAGGCGAGCAGGGTCTTGGGCAGGTTGCGGGCCGTAACCAGTATGGGTGCCTTGCCGATGGTCCGCCAAAGCGGCATCAGGAACACGCCGTTATGCTCAATGGCGTTTCCCAGCGCGCGAGCGCTGTGCTGGCACACCAGGTCCGCTCGCGGCGCCACCAGGTCGCGCGACTGGACGGCGTCGATCTGTTCGATGATCACCGAGCCGATCACGTCGCCCTTGTCGGACTGGTACTTGGCCTGCGACTCCACGCCCTTCTCGTCCGCGCGCCGGATCTTCGCTTCGCTGGTCCTGTAGAGCGGCAGCACCGCAAGGCTCTTCGTGTGCGATTCGTCGACGTAAGCCTCCAACGCGGTTTCCACCTGCGGAGGCAGGTCCTGCATGGAGCCGTTGTACCAGAGCGGTTCGCCGGTGGCGCAGACGCGCGTGGCGAGGTCGCGAAGCATCGAGACGACGTTGGACCGGTTGTCCATCACATCCTGTCCGCTGATCGCCTCCACTTCCTGCTTCCGCCCGTGCGTGACCGTGACGCTGACGCGGTCGCAGCCGATCAGCCGCCGACCTTCGTTGGCAATCGTGTAGGCCGTGTCCCGGACGTCCAGGCTGTTGTGGATCTCCTTCGAGAACTGGTCGATCTTCGCCCACATCGACTGGCGATCGCTGAACGTGCGCAGTTTCCGCGACTTGAGCCAGTCCCCCACCAGTTCGCTCATCTGGATCAGGAACCGCTTGTATCCCTGCTGGCTCTGCGGTTGCGAGTCGGGACGTTGGAACACCTCCAGCACGCCCTCCACCGAATCGGCGGTCTTCATCGGGGCCAGCACGAGCAGCGAGTTGGTGGGATTGCCAGCCGCGTCGGAATCGCCGGCTCCCGAGAGCGGCGGGACGAGGCGAGCCTCTCCGCTGTTGATCACCTCCTGCAGCAGCCGCACATGGCGACGGCTTTCCTCCGACTGCGGATCCAGCAGATGCTGGCTCAAGTTGATCTGGTAGTCCAGCCGCAACTGGCGTTCACTGGTAATCGTCCAGACCGCTCCACCCATCGCCGCCAACGCCGTCACGATGCGGTGCATTACCTCCGCATAGTACTGCTCCGGTTCCATTTCCCCGCGCGACAGTTGGGCGATCTCCTGGACCAGCCCACGGATCTGCTGTTTGGTCTTTTCGATCGTTGCGGCATCGACCGAGCCTTGGTCACCACTGCTCATGTATGAACCTTCACCTTACCGCGAGAGCCGAAATCCGGGATACAGACGATTGGAAACCACCGACGGGCAACCAGCAGCTCGATTCAACAGCTCGATTCAACAGCTCGATGGTCACCGAGCAGGCGTCGATCGAAGCCGGACCAGGCATCTGCCGGCCCGCATCCTGCCGAGCGACTGCCGGTTGGACGGCCGCCTCCTGCGAAGAGCCCACGGCCTTGCAAGGCCGCTGCGCTCCTGCCTTCCGGGAAATGTTAGGACATTGTATTTCTTCCCCGCAGGACCAACAACAGCCGACCCTCGGGTGCGTCCGCCCGCGACCGCCGTTTGTCGTTCGATCTTGGCGGTAACAACAGCTGCGAACTTCGGGCAATCTGCGTGACGTCGAACGATACGGAGGCCGATGCGGCAGCAAGTAACGGGTCTGGAACAACCGGCGAGTCCGGGCATGCTTTAGTGGGGCGTGTCCAAGTACGGATCCTGTCCCAACTCCTGCTGCATCTTCTTGCGCTGTTTCTCGTGATGCAGGAGGATCATGCGGTCCCGCAGGTGCCGACGCTCCACTTTCTGCTGGGCTCGCCGGAACCAGGCGCTGGAACCATCCAGGGACGAAGAGCGGTTGCGGTGTCGAGCCCGCAGCCGATCGGCCTTCTTGGGACCCATGCCACTGGTGAGGATATCGTCGTCCAGCGACAAGTAGGTGCGGCAGGAACCAGGGTCTCCCTGCCGGCCGCAACGTCCGACGAGCTGACGATCGATACGAGCGGAGTCGTGGATCTCCGAGACGATCACATGGAGTCCCCCGAGCTCGCCGACGCCGGGTCCCAGTTTGATGTCCGTACCACGGCCAGCCATGTTGGTGGCCACCGTCACGCGGCCCGCCTGCCCCGCCCCGGCGACAATCTCCGCCTCATGGGCGATCTGGCGAGCATTCAGCACCTGGTGTTCAATTCCCCGAGCTTTCAGCAATTGCGAAAGAAGCTCGGACTTCTCGATCGTCTTGGTACCGATGAGCACGGGCCGATTGACGGCGTGCATCTCGACAACCTCCTCCACGATCCGCTGCCACTTCTCTTCGCCGTTGGTGAAAATCCGGTCGGGCAGGATCTGGCGTCGCGCGGGGCGATTCGTGGGAATGCGGACCACCAGCGACTTGTAAATGCGACGGAACTCGCGGCCCGACGAGAGCGCGGTGCCGGTCATGCCGGCCAGGTGCTGGTAGCGAAGGAACAGGTCCTGCACCGTGATCCGCGCTGCCTGCCCGGTGTCCACCGTGATCTCCAGCTTCTCCTTGGCTTCGATCGCCTGGTGGATGCCGTCGCGCCACTTGCGCCCCTCGGCCATACGTCCCGTGAACTCGTCCACAATCACGATCTCGCCCTTCGGCGAAACGACGTAGTGCTGGTCCCGCAGGAAATCGCGGCGCACCTTGATCGACCGTTCGATGTACTCATACGCATCGACCAGCCCGACGCCCGACATGGACTGCGGCTGCGGGATCGCGCGAACCTTCTGGCGACCGCGAAGCGTCAGCTCCACCTTCTTCTTCTCGTGGTCGTACTCGTAGTCGACATCCTGCTCGAAATCGGCCGCCGCCGCCGCACTCCATTCAAAAGTCGCCCGGATCGACTCCTCGTGGTTGTCGCCAATCGCACTGATGATCAACGGCGTGCGCGCCTCGTCGATCAGGATGCTGTCCGCCTCGTCCACAAGCACGAAGAAGGGATCGCGCTGCACGGGTCGTTCACCGGTCGGCGTCGCACTGGTTCCCAGCGAGTCGAGGAAGTCGAGGCGATCCTGCTTCAGGCGGCGGAGGACCAGTCGATCACGGAGGAAATCGAAACCGAACTCCTTGGCGGTCCCGTAGGTGATGTCGCTGCCGTAGGCGTTTCGCCGCTGCGGCCGGCTCATGTCCGTCTGGATCACCCCCGTACTGAGCCCCAGCAGTTGGTAGGCCGGCGCCATCTGCTCGGCGTCGCGAGCCGCCAGGTAGTCGTTCACCGTGGCCAGGTGCGCGCCCTTGCCGCGGAGACCATAGAGGTAGAGCGGCAGGGTCGCCGTGAGCGTCTTGCCCTCTCCCGTATCCATCTCCGCGATGGAACCGTGGAAGAGCGCCATGCCGCCAAGCAGCTGGACATCGAAATGACGCATGCCGAGCGTCCGGCGGCACGATTCGCGAATCAGGCCGAACGCCTCCGGAAGCAGCGAGGCCAGCGTCTCGCCCGCCTTCGCGCGGTAACGCAGCGACAGACTCTCCTTGCGCAGCTGGTGATCCTGCATTCCCCGGTAGTATTTCTCGAAGTCCTCGACGACGGGCAGCAGCGAACGCCAGCGGTCCAGATGCCAGCCCGCCAAACCCTTGATGAGCGATCCCCAGGCGCGGTCCGGTCGCGTCCGCCCCACCGGTCGATGGGACGCCACTTCGGCCAGGGGAGACTCCTGCGGCGTTTTCACATCCGGCACCGCACCATTCACCAGCGCCTGCTCGTCGGCTTGCATCATCTTCCCATCATTCATGGACCATCGGCCTCCACGCAGACGCTCGCTTCTCTCGCCAGACCCCTTCACCGTCGAGGCCATCGGCGTTCTGAAGCGGCAGGCCCGCCCAATGCGGGTTCTTTATCTTAGCCACCTCATTCTCGCCTCGCGCGACAACCGGCGGCCCCACGTCAATTTTGCAAGTGCTCCGCCGTCGGCCAAAAGGATCACTCTCGACACTCGCCTCTCGCCACCTGCGAACTGCTCAACGCCAACTACGACGGCCGGGCCGGACGCCGCCGGATCGAGCAGAGCCGGGCCGGGTGCCCAGCCGGGCCCGCGTGTTGGCGACGTTGCCAGACAGCACCAGAGTGTCAGCACCTGCGTCTTCCGGCCCGCATAAACTGCCGCATCCCCCAATTTGATTTAATCACTACCACCCCGACGGTCGACAAAGTAACTGCGACTGGTATTGTCGCGCACCAGCCCGCCACGGGTTGAGCCCGCTACGGCTAAGGCCACTCCCGGTGACACGGGTTACGCCCCGAGGGGATGGAAGCGGAAACGCGTCGGCGGGGAACTTCAAACTGGACAAGGAAGAGCGATGTTTGCCGCGAAAAACTGGCTCCGCAGTGCCGCTCCCTATCTGGCCTTGGCCGCTTCGCTGGGCCACTTGCCCGCGAGCCATTCGGCCGAACCCCCTCGTTCCCCCGTTCCCACCGCTCGCCCGGTCGTAGGAGCAGCCCCCCGCGCGGCAACTCCGGCACCGCGGGGGATCGGCACCCAGCAAGCGAGTGTCCAGCAGCCACGTGGCCCGCAGGCACTGGCCCAACAGGCACTGGCCAGCAACCCGGCTCCGACCGTCGCCGCCGCGCCCGAGCGGGTAGGCTACCTGCCGCCCAAGCCGCGCGCCGCCACTGCCAACCCCATTGTACCGGCCTCCTACGCAGCCAGCGAAGAAATGGTTGTCGAGGGAGCGTACGATTCCGCCAGCGTTCCCTACTCCGACTCGCCCTGGTCGCCGATCTGGGCGGGTGTGGAATACCTGATGCTGTGGGAGAAGGGCCTCGACATGCCCGCCCTCGTCTCCAGCAGCGCCGCAGGCACCGATTTCAACGACGCAGCCGTGCTCGGCGCCGATTCGACTTCCGTTCTCCTGGGTGGCAGCCAGGGCTTCGACGACGACTCCCTCTCCGGCCTCCGCGTGTCCTTCGGCGGCTGGCTCGACGTTGGCCAGACCCTGGGCATCGGCGGTCGCCTGATGGGCACCGAGCAGAAGAGCCGCGCGTTCGCCACCGACTCCGAAGAGACTCCGATCCTCGGCCGACCGTTCTTCAACGCGTTCACCGACGAGGAGGACGCTCTGCTGCTGGGCTTCCCCGACCAGATCTCCGGCGATGTCCACGCGACCTCCGAAAGCGAGATCCAGGGTGCGGAAGTGTTCCTCCGCCAGCTGCGCCGCGGCGGTTGCAACTTCCGCTGCGACCTGATCTATGGCTACCGCTACCTGGGCATCGACGAGTCCTTGCAGGTCAACAACAACCTGGACTTCATCGACGATACCGCCCCGTCCTTCGGCACCCAGATCAGCCAGCAGGACCGCTTCGAAATGGAAAACAACTTCCATGGCGGTAACATCGGCCTCATGGGACACTCCCGCGATGGCCGCTGGTCTCTCGACTTCCTCACCTCCATCGCGCTGGGCACGATGAACCAGCGAGCCCACGTCTCCGGCTTTACCCGCACGACTCCGGATTCCGGCGCCGCCGTTGAAACCGAAGGGGGACTGCTCACCCAGACCTCCAACATCGGCACCTTCGAAGACGATCCGTTCACGGTCGTCCCCGAGGGCACCGTCAACATCGGCTACACGCTGACCCAGCGGCTGGAATTCACCTTCGGTTACACCTTCCTGTATGCGAGCAACGTGGCCCGCGTCCAAGATGTGGTGGATCGCCAGGTGAACCTGACCCAGCAGACGGGAGACCTCGACGGCCCGGCCCGCCCCGCCTTCGAGATGAAGGACGCCAGCTACTGGATCCAGGGCCTGAGCTTCGGCCTGAACCTGCGATACTAATCGCCGCTCGCTGCCGGTCCGCGGGATCCCCCAGACCGGATCGCTCGCTGCCGGCGATGCGAGTCACCGCCGGCGGTCTTCAGCCGGAGACGCCACGATCCCAGGCATCGAGGGCCTCCCCTTGCGAAACGGCCCTCGCTCTCGCTCACCGACCCTCGGCGAGCGAACCTCGGCGATCCAATACCGGTTGCCCCTGCCCTCCGGCCGCTCCAGGAGTCGGCCGCCGACGGAGCCATCACGGCCGCCCGTCGCTGGGCGACGGACGTTCACGTCTTGAAGCAGACGTCTCTCGCGCGGTCGCCTTCTCTGCGTCCGCCGATTCACGACAGGAAAACCCTGTCAATTCTCCTCGTACCGCCCGC
>JBIIEC010000177.1:0-10951 GCA_044238045.1 Pirellulaceae bacterium | reverse complement strand
CATCGTCTCGACAAACGAAGTCCGCATGTGGCTGATACGGTCGCGCATGAAGGCGAGTTCCGTCTCCCAGGAGCGGCGCATCGTTTCGTCGCCAAGGATCGTCTCGACCACCTGTGCGCCGTGGGCGGGCGGATTGGAGTAGTTGGTGCGGACGCAGGTCTTCAGCTGGCTGACGACGGCCTGGGTGACGGCCGGAGTGCCGGCCAGGACGGTGAGTGCGCCCACACGTTCTCGATAGAGGCCGAAGTTCTTGGAGAACGAGCTGCAGACGAGGATCTCGGGGAGCGACTTGACGAGCGTCGCGAGGCCCACGGAATCTTCCCGAAGGCCTTTGCCGAAGCCTTGGTAGGCGAAGTCGACCAGGGGCAGCAGCTGGTGTTCGGCCAGGCACTCGGCGATCGCCTGCCACTGCTCCGGGGTGGGATCGACACCGGTGGGGTTGTGACAGCAGCCATGCAGGAGGACCACGTCGCCGGCCGGCAGCTGCCGCAGGCGATCGAGCATTGCGTCGAAATCGAGGCCGCGTTGCGAGGCGTCCAGATACGGATAGGCTTCCACACCCAGTCCGGCGGCCTGGAAGATCTGGGGATGGTTGGCCCAGGTAGGCTGGCTGCACCAGACCGTGGCGCGAGGGAACCGCTGGCGGATGAAATCGGCGGCGACGCGCAGCGCACCGGTGCCGCCGGGAGTCTGCAGCGTGGCCACGCGACCCTCGAGCTGAGCCGCTCCTTCCTCGCCCAGCAGCAACTGCTGCACGCGAGCGTCGTAAGCGGCGGAACCACCGATGGGCAGGTAGGACTTCGTGCGTTCCCGCTGCACGATCATCTCCTCGGCCGCCTTCACGCAGTCGAGCACAGGCGTGTTGCCCGCGTCGTCCACGAACACTCCCACGCCCAGGTTGATCTTCTCCTGGCGAGGATCCTTCAGGAAGGCTTCATTCAACCCCAGAATCGGGTCGGGCGGAGCGACTTCGATGAACTCGAACATCGGACGATGGTTTCCTTGGATGCGTGATGATCTTGGAGGAGTTGAACAAGTCGCGGAACGTTGGCGTGCCGCGTCCGGAGCAGGCGTCCGGCAGACCGGTGTTTGGGGTCCCTTGCTTGCGATTTCCTGTGTCGGGGCCAAGTGCCCTAACCGCAGGTGCTTCCTGCGCCCCACGGGAGCTTCATCGTAAGGGCTTCGCGGATCGGGCACTAGAGGTCCGGGGCGAAGGCCCTCCGCTTCGCACGCGTCCTTGGACGCTCTACTCGTCCTCGTCGGACTCCTCGTCGCCGACCCCGTCGGCTCCCTTGGTGTTGCGATGTTTTAGCAGTTCGCGTCCCAGGTAGATGCAGTAGGCCGTTTCGGCATCGACACCGCGTGAATGCACCTGGGGAAACCAGACCGCCTGGAAGCGTTCATCGACGACGGCGAAACCGGCCTGGGAGCTCCGGCGCGTGGCGGCCACGAGCGCCGGGACCCCGAAGAAGACACCCAGGAAGACGGGGCGCACGTCGCGAAAGCCGTCCTCCGCAAGGTGGCTGATCGCCCGGCGAAGGAAGACCTGTTGCGGAGGCGAAGCGTCCTCCGGGGCAACCTGCTTCAGCTCGGGATGCTCGACCGAGGCCCCCGCGTAGGCGGCATAGACATCGTCGACCTCCAGATGATCCAGGTCCACGGGCAGCGCGTGACTGAAGGGCCCGGCGATCGCGATGCTGGACCAGCCGTCGGGCGACTCCCCATAGTGATAGCGAAACAGGAAGCACTCGCAAGGTTCCTCTTCGCAAGGCCAGTCCAGTTCGCGGCGGTCGAGCAGCTCCAGGCTCCGCGGCGGGACGCCGAAGAGGTCGGGTTCCGCGAGGCGTACAACAAGCTGCGACTCAGCGATCGACTCCGGTCGACGCGCCTCTTCGGGCATCTCGTCGAGCTTCCCTACTTCGTCCGCGTAGTGCAGGGCCCGCAGTCGCACCAGCGGTTCCTTGGCAAGTGCCTGCAGCGCCTCTAGTCCGGCCGGTTCTTCCATGCGAGCCAGCGCCGCGGCGGCTTCCACACGCAGCCGACGATGCTCCAGCCCCAGCAAGCGATTGAACTTCCCGATGGCCGGACGGTGATCGAGCAGGGTGAGCGCGTCGGTCAGGGAGATGGCGACGGCGATGACTTCGGTCACCTGGCCCGCAACCTCCAGGTCGGGCACGCCCCCGGTCCGTGACGCTTCCTCGAACCATTCCAGACGTTCCACGACATCGCCGAGCAGCGCGGTCCAGGCGTCGGCGCGATCCCGCCCGGGATGCTGCGGAAGGCGGCCGGCGCGGACGACATAGTTGGCGAGATCGAGCACGACGGAAGCGGCGGAGGGATGTTCCACGGCATCAAGAAGACGAGGGAAAAGGCGATGAAACGGGCCCTGCTGCGTCTTCCAAAACGGTGCCACGACTTCGACCAGGTGCCGAATGTCGCGAGGAGGATCGACTGCCAGCATCGCCGCGCACATCGCCCACGCTTCCGGCTGGCCCGTGGTCGCCAGCCACTGCAGAAGGCGATGACGGTCGATCGAGAACGGCCCGCACGCTTCGTGGATTTCCGAAATTATTTTCGCTTCCGCCGCGCCGATTTCCATCAGCGCCGAAGTCGTCGCTTGATCGCGCACGAGCGCTTCCAGCAGCGCGTTCATGGACGGTGCGTGAAGCGCCTCGCGACTGGCCAATGAAGCCAGCAGATCCCACAGTCGCTGGAACTCATCGCGCGAAAAACCTGCGAATTCCGGCCGAAAAACCGGCTTCTTCACCGCATCGTCCGCGACATCGGGCGACTCGATGCGATCCTCGCGCAACTCCAGATGATGACGCCACTCAGTCACTCGATCCGACATCAACGACTCCTCGCATGCCGTACACGCCGTGAGTTTCGGACGAGTCGGACGCGCGCGATTTGCAAAAGTTTGTTTCGGTAACGCAAATTAATCTTGACGAAAGACGGGCGGACTTGGTTCAATGCGCGAGGTGGTCAAGCAGTGAGTGTCCTGCGACGCTGACAGCTGTGACCACGAAACGGTTGCGACTGCAAACAGTTCCGACCGTTTCGAGACGCGATCGACTCCTCGACCAAAGCTCGCCCGCGACCGATACACGGAGACTCAGGTGCCAGGAGACTCAGGTGCTCAGGCACACGAGCATCCAGATCCTCAGTGTAGACACAAACGTTCGCAGTGATCACCGGCGGTCCAGTACCGACCCGAGGAAAACGAGCGAGCCACAGGTTCACACGGAGCGGGTGTGTCGGCGGGAAGTGCTGGCAGGCATCGTGCGGGGAGAAGTACGCGGCCGGAGACCGGCCAGCTCCAGGGTGTGCGGCGAGACCATGCCGATGCCTGCGGGGTGGGTCCCGTGTCCGGTTGGATGGCAGGTTTCCATGGCCGTGGGAATCTGCTGGCATCGCCAGGGAAGTCCCGACGTCGCGGACTCGCTCGTCGATCGTAGCCCGGCCGCAGACATTCGGTTGTCCGCGACCAGGGAAGCAGACGAGCCGGTGTTCGGCGACGCTCCAGCCAGCAGCCTGTCCAGGCTCGGACTGGTCCGGGCCCTTCGCTGGCGAACGGAGCCCAGTCAATCGGCCGTAGCAGGGATGCGAACCGTCAGGGATCGGCACGGACGACTTGCATCACGAACGCGAACAGTCGGCGAGCCCCGGATGAGGGATCGCTGTGGATTGCGAACCGCGAAGTCGGATTGAACTCCCCCGGAGTTCAATCCGAACAGGCCGCGGTCGAGAAATGGAACTCACGGGGTGGCTTCTCCGCCAGCCGCAAGGCTTACGGATGCCAGCCCATGGTGCTTGTGGTTTCGAAACACGCAGCTTCCCCCGACAGGGTACCCAGGGGGAGGCGTTTGCATGGGTAGGTTGGGTACCCGACGAACAGGAGCCATCACGATGGCAAAGAAGAAGAAGACCGCGAAGAAGACCGCCAAGAAGGCCTCGGCCAAGCGTTCGGCGAAGCGTTCCGCTTCGACGAAGAAGAAGGCCACCAAGAAGAAGGTCGCCAAGCGGTCTCCGAAGAAGAAGGGCGCCAAGAAGGCTGCGAAGGGCACCGCTGTGAAGCGTAAGGTTGCCAAGCGCAAGACCACCAAGGCTGCTCCCGCTGCGGCTCCGGCCAACTAAGCGGTTCTTCGGCTACCACCGAACATGTCACAACGAGACAGGCCGGCCGGCAGGATTTCACCCTCTGCCCGCCGGCCTATTCTGTTTCCGCCCAGCTCGCTTTCAGCCCGCGGTCATCTCTTGCCGACGGTCGATTCCCTGGAGCCCTGATTCGGCGACCTTCCCCGGCCCACTCCGAAACTTCACCAGACTTCAACGGCTGGCTCCCACCATCGTTTTCGCGTGTGGCGGCACCTTGCGGGCCGGTCATCCCCCGAGATCCGGTCAGGAAAATCTCGAGCTTTCCCAAGAAGGCAGGTGCCGCCTTGCCTTGAAGCTGGCTACAATGCGGTCACCAGTGGGTCGAGCCTGAGCATGTGCGGACACGGAGGCTAGGCCAGGTACGGATGGGAGCATGCTCCCGGTGGAGCGAAGCGATCCTTGTTCGTCCGCTACTCTCTCCGATATCGCGTGCTCGATCCCGGGACGATGAAAATCGCTTCGGTTCGCAACGTTGAAAACGCGCCGGCAGGTCTCTGTGATCCCCGGATGCCTTTGATCCCTGGGCCAGTGACGCCCGGGCGCCAGTGATCGCTGCAGCCCGCGATGCCCGAGACGTGATGCCCGAAAAACGGGTGGCAGGCAGCAGGCAGCAGCATGTCCGGCGATGGTTGACCCTGCGGAAGAGGTCGACCATCCGACCTAACCCTACACGATCAGATGAGGAATGATGGCTTCCAAGGAGCAGTTCGCCGCCGACAGTTTCGATGAGTTGGACCTGTCCGACGACATGATGGCGGCATTGAAGGCAGCCGGCTATGAAAAGCCGACGCCGATCCAAGCGGGATTGATTCCCTTCGCGTTGCAGGAGGGAGATGTGATCGGCCAGGCTCGCACGGGTACTGGCAAGACGGCGTCGTTCGTCGTGCCGATCCTGGAGTTGCTGGACCTGAAGGACCGGTCGCCCTTGCCCCAGGCGTTGATCCTGGTGCCCACGCGCGAACTGGCCGTGCAGGTCAAGGACGAAGTCGAGAAGCTGTCGCACGGCTTGAAGGTGTCCTGTGCCGCGATCTACGGCGGCACGCCCCTGAAGAGCCAGGTCACGAAACTGCAGAAGGGCGTGCACGTGCTGGTGGGCACGCCGGGACGCGTGCTGGATCATCTGTCGCGCAAGACGCTTTCGTTCGACCGCGTCGACTGCGTGGTGCTGGACGAAGCCGACCGCATGCTGGACGTCGGTTTCCGGCCCGACATCGAAAAGATCCTCCGCCGTTGCCCGCAGGAACGACAGACGCTGCTGCTGAGCGCTACGCTGCCGCCGCCCGTGCTGCGGCTCGCGGAAAAGTACATGCGCGATCCGCAGACGCTCAACTTCTCCGAATCGGACATGACGGTCGAGACGATCGACCAGCACTACTTCACCGTCACTCCCGACCGCAAGTTCGACCTGCTGGTGCGACTGCTGGAACGTGAAGAGCCGCGTCAGGCGATCATCTTCTGCCGCACCAAGATCGGCGTCCAGAAGATCTTCGAGCGGCTGAAGAAACGATTCGAGGGCGTGGGCTGCATGCACGGCGACATGGCCCAGCGAGAACGCGACCGCGCCATGACTCGGTTCCGCAGCGAGGAAGTGCGGTTCATGGTGGCGACCGACGTGATGGGCCGCGGCATCGACATCTCGGGCGTGTCGCACATCGTCAACTACGACATCCCGTCTTTCTGCGACGACTACGTGCATCGCGTCGGCCGCACGGGACGCATGGGCCGCGAAGGCGTGGCCTACTCCTTCGTGACGCCCGAAGAGGGTGGCGAGCTGACGAAGATCGAACAGCGGATCGACCGCCTGCTGATCCGCGACGACATGAAGGGTATGGAGTTGGTCAGCAAGAAGGCGGAATCCGCCCCCTCGGGCGAACCGGGCGGAGAAGGCCCGCCCGCGGAAAAGCGCGAGGTGCCCTCGCTGCTGAAACGCGACTCGCGCCGCCGCAAGCACCGCCGCTGGTAAGCGGCCAAGAGCCGTCCGATCAAGGCCAGACCAGCCAGGCCTGGCCCTTCTATCCGGCCCACCGCCCGCAGACGCTGAATCCCGCTTGGGCGGCAACCTCCGTGGTTAATTCCCCAGGGCTTCGCGTTGGTTTTGCGGCAGGATTCTTTTTTCACCACCGAGAGTGCGAAGATTCGCTCGGAGGGTCACGGAGGTGATCAGCGAACCTCCGCAGCCATGCCCTCGCAGACGGTTCGCTCAGACGGCCTGCGTCGCTCGATCCGGTCGATTGGCGGACGCCCGGCGCGGCAGCCAACGCTCGGTCAGCACGGTGAGTGCCACGCGATCTTCCAGGTTCGGCCGGAAGACGGTCAGCAGCAGCAGCGGCAGATACCAGGCCATGAAGGTACCGCCTCCGAACCCGTGCCAGAACTGGGTGGCCAGCATGATGGCGGCGGAGCAGCTGAGCAGTGTGCCGAGGTTCTTCTGGGCAGGCCAGAGCGTCATGCTGGCGACCAGCACCAGGAACGCCGCGAGGACAGGCAGCCGATAGTAGCCGTTCCATCCCCCCAGGCCCGGATCCCAGATCCCGCGCAGATCTTCCATCGCGGGCGGCATGAGGCCGAACATCAGGCGGACGTTCTCGAGGAATTCCGGGGCCCCCGAGAGCACAATCAACAGCACGGCCAGCATGACGACCAGGCCGCAGACGAACCGCACGAGACCCCGGGCCCAATAGAAACTGCACCAGAGCGGAAGCAGGAAGAGCGGGTAGTAGGCGACGCCGCCCGCGAAACCGATCAACGCGCCCGAAACCAGCGGCTTGCGATAGCAGAGCACCGCCCAAACCAGGGCGGCGGACGGCAGCGCATGCTTGAACTCGTTCGTCATCAACGCCGTGTACGGCAGCATGAGGTAGAGCGTCGCTGCGCCGACCCCCATGATGATGTTGTCAAAGTGCCAGTAGCCGACAAGCACCAGCCCGACGACGATCGTGAGGTGGGCCGCGATCGCCAGGGCCTTGGACGCATTGATCGTCAGGTGCGAGAGAACGGCGTACTCCGGACCGCCGCTGGTCTTGGCCGGCACGCCCGTCGCGACGCTCTCGTCCATCGCCTGCGAAGGCTCCGCATGCGCCCGATGCTCGGCCGGCCGACTGATCACATCCGCCATCAAGAACACGAACAACGAACAGCCGATGAACGTCAGGCCGCCAGCCGAAAGGTTCGGTTCCAGCAGGGGGCGACGCACCATGGTCGGATCGGCCAGCAGCCGCCCCAGCAGCAGGAATCCGCCGCAGAAGAGCCAGATGTAGCCATAGAACTGCAATCGCCGGCCGCGCGCGATCAAGTCGGCCGCCGCCGTAGCCGCCGGATCCAGCGCCTCGACGGGCGCCGAGCTATCCCCCGCAGCGGTCCCCGTCTCCTCGGCCGCCGCGTCCGTGGCGGCTTCTGCTGGCCTGCTGGAAGCCAGCTCGCGGGCTGCGGCCGGCTCGGCGTCCGTCGTCGTGGATCCCTCTGCGGACTCGGGCACCAAATCGTTCGGCGCCGCATCGCCAGCCACGGGACTCGCGGCGGCCGGATCGACCGTAGCAGGCCCGGCCTCAGGCGTCCGCTCCGCGTCTGCCCCGCTGGCCTCCTCGCTTGCATCGGCGTTTTCCGTCGCCTGCGGAACCACCACTGCGGGACTGACGACCGCGACGTCCGCCGGGACGCTCTCCCCGCGAAGCACTGCACGAGCCGTGCGATCGGCCTTGTGCCCGTAGTGAATGAACAGCAGCCCGGGCCCCAAGCCGATCAGCAGCAGCAGATCCAAGTTCCTTACACTCCAGAATCGGCTGAACTTGAAGAACAGGCCGATCGTGAGCAGCGACGACAGGTAAAACCAAGTCGCCGGCTCCACGGGATGGTAGTAGTAAAGAAATTCGCTCATCGCAAAACCCGTGACGGGAAGGAACGCCTCACAACGAGGTCCCTCCAGAATATCGAAAACGGGCGCGGTCCTACAAGAAGCGGTACGCCTTGCGACCGCCTGCCGACTGCGGAAAACCCAATCAATTTTCCGCCAGTTCGCGGCAAGCAGCGGCCGCATCCCCCCTTGCACAGGGACGTGGCGATTCCGCGTGTCGCCTTGAGGGGAGCCGCCGGACGGGGGCCAGCGGCCGGAACGGGCTCCGATTCGAGCAGCGTTTCGGTCCGCATGTCGGCAGTCGGAGCCCGCGGGGGACCGCGCCGACCAGGAGAAGTGCGGCCGGAACGGTGAGTTCGGCCGTGAGCCCGGCCGCCGTTTGTCGGGGCAGTCCCTGCTGGGTGGGCCTAGCGCCTGTTCCGCGGATCAGGCCCCCGCTCTTTCGAGTTAGCTCCCTGTTCGAAGAGTTAGTCCCTTGCTCGACGAGTTAGAACGTCTGGAAACGATTGGGCTGATTGGGCCGGTGGTCCGCCGAATCGTTGTCCCGCGATTCGTCCAGCCAGTTGGCCAGCAGGCCCTGCGTATCCTGGGTCAGCGACAGCAGGCGAGCCTGGTAGGCGCTGATCCGGGGTCCGGTGGCAGAGAAGAGTTCCGGTCCCCACATGGCGAGTGTGGCGGCGTGCATCTGGTCGTAAAACGGCACTCGTTCGGTCGCCACCTCGCTGGTTTCTCCGAACGCCGTGATGGCGGCCAGGAGTACGAGGGCCAGGGGGCCCATCCGGTGGCCTGCTTCCATGCGACCCCACGTTCGCCATCGCTCCCCATCGAAACACAACCAGCCGGCGGGACCGTCCAGCGAGAAGTGCGCCAGCAGCAGGTCCGTCCATCGCTCGGCCTGCATCCGCAGCTGGTTCAACCGTCCGGCGGCCTCCGCGCCCTGCTCGCATCCCAACACGATCAACTGCAGCGTCCTCGCCCGCGCCTCCAAGTGCCCCTCAAAGACGCTTCGCGCTACCGGGCCATACTCTTCAATGCCGCGGATCTGGTCCAGTTCCTCCAGGACCGTGGTCCAGACGCGGGTCGGCATTTCGCTTAAGAGGATCTCCTCCACCAGCGAGTTCCATCGCTTCCAGCACTGCGGGTCCTCCGCCAGCAACTGCTCGCGGAAGGCTCGCAGACCATGGCCCCAGGCATCGAAACGCGCCCGCGAAGCGGTCCAGTAGGCCTGGAGACACTCTTCCGAGATGGCCTTGCCCACCTGCTCCATCAGATGATGCGTTTCCGTCAAGGTGATCGCCAGGTCGAAAAACTCGCGTGTGTGCATGCCGAGGGTGCTGCTTTCGGTAGAGGCATTGCCGCTCGTGGCCGCGTGGACCGCAGCCGGGGACGAGAGGGCTGCTCGAGAGAAAGCAACCGAGGTGCCAGAGTCGCTGGGGGCGGAAGATTGGCGCGTATTGCCTTGCGAAACCGGCCAATTCGCGGCAAATCCATGGCCGACATGCCCCACGAGCGTTCGGCCGGTCGTTGCCAATCAGCAACCTCGACCACATCCGCGCAGCCCGGAGGCGACTTCAGCCGACAGTGGTCCCCGCGACGGGCTGTCCGTTGAGCCACGGACAAAAAAAGAGAGAAGCAGTAAACGATCCGAGGACGCGGACAGTCCGTCGATCGTACCGGGGCTGGCAGCGACGCATGGAGCGGCCGACACGGGGAGTCAGGGCCGGCAAGGCTCAGGGACGCGGGAAGACCCCGCTGGCCTTCACGACCAGATTCCCCAAGCCGTCCACGGTCGCCGTGCCTTGAACGACCACCGTCTGTTCGGCCCGCAGTGGAAGCAGCTTGCGTGCATCAAAGGGCAGCGGTTGCCCTTGGGCGTCGACCACATGCACCAACGCGGTCGAATCGAGACGCGACTTCTTCTCGGCCTTGCAGAAGGGACAGTTCTCGTGGTCGTGCCCGGCTCCCCCATGCGACGGCTTGGCGGCGGGAGTCGCCAGGTCGGCAACCACGAAGGCCGCTTTGCCCGGATCCCAGGTCGTCTCCGCATCCGATCCGATCCGCCCCACCAGCACCACGGGCACTTCGCCCTGCGTCGTCTTGCCCCGCGTCTCCAGCACGCCCACGGCACCCGCCGGTTCCGCCGACAACAGGCAGGCCTGACGAGCGGCCTGCAGCGCCGGATCCTCCGCCGGCTGACATCCGGCCACCAGCAGGATCGCGGCCCAGGCCAGTAACGACCGCGCGATCCCGGCCGCATGCCAGACGCCTCGAGCCAATCGCAGCCTGCGATTCACCGGACCGACTGCCGTACACTCCCCCGATACCTGCTGGAACATGGACGAAGTCTCCCGATGGCTTGGCTTCCTCGCACGGCCGCACGACCGCCTCGCGCCCTTATCTCCGCTACACTTCGCGAAACATGGGACTCGCGAAACACGAGCCAGGCAATTGGCAGGCCTGGACCGTCCTGCGTTTTCCGTGGCAGGCCACCGCCCTCGCGGCGATCGAATCGGTGGCGGCTATCGAGCGTCGGACGCGGGCACGATCATAGATTCGACGGGGGCGACCGGCAATGGCGAGATCGGGCTGCCACCCAGCACGACATCCTCGGCATGCAAGCCCGCTCCTTCCTGCCCCCGGGCGTTCAGGAACAGGTCGTCCTGTCGAGCACCCGGCCGCTGCCGGGATGTGAGGAATTTGACGTGACCGTCTTCGAAGACCACGTTCTGTCCCGAGAGATGGTTGGTCAGCGAGACGTTTCGCAGGTTGTCGATGGGCGCGTCCGCCAGCAAGGCCATGTGCGAGCGTCCCTGGTTACGGACGCCCTGCAGCCGGCCATTGTTGAGGTAGCCCAGGTTGTAGGCGTAGTCACCGCCCATCGTGCGATGGAACGAGACCAACTGGGGCCCTTGCGCGGCCATGAGATCCTTCATGCGCGGAATC
>JBIIEC010000573.1:0-3209 GCA_044238045.1 Pirellulaceae bacterium | reverse complement strand
CGCGAACTGTCCGACGCACGCTACGTCGAAGGCCTCTGCCAAGTGGCCCGCAAGGACTACGCCGCGGCGACCAAAGCGTTGCGTGGAATCCTCGACGAAGACGCGGACTACCCGGCTCGCGACAAGGTGCTGTATGAACTTGCCTGGGCCCTCAAGCAGCAGAAGAACGTGCCGCAGGCGTTGGACGCATTCCGCCAGCTGACCACCGCGCACGCCGATAGTCCGTTGGCGATCGAGGCGTTCTATCACCAGGGCGAGGCGAACTACGACCAGAAGAAGTGGGCCGAAGCCTCGGTCGACTACCGCCAGGCCGCCGATCGCCTGAAGAACGCCTCGGAACTGGGCGAACGCGTCCTCTACAAGCTCGGCTGGTCGCTCTACCAGCAGCAGATGCTGCCCGATGCCCAGGCCGCCTTCGCGCGGCAGGTCGCCGACCATCCCCAAGGCGTCTACCGGGGCGACGCCTATTTCATGCAGGGCGAATGCCTGCTGCAGCAGTCGAAGCCGGCCGAGGCGCTGGCGATGTACCAGCAGGCCAAGCAGTTGCCGCTGTCCAGCGAACAGATCACGACCCTGGCCTACCTGCACGCCGGCCAGGCCGCCGGACAGACCGGCGCCTGGCAGGACAGCCTGAAGTGGCTCGGGGAACTCGTTGCCAAGTACCCGCGTTCACCCTACCAGGCGCTGATCCAGTACGAGCAGGCGGTGGCCTACCAGAAGACGGGCAACACGGCCGAAGCCACGCGGCTGCTGACGCAGGTGGCCGATCGCAACACGGGTGAACTGGCCGCGCGAGCCCGCTTCCGCCTCGGCGAAATCTACCAGGCGGCCGAGAACCACACCGCCGCGATCCGCGAGTATCGACGAGTGATGTTCGAGTTCGACGGCAAGAACACGCCGGAGGTGAAGCCGTGGCAGAGCAAGGCGGGCCTCGCCGCGGGCCAGTCGGCGACCCGGCTGGCCGAGCAGCAGCGCAACGATCGCCAACGCCGCCAGTACACGGAACTCGCCAGCCGCCTCTTCCTGTACGTGACCAAGTCGCACCCGCAGAGTTCCGAAGCGCCGTCGGCTCGCGAACAGATGGAAAAGCTGGGAACCCAACCCGCCTCCCGCTGATCTCTCTTTCCTCCACCTTCTACTCTCTCTCCTGGACCCTCATCGTGCCGCAACCCTGCCCCGGCTGCCGGACGCCTTTGCCCGACGACGCGAAATTCTGTCCCCAGTGTGGCCAGAAGCGACCGGCTAGCGCGGCGGCCGATGCAGACCGCGAGCGGCTGCGGAAACGACCGCAGCCCGAACCCGAACAACCACTCTGGCAAGGCGGCTTCTCCGGACGCTCCATGATCGGCACCTGGCTCACCGTGGCGGTGCTGAGCTTCCTCCTCTGGACGCTGGTGCAGGCGGCGCCGGACCACGAACTGGCGATCTTTCTGGTGCCAGCCCTGGCCGCGCTCTGGGGACTTCCCCTGCTGCAGCTCGGCTATGACAAACTCGTGTCCCACCACCGACTGACCACGCAGCGGCTGACGCACCGCCACGGAATCCTCCAGCAGCAGATCCGGCGACTGGAACTGATCGACATCGACGACGTCACCGTGCGGCAGTCAATCCTGCAGCGGCTGGTGAATGCTGGCACGATCGAGTTGCAGTCGAGCGACGTGACCGACCCGCTGCTGGTGATGCACGGGGTCGCCCCAGTTCGGGAGGTGTCGCTGATGATCGACGACGCCCGCCGCGCGGAACGCCAGCGCCGCGGACTGTACATCGAGTCGGTGTAGAGCCTGCACGGCCCTGCCAGAAGCCAGCGTGAACTCGCGGCCCGGCCGTCCTGGATTTTTACCACGGAGAGCGCCGAGGTGTACCACGAAGATGCTCCGTGATCCCCGTGTCCTCGGTGTTTCAACTACCTCGGCATTACCCCGTCATTGCCCCGGCATTTCCCGCGCGTGCCTGCATCGAGCAGGTTCCGCGAAGGACCGACGGCGTTACCAGAGCCGCCCGGCTCCCGTCTCGGAAGCCGACTCATACTCGACCGGGTTCACCAGCAGGTAGGGATCTTCCCAGTCCGAGGCGAAGATCGGTTCCCGGTCCAGCTCCTCGACGTGCTCGACGAAAGGCACTTCGAGCGGTGCCGGCTCCATGAGCAGCTCGACTCGCGGCTCAACCGGCTCAGCGGCGCGCTTCCGGCGTGTCGCTTTGCGTCGCGGCTTGGCCGGCTCCGCGGGCAACGGCTCCACGTCCATGCCCGGTTCATCCGCGAGCGAACCGTACATCAACTCATGTTCCAGTTCCGGATCGTAGTCGGCAACGGGCGCAGCCACGGCGGGAGCGGGAGCAGCAACCGGCGCGGCGACCGGTTCGGGCGCAGGTGCCAGCGCCCAGGGCAGCACGGGCTGCGGGTCTTCGGCGTTGCGAGCCGCATCCGGCAACACGCGCAGGTCGACTCCCAGCTTGTGGAAGACGTCGCGGATATGCTCGTGGCAGGTGAACACCAGCACCTGGTGTCCCGCCGCCGCGAAACGACAGATCGTCTCGGCGGCCGCCAGGGCGCGGCGGGCGTCGAAGTTGACGAACACGTCGTCGAGGATGAGCGGCAGGCCGGCGCCGCGTCGGCTGTAGGAAGCCGCCAGGGCCAGGCGGAGGCTGAGGAACACCTGCTCGCGCGTCCCGCGACTCAAGTGCTCCACGCGGACGGCCCGGCCCTGCAGGTCGTCGACGCACAAGGCCGCCTCGCCGAACGGCGTCCAGATGCGGTTGTACTTGCCTTGCGTGAGACTGGTAAGGTAAGTGGAAGCTTCGGCCAGCGTTTCGGGCTGGCGGTCGGATTCGTACGACTTGCGCACCGAATCCAAGGAGAGGCTGATGCCGGCGAGAGTCAGCCACTGCCGGGCGCGGCGTTGGAACTGGGCGGCCGTCTCGGAGGCTTCGAGCCGGTGCGAGGCTTGTTCCCGGCGACCGACCAGCATCTTCAGCTGGTGGTTGAGTTCCCCGCGACGTTCGTGCAGTTCGGCCAGCGTGGCCGCCGCCTGGTCATGCTCCTGCTCCCATGTCGCCAGACGCGCTTCGAAACCGCCCTTGGACAGGTCGTGCCGCAGGTCTGCCAGCGTGCAGCACTTGCCCAGCTGCTCGGCCAGATGACGCAGGATGCCGTCGCGTTCGCGCGACAGGTCGAGATACTCCTGGCGACGTTCGGCAATCGCCTTCAGCTC
>JBIIEC010000176.1:0-10957 GCA_044238045.1 Pirellulaceae bacterium | reverse complement strand
CCGGGAAACGCCCGCCATCGAAGGTGGCATGGTACGCGCCGGTGAAGCCGAAGTGGATCAGCAGCGGCGGCAGGCTGGGGTTGAGTCCAAAGCGATGGCGGCCGTAGACGCGGGGCGACTGTCCCAGCACACGCTGGTATTCCGCGCGACCGGCGGCCAGCTGCCCGCGGGCCGTCTCCGTCGACAGCAGCTGCAACGGCCAGCTCGCATACTCGCCGCCCACCAGCCCCAGTCGCTGCTCGTCGAGCGCCGCGCGCATCGCCGCCAACGTCTCTGGCTCGTGCAACTCCAGATGCGCCAGCAGTTCGGCCGGCAGCAGCAGGTTGGACTTCTCCGCGGCGGCCAGCTGGTCGCGCAGTCCCTGGCCGCAGAACGGCGGCGCGACCAAGCTCAGGTCGACCAGATAGACATCGACCGCGTAGTAGTGGTCGCGCTCCTGCGACAGGAAGTCGAAACAAGCCTGCAGCAACTCCCGCGTGCGGCTCGCGTCTCCCGCCAGCGCCGCCCGGGACGCCTCGACCAGCTGCGTCTCGAAAGCCGTTTCGCAAAGACGCGTGGCGTGGCGCATCTGGCGAGTGAGCAGTTCGACCTGCAGGTAGGCATAGCCCAAGGCAAAGAAGTCGGCGGCCAGATCGTCCGCGACGGGCGGCAGCGGCGCGTCGGGGAACTGGCGTTCCAGTTCGGCAAAGAAGGCTTCCCGCGACGTGACCTCCTTCACCAGGCAGCCGCCCGCCTCCCCGATGTCGCGCTGCACGATGTCGGGCGAGGCGAGGAACTGGTTGCGGGGCAGGGAGAACAGCCGTGGCCGGTCATGGGGCGGGGCCACGTCGGCCCGATACCAAGTGGGCATCCGCCCTGCACCTGCCACCAACGCCGGATGCCAGAGCGCCGTCCAGTGGGCCAGCAGGCTGTCCGCGTCCTCGTCGGTGGCGTGGGTGGGGAAGTCCTGGAAGGTGCAGCAGTTCAATAGGATGGCAAGTTCGTCGAACTTCATGGGCCGCGTCTCGGAGGGGCTGCAGTGGGTAGGCGTGCGGTCGCAGGACTGCGGTCGGCCAGGTGGGTTCCGGTGGCGTCCGGGAGCGGAGTCACTGCCGGATCGACGCCCGGGGAGTCACCGTCGGGGGGACGCGACGCCGGGCACGCCGACTTGATCCGGGGCTTGAAACGAGCTCGCTCGCGAAAAGTCTACGGGTTTCGAAAATGCAACAGCGGCCGCCGCTCGACCGCTGCAAACACGGCGTTGAACGCGCGTCCCGGGAGCTTCCAGGCGGGGGAGGCATCCGGCGATCGACGGAGGATCGCCGGTTCTCGCGGGGAAACGACAAGATAGCCGTTCAGAATCCACGCGTCGACCAGATGAACGCCGCCGCGGGGCCGAAACGGTGAGGGACTATCTGCTTGAGACAAGACGAGTTGCGCGGGCTCAAGTTGGTGGGCTGTAATTTGACAATGGGTAAGTGGCCTCGATAAACTGAAAGGGCGGGGCAAGGGGCGGCTGGTAACTTATGTTTACGCAGCGCCTGCGGCCCGCCGGAACAGACAGCTCATCTCTTCGACGCTCCCGAATCCAACGGACGCGCGGCCGGCCGCCGTCGCGGTCCGCGCGGATTTTCCGCGGGGGTTTGCTCGAATCGAAAGAGGAAACTTGCTATGGCTTCATCGACTCCCGTCTGGGGTATCGACCTGGGACAGTGTGCGCTCAAGGCGCTGCGGTGCACGCTGGCCGACGATGGAAAGACGATGGTGGCCGATGCTTTCGACTATATCGAATACCCCAAGATGCTCACGGAGCCGGATGCGAACCCCGAGCAGCTCGTGCGGGACGCGCTGAAGCAGTTCCTGGAGAATCACTCGGTCCGCGACGCCAAGGTGGCCATCTCGGTGCCGGGGCAGAGCGGCTTGACGCGATTCATCAAGCTGCCGCCGGTCGAGGCGAAGAAGATCCCGGACATCGTCAAGTACGAGGCCAAGCAGCAGATCCCGTTCTCGCTGGACGACGTGATCTGGGACTACCAGGCGTTGCAGGGCGGGACGCAGGAGGACGGAGTCGCGCTGGAGACCGAAGTCGGCCTGTTCGCCATGAAGCGGGACCAGGTGTTCCGCGCGCTGCGGCCGTTTCGCGACGCGGGCATCGAACTGGATGTCGTGCAGTTGACGCCGATCGCCATCTACAACGCCGTCACCCACGGCGTGCTCGAGGATCTGCCGAGCCCTTCGGAGTACAACCCGGAGGAGCCGCCGAAGTCGGTGGCCGTGGTGTCGATGGGCACCGACACCACGGACCTGGTCGTGACGAACGGCTACAAGATCTGGCAGCGCAGCATTCCGATCGGCGGCAACCACTTTACCAAGCAGCTGACGAAGGAGATGAAGCTGACGTTTGCCAGTGCGGAGCAGCTGAAGCGTAACGCGCGGCAGGCGATGGAGGGCAAGAAGTCGGCGGGCGGCGATGTGCCGACCGTCGACGATCCGAAGGCGATTTTCACCGCGATGCGGCCCGTGTTCAACGACTTCGTCCAGGACCTGCAGCGCAGCCTGGGCTACTTCCGCAGCATCGACCGCCGCGCGCGGATCGCCGAGGGCGTGGTGCTGGGCAATGCGATGCTGCTGCCGGGCCTGCAGTCGTTCGTGGAGAAGAACCTCGAGCTGCCGATGAAGAAGCTGCTCGAGTTCCGCAACTTGACGGGCCCGGTGGTGACCGCGCCCAAGTTCAAGGACAACATCCTGTCCTTCGCCGTCAGCTACGGGCTGTGCCTGCAAGGGCTGGGCAAGAGCCGCATGGGTACGAACCTGGTGCCCCGCGAAATGCTGACCGCGCGGCTCATCCGCCGCAAAAAGCCTTGGGCCGTGATGGCCGCCTCGCTGTTCCTGTTGGGACTGGGCTTTAACTATCTGTTCGCCTGGGGCCGCTGGAGCAAGTCGCTGCCGGATAACTTCACGTCGGTGGCGTCGGAAGTGCAACGCGTCCAGGCGGATAGCCAAAAGCTGGTAGCCGACGACGGGACGCTGAAGACGCAGTTCGACGAGGCAAAGGTGCTGGGCAAGGGAGTTGTGGGCGGCGCGGACGCGCGGTTCCTGGTGCTGGAACTGTTCAAGGCCGTCAACGCCGCGTTCCCCGCGGCGTTGGAGAGCGAAAAGCCAGGTGCCAGCAAGGTGCCGTTCCCGAAGCGGCCGGAACTGTATGTCGAGTCGGTAGACTCGGAGTTCTTCCCGTCGCTGGCGGACTATGTGACCGAGGATGTGAAGGCGCGGCACGCCGCGTTCTTGAAGAACCTGGCCTTCGTGAAGGAGCAGGAGCGGCGTCTGGCCAGCGGACAGGCTCCACTGGCCAAACCGGCCGGGGACGGTGAAGCAGCGGAAGGCGAGGCGGCCGAGGGCGAGGCGGCCGACAGCGGTGCCACCGCAGATGCGGGCGGCGAGGCCGCGGCGGAAGGCGGAGCGGAGGCGGCGGCCGAAGGCGAGGCAGCGGGCGGCGAGGCAGCGGGCGGCGAGGATCTGGCCGGCGTCGACTTCAGCAAACCCGGTTGGGTCGTCCAGGTCAAGGGCTTCCACTTCTTCAACCAGGACGCCGTCCACCGCGACGACCAGTACGTGCTGCTCACGCTGCTCGACAAACTCGAAAATGGAACGATCGACCTGCCCGCCGGTCCCGGCAAGCCCGCCGTGACGTTCACGATGAAGGAGGTCGGCGTCTTCTACCCGATCATCGTGGCCGAACGCCGGGATGTCTCCGTACGCGTGCCCGACCTGAACTTCGATCCGACGAAGCAGCCGGCTGGTGCGCCGGCACGAACGGAGGGAGGCTGGAACGCCGGCAGCGAACAGGAACTGGGCGTTCCGCTTGTCCCCATGACCGCTTATGAATTCACCGTGCAGTTCGTCTGGCTCGAAACCCGCGCCAGCGATCGCATGGAAGCACGCCGTCAGAAAGAACAGCAACAGAAACAGGTCGACCAGTCCGGCGACCAGGTGGCGGGGAGCTAACAGCGATGGATAAGGCAAAAGAGATCTGGGGTTTCGTGCGGCGCCAGCACTTCTGGCTGATCGCTCCGCTGCTCTTCATCGCCGGCTTCGTCGGGTGGTTCCTCTCCACCAGCAAGCTGCAGAAGGAGTTCGAGGCGAACCAGTCGACCGTGCAGGGGTACATCGCCTCGATGAACACGGTAGGGGGCGTGCAGCCGCATCCAAACCAGGAATACCTGGACGGCATGCAGCAGCTGATCGACCAGCGCCGCGAGAATGTTCGCAAGGCGTGGCAGACGAAGTGGGAGAACCAGAAGCAGCGGCTTCGCTGGCCCGAAGGGCTGGATGAAGGCTTCCGCCAGACGGTCGAGCCGATGCGGCCGATCGAGTCGGTGACGAAGGCACAGGATGACGTGCTGCTGGGCGTCCAGCGGCGCCAGTATGTCGACTTCGTGAAGACCGAACTGCCGCGGCTGGCGAACCTCATCGGTGCGCGATGGGAGCCGACCAGGCAGGCGGGCTCATTCGGCGGCGAAGGGTTCCGTTCCGAGGGGCGTTCGTCCGAGGGACGTTCGTCTGAGGGCCGCTCGTCCGAAGGCCGCAGCTCGGAAGGGTCGGGTGGCTTGGAGGAGGCGGATGAGTCGCAGGTGGTGACATGGGCTGTGCAAAACCAGGGCGAATTCGAAGCTCGTCTGGTGCTGCCTTACGAAGACGTGCCGCCCACGACCCGCGAGATCCTCTACGCGCAAGAAGACCTGTGGGTGCTGGAGAGCTTGGTCGACATGATCAAGAAGACGAATGGGGACGCGATGACGCGTTCGCAGGCGTCGGTGAAGGAGATTCGTTACATCAAGATTGGCAAGGAAGTGCCGCCGCCGAGTGCCGTGGGCTTCCGCGTCATCCGACCCGCCCCGCTGGCCGGTGAAGGGGGCGAGGGCGGGGAAGGTGGTGCCGGTGCCGAGGCCTCCGGTGACGCGGCCGTGTCCGGCGACTTGGGGGGCGGTGAGCCGCCGCCCGCCTCCGGCGACGCGGCGCTCCAGACCGCCCCGGTCGATCCCGTCGAACAGATCGTCAAGATGCGGTACTACGACGAAAAGTACGAACCGATCGCCGACCTGGAAACGCTCAAAGCGAACGCGGCGGTCGCCAAACGCATTCCCGTGCGGCTCATGGTGCTCATCGACCAGCGTCGCATCAACAAGCTGCTGGTGGAGGCGGCTAACGCGCCCCTGACGTTTGAAGTCCGCCAGCTGCGGTTCAACCCGACCGATACCGGAGTCGGCGCCTTTGGCGGCATGGTCTCCCGAGCAGAAGGGCCCGGCGGACTGCTGGGCGGACAGGCCTCCCGCGTTCGCACGCTGACCGACTATCAGTCGTTCGATCGCTGGGTGGAGCTGTTTGGGATTATCTATATATTCAACCCCGTGAACGAAGGCTTGCTCAACGGCGAGGTTGCTCCGGCGGCCGAGTCGGGGGAGCCGGCGGCGTGATGTCCGCGCGGCGAGCGTTTCGCCGCGGATACGCGACAACCGGCGAAAGGGTGAACTAGGTCGCGGCAGGTGAGCGCACCTGAACGACCGGTGGGAGGACAGGTTGCCGGAAAAGCAACTGTGTCATCTCGGAAAACGAAAGTCAGCACCGAAAGACGGTACCGAAAGTCAGCACGCGGAACCGCAGCGAGCCCTTGGGAAGAGCCAACTGGAACAGGATCCCGTAACCGGGAGTAGAGGCGATGAAACCAGCAGCCGGCAAGGATAAAGACAAGGCCAAGAAGCCCGTGGCGGACAAGGCGGCCGAGAAGGCGCCGGCGGCCAAGAAGGCCAAACGCAAGGGCGGCGGTGGCGACCCGATGGCGTCGGTGAAGAAGTTTTTCACCGAGCATGTCGAGAAGCTGGTGCTGGGCCTCGTTGCGCTGCTCTCGGCCCTGCTGCTCTTTCGCGGTTTCCGCGCGGAGGGCATGAAGGAGTCGCCGGATACGGTGCGGACGGCGATCAATACGGCCAACAGCGTCGTGGCGGCGTCGACGTGGGCCGACGAGAAGAAGAAGCGTTACGCCGATGCGGATAACTTCGACGAACAGGCCAACCAGGACGTGATTCCGGTGGACTTGGCGTCCTACGAGATGTCGCGACCGCTGCACCTGCCGATGCTTGAGCGTCGACGTCGACGCACCGATCCCGCGCTGCTGGCTCCGTACGAGCTGGAGGTGAAGTCGGGTTACGGTGCGGTGGCCATCAAGGCTCCCGCCGGCGCGACGGGTATCTCGGCCACGCTGGAACGCAGTTCACCGGATACGCGACCAATTCCCGAATCGATGGTGCAGTCGTCCGGCGAACGCGGCTCGTTTGCCAGCGGTTCCGGTCGGTACGAGGGTCGCTTCTTCGTGGTCATCACCGGACTGGTGCCGTACAAGGCGCAGTTCGCCGCCTACGAAGCGGCGTTCAAGGATGCCGTGGGTTACAACATCGAGCGCGACATCCCGAACTATGGCGGCCTGCAGGTGGAGCGGGCCGAAGTGGGACCGAATGGACAGCCGGGACCCTGGGTCACCATTGACACGGAGGCGGGCCTGTTCAAGGAACCGGCGAAGTGGGAGAGCCGGACGGAGGAGATGGCCGACCGCGCGTATCTGCTGAACGGCGCCAACCTCACCATGGCCCTGCCGCCCCTGTTCCGTCGCTCCGTCGATCAGTTCGCCACGCACTCCAAGGTACCGATCGTCGTTGGCGGCGAAGGGGGCGCGTATGAGTCGCGCGGCGAAGGCGGACGCAGCGAAGGCGGACGCAGCGAAGGAAGACGGGGCGAGGGCGAGCCCAGTGCCGTGGAAGGAGCGGGCGACGCCACCGGATTTTTCTCGGGCAGCAACGGCGGAGAACGCCGCGGCGAACGCGGTACGACCGAAGGCGACGCCGAAGTGACTTCCGAGCAGGCACGGCCGCTGATCGAAAACGACTTCGCCCTGCTCCGCTACTTCGACTTCACCGTCGAACCCGGCAAGACCTACAAGTATCGCGTCCGCACGATGCTGGAAGACCCGAACAATCCGCTCGAAGGTGTCCGGCCGCCGAACTCCTCGCTGGAAACGGAAGTCGTCGTGCGTCGCAACCAGGCGACCGAACAGTTCCGCGTTTCGGAATGGAGCGAAGCGTCTCCTGCCATCTCTGTCAGCCAGGGCGGGCAGGTACTGGCCGGGGTGGTCGCCCAGCCGCGGACCGTGGCCGTCCGTGATGGCCGCGTGCGCGTCGAATCCAAGGCCAGCGACGAACCGACGGCGCAGGTCCTGGCCCTCACCTGGAAGCCGGATGGTCCGTATGACGTTCCGATTGAAACCACCGTGCGCCGCGGCGCCGTGTTGAACGGCAAGAAGGCGGAAGCGGAAGCGATCGATCCGACCGTCAACAAGCTGCGGAAGTTCGACTACACCTACGCCACCGACATGCTGATCGCCGACATCGCGGGCGGCCAGCCGCTGGATGCCAAAGGCCTCACCGGTCCCGGCTTCCTGCTCGTCATGGGCTCCGACGGCCGCCTCGAATTCCGCTCCGAAACGCAGGATGAAACCCTGCTGCAGCGGAACGTCGTGCCTCCACCGGAGGAACTGGAGGGCCGCGAGGGGACCGGAGAGGAACGCATGGAGGGCGAGGAAGGCGATCGTCGCGGGGAAGGTACCGGACGGCCGCGTCGACCCGGCGCGCGACCGCGCCGCGGTGGTGGACGCAATGGCGAAAATGGCGGCCGCAATGGTGAAAACGGTGGCCGGGAAGGCGCGGAAGAACGCTAGACGCCCAGCGGTCCTGGCGGAAACGGCCCCTCGTGCCACCCACGCCGGGGACCCGCCGCCGCATGGCCGGCAGCCTCCGCCACTCAGCCACCGGCCGAGTTTCGCCCGCTCCGTTCTGCTTGGGACTGCAAACGGATCGCCCTCTCTCGCTCGTTTTCTTCGCTCGTTTCCAGGGCTTTGCGGGTCCAATGCTCCCGCCGCTCCCCTTCCTGCTTCGCGAATTGATCTTGTCGCGGGTGGCTGTTTTCAGGTACAGACCCCACGTGCACACAGGATACGCGGAGCCTCGGCGCCGAAGTTGGCCAGCCGAGACCGCTGCTAGCGAATGCCTGTGGGCAAACAGGAGCGTGCGGGACATGGCGGCGTGCAAATAAATTTCTTGGGTTTTGCCCTTGACCCGTTTTTTCGCAGCCATTACTTAACGCCCTGCTTGGCGGCCGGACCGCACGGATGCGGTCTGAACCGGTGGAAGCACGACGCAAAAGCGAGCGACAGACAGAATCCAGAATGACTCACCGCGCCGTTTACGGGACGGTGGGGTGAGACAATCTGGGCGACGTTGGCCACCAGGGTTTCATGAACGGATTCATTCGATTAAGGAGCGTCGCGTTGAAGATGAACGCGAAACGATGGAGTTGCGGAGTCCTGAGTGGCTGGTTGTTGACCACCGCCTGCGCGGACGCCCAGATCATTCATTGGTCTCACGGCATCCACACCAGCGTGGCAGTGGTGAGCCAGACGTCCTCGTCGGGAAGCCGGCGTGAGGCGGATGAGCTCCTTCGCCAAGCTCGTGAGGCGATGAAGGCCAACGACATCGGCCAGGCCAAGGAGTGCCTCGAACGCATCGAGAAGATGGGCGTTCGGTACGAGGGCTTGGTCAGTCGCTTCTCGGACAGCCCTGCGAAGCTGCGGAGGGATCTGGCGAAGCTCGACCCGTCGATCGCGGCCGAGCTGACGAAGCCGTCCGCGGACGCGGTACCGAGCGGCCCGTCGAGCTTCCCGGACCAGGAGGGGCAGGCGGCCCAGCCGCTGGCGGCCACTCCGGCCGCGGGCGGAACGAGTGACGCCGACACCGCCGCACGCAAGGCCCAGACAATGCAGTTGATGGCCGGAGCCCAAGCCGCCTTGAATCGCGGCGATGTGGCTCGAGCCGAACAGCTGGCCAACCAAGCTCGCAGCCTGGGCGTTCCCGATTCGGCCTTCGCCGCCGGGGAAACGCGTCCCTGGATGCTGCTGCTTCAGATCGACCGGGCCAAACGCCAAAACGGAGCCGCTCCGATCGCCGCACAAGCGGACAGCTCGGGTGGCGTCCGTCAGGCGGGCCTGCAGCCGGGCGACGTCCAGTTGGGCGCGGTCCAGCTGGCTGCCGCCACGGAAGAAGTTCCGAACGGCCAGGAAGCGGGCGGCAACGCCCTGGGCGATCCGTTCGTCGATTCCGAACCCGCCGCTGCCACGCCCCAGCCGCTGCCGCCCGCCACGCGACCGAGCGACGCGAAGCCGAACGACTCGAAGCCGCGCGACGCGGGCAAGCCCGCCGAGAACGCCGAGGGTGCCTCGTCCGGCGGCGCCGACAATGTGAACGACCTGATCAAGCGTGGCGAAGCGGCCGTCAAGGAACGCGACTTCAAGACGGCGCGCGAACTGTTCACCGCCGCCTGGAAGCAGGAACAGTCGCTCGACCCCGAAACCCGCCAACGCCTGCAGGATAACCTGCAGATGCTCCGCGCCTCCCAAGGCAGCTCCGAGGAACTCCCCGCGCCTGCCATGTCCGTGGCGGAACAGGAGGCGGTGAAGCGGTTCACGGCGGAGATCAGTCGCGAGCAGGCGGCCCTCGACCGTCAGCTGCAGGAGAGCCCCAAGCAGACCTGGGAATCGCTCAACAAGCTCAAGGCCCGCATCCAGGAAGCGGAGATTCCCGACGAGGCACGCCGCCAGCTGGCGCGTCGCGTGGATCGCAGCTTGGACGCGGCCGGCAAGTATATCGACCAGAACCGCGGTCGCATCGAACTGGATGAAGCCAATCGGGCGGTCGTCGAGGAAGTGGATCGCCGTCGTCGACACGAGGCGACCGTCGACGCCGAACTCGGCAAGATGGTCGACGAGTTCAACAGCTTGATGGACCAGGAACGCTTCTCGGAAGCCGTCGTCCTCGCCAAGAAGGCCCGTGAACTCGATCCGGACAACGAGACGGTCGAGTCGATGATCTGGAAGAGTCGTTTCGCGGAACGACTGCTGGTCGAGATGTCGCTGCGGGAACGCTCGCAGCTGGGCGTCGAAGGCAGCCTGTCGAGCGTACTGGAATCGGGGATTCCCTACGACGACCGGAACTCGATCGAGTTCCCGGACCAGGGCAACCCGAAGTTCTGGAGCGACCTGACGGACCGTCGCCGCAAGACGTTGCAGCAGGGTGAACGCCAGATGACCGAGAAGGAGATGGCGATCCAGCGGGCGCTCCGCAAGGAAGTGGAAGTCAGCTTCACCGACCAGCCGCTTGGTGACGTGCTCGTGCAACTCGGTAACTTGGCCGGCATCAGCATCTATCTCGATCCCCAGGGACTCGCCGCGGAAGGCGGCACGAGCGACATGCAGGTGACGATCCACCTGAACGAACCCGTGCAGTTGAAGAGTGCGTTGAACCTGATCCTGGAGCAGTTCGGCCTGACCTACCTGGTGCAGGACGAGGTGCTCAAGGTGACCAGCCCGACGATTCGCCTGACGCAGAAGGAAACCTTGTCTTACAACGTCGCTGACTTGGTGATTCCGATTCCGAACTTCGTGCCGTCCTACAACATGGGCCTGCCGAGTGCGATTCGCGAGGCGTACAACGCCCAGGGCCAGGGTGGCATGGGCGGTGGTTACAACCAAGTGCCACTGACGGTGCTGGCGAACAACCAGCAGAACGCCCAGATGTCCGGTCCGACGCTGGCCCAGATGGCCGCTTCCGACATGTCGCCCACCGGCATGGGCGCTGCTCCCCAACCGCTGGGCATGGGCCCGGGCGGCATGGGTGGTGGAGCCCAGGCCGACTTCGACTCGCTGATCGACCTGATTACCTCCACGATCGAACCCGACTCGTGGGTCGACTCCGGCGGTGAGAACTCGATCACCGAGTTCCAGACGAACCTCAGCCTGGTGGTGAGCGCTCCGCTGGAAGTCCACGAAGAGATCGCCGACCTGCTCAAGCAGCTCCGTCGCCTGCAGGACCTGCAGGTG
>JBIIEC010000175.1:0-10964 GCA_044238045.1 Pirellulaceae bacterium | reverse complement strand
ATCGACCGAAACTCGGATGCGGGGAATCGTCGCTGGCGTGCTCGGCGCGATGGCTCGCTGATCCCGCCGGACAGGCGCCACGCGGGGGCCGTGGTGGTGAAGGGCAACCGCTTGGAGTAGACTGGCGCGGGCGGAACGCGCGTGCGCGCGTGGGGGGCGGAGGAACCAGGAGAGGCTGCCGGCGATGCGTCAGTACCATGATCTGCTGCGGCACATCCTCGAGGAGGGGGTGTCGAAAGAGGACCGGACCGGCACGGGGACGTTGAGCACCTTTGGATACCAGATGCGGTTCCCGCTGCGGCAGGGCTTCCCGTTGCTGACCACCAAGAAGCTGCATCTGCGTTCGATCATCCACGAGCTGCTGTGGTTCCTCAGCGGCAGCACGAACGTCCAGTACCTGCGCGACCATCGCGTCACGATCTGGGACGAGTGGGCGGACGCCGAGGGCGAACTGGGGCCGGTCTACGGGTATCAGTGGCGGCACTGGACGGGCGCGGAGGGGCAGCCGGTAGACCAGATCCAGCAGGTGGTCGACCAGATCCGCCACAATCCCGACTCACGCCGCATGATTGTCAGCGCCTGGAACGTCGCCGACGTGCCCCGGATGGCGCTGCCGCCCTGCCATCTGCTCTTCCAGTTCTATGTCGCCGATGGCCGGCTCTCGTGCCAGATGTACCAGCGCAGCGCCGATGTCTTCCTGGGAGTGCCTTTCAATATCGCCTCGTACGCGCTGCTGACGCACATGATGGCGCACGTCACGGGGTTGGAAGCGTACGAGTTCATTCATACGCTGGGCGACGCCCATCTGTACCGGAATCATCTGGAGCAGGCGCGGCTGCAGATGACTCGCGACCTTCGCCCGCTGCCACGATTGCGAATCGCGCGCCCGGTGGATTCGATCTTCGACTTTCGCTTCGAGGATTTCGAGCTGGAAGGCTACGATCCGCATCCGCACATCGCGGCGCCGGTCGCCGTGTGAGGCGCGGGTGGAAGCGTACGGGGCCGTCGCGGGGGAGAGTGCGAGGAAGGGGCAACGATGGCGTCGCGGATAGCATTGATCGTGGCGGTGGCGGAGAACGGAGTCATCGGCGCGCGGGGCCAGCTGCCCTGGCATCTGCCGGCCGACCTGCGCCGCTTCAAGCAGTTGACGATGGGACACACGCTGGTCATGGGGCGGTTGACGTACGAGTCGATTGGCCGTCCGCTGCCCGGCCGCACGTCGATCGTGATCACGGGCGACCTGACGCGGCAGTACGAGGGTTGCCTCGTCGCGCATTCCTGGGAGGAAGCCTGCCGGGCGGCACCCGCGGACCGCGACCTGTTCGTGATCGGTGGCCGCCAGGTCTTCGCCGCCGCACTGCCGTTCGCTGACTGCCTGCACTGGACCCAGGTGCATGCGGCCGTCGAGGGCGATGTCTATTTTCCGTCCCTGGACTGGCAGGACTGGGAGCTGCGCCACGACGAACGCCACGAAGCCGACGAACGCCATGCGTACGCGTACAGCTTTCGAGACTACGCGCGGCGGAGCTGAACGCGGGGATGCGCGTGCTTCATGCGCGCGGGAACGGGAACGCGATCACCTGCTCGATGTGGGTTGCTCCCAGGGCGACCATGGCGAGGCGGTCGAAGCCGAGGGCGACGCCGGCGCAGGGGGGAAGGCCTTGGCGCATGGCGGCCAGCAGGCGGTTGTCTTCGGGGAGCGTCGGCTTGCCATCGCGGAGCCGATCGGCGTTGGCGGCGCGCTGGCGGTCCGCCAGCTGGTCGGCGTCCAGCAGTTCGTGGTAGCCGTTCGCCAGTTCCATGCCGTGCACGTAGAGCTCAAAGCGTTCGGCAACGGGATCCGGAGCGGCGACGACGCGCGCGAGAGCGGCCTGGCGAGCGGGGTAGTGGTAGAGGATCGCCGGACGCTCACGCCCCAAGTGCGGCTGCACACGCTCCGCCAGCAGCAGGTGGAGCCATTCGTCGCGCAGCCCCTCGCGCGTGGGCAGGTCGGTCGCTTGGAGGCTGGCGGCGTACAGGCTTTCGGGCGCGATCACTGCCGCGTCCTCGGCCGCCTGCCGCAGGGCGTCCAGCGACGCGGTGAGCGGGTCGATCCGCAGGTGACGCAGGAAGGCGTCGCGGTAGGTGATGGATTCGGGCGGCCCGCAGGACAGCAGCGCTTCGCAGAGTTCGGCGAGCAGCTGCATGCCCTCGGCAAGCGTGTCGCCGACGCGATACCACTCCACCATGGTGAATTCCGGGTTGTGCAGCGGCCCAATCTCGTCGCATCGGAAGGCACGCGTCACCTGGAAGATCGCGTCCGCCCCGGCGGCCAGCAGTCGCTTCATGCCGAATTCCGGCGAGGTCTGCAGCCAGAGCGGCCGTGGAGGAAAACCGCTGGCGGGTGGGCTGGTGGCAGCGTGGCGAGGGTCGGGGACTGCCATCGGGTCGAGAAACCGATCGACCACCGTATCGTGCGAGAGCACCGGCGTCTCGACCTCCCAGAAGTGGCGCTCGTGGAAGAAACGCCGCAGACGCTCCAGCAACTGGGCGCGGCGACGGAGATTCTCAAGCGATGCCGTTGGCAGGAAGTCGTTCACAAGACGCCTCGCGGCGACGCCGGCCGATCAACGACCGCTCGGCATGGTTCGGGGCCCCGAAGGATCTTGACGGGCGCGACACGGTCCCGGACCGGTCGCGAAAGGCCAGCCCGGTTACGAAGGCCAGCACCCAGGGCCGCATGGGGAGGCTGGGCATCCGGTGCGGCGCGGTACGTCGATGAACTACCGCATGCGCGACCGGACGCCTCGTGGGCAGGCCCTGTCGGGTCCCCGTTACTCCTTGACGCGTTCGATATATTCCGCCGTCCGCGTATCGACCCGGATCGACTCGCCCTGGTTGATGAAGGACGGGGCGCTGATCTCCGCTCCGGTTTCAAGCTTCACGATTTTCGTGACGTTCGTGGCCGTGTTGCCCTTCGCGCCCGGTTCGCAGTACTCGACGCGGAGCACGACGTGGTTCGGGGGCGTGACGCCGATCGGGTTCTCGTTGAAGAGCAGCATGGAGCAGACCATGCCCTCCTTGAAGAACTTCCAACCGTCGCCGACCTGCTCCATCGTCAGTTCGAACTGGTCGAACGTCTCGCTGTCCATGAAGAAGAACATATCCTGCTGGCGGTAGAGGAACTGGGCCGAGATTTCGTTGATGTCGGCCGATTCCAGCGTGTCACCGCCCTTGTAGGTCCGGTCCAGCACCGTGTTGCGGAGCAGGTTCCGCATGCGGCATTTGTACAACGCGTTGCCCTTGCCGGGCTTCACGAAGTTGCATTCAATCATGATGTACGGATCGCCGTCGATCTGAACCTTCAGACCCTTCCGAAAATCGCTCGTATTGTAAGTACCCACTGCTGTTTTCCGTGCTGACTGGTGAGGTGAAGTTCGCGGGATGGTCGCGCATCCCCAGCGAGCCTTTCCGGTGAAGGCTGGCCTGTCCTGCGAAGGCTGCCCAGCGGACGTGTGGCCTCGAAGGACCGGGCGTACCGGGAGCGGGCCAGCCGGGATCGGGGTGCCTGAACCGGATGCTTCGGTCCAGACGCCTGAATCCCAGGGCGTTGGAGCCCAAGGCGTCAGGGGCAGGTCGAGCCCGGGGCAGGGGGATGGCGTTCCGACAAGCGGCCCATGGTAGCAACTTGGCAGGGAATCACAAAGACGGCTCCACCGTCCCGGTCGCCCGGGGGAACTTCGCGGGTGTCCCCCGAGACGGCGCCGGGTGTTTCGGGCGGGAGGTGTCTGGCGGGCTGAATCGAGGCACGGGGAATGGCAGTTGCGGTGCGGGAGCGGCACAATGAGCGGTGACGGCGAGCGGCCTTTCGTGGCCGGGCCTGAACTCCCGAGGACTCGCCCGGGGGTGCGAACCGCGAGCCACTCGTTTGCGGATCCGGCGGAAGGGTGGAGGTTGGACTTGGAATCGGCTGCGGGAACGACCGTCGAGGACATGCGGAACTCGGGAGCGACCGGGGGCCCGCTGCGCTGGCAGGAGCTGCTCCGCCTGGCGTATCGGGAGCCGCGATCGCTGGGGGAGCAGTTGGCGTTGCCCGAGGCGACGGTGGTCGCGGCGGAGGCGTCGATGGGCGCGTTTCGTCTGTTCGCTCCGGCGCCCTATGTGTCTCGCATCCGGCCTGGCGATCCGAGCGATCCGCTGCTGCTGCAGGTCTGGCCCAGTCCCGAGGAGACCGAGGAGCGTCCCGGTTTCCTGCTCGATCCGGTCGGCGATGGGGAGGCCGAGCGACGGCCGGGCGTGATCCAGAAGTACGCGGGGCGGGCGTTGCTGGTGCTCACCGGCGCGTGCGCCATCCACTGCCGTTACTGCTTCCGCCGCCATTTTCCGTATGCCGAGGTGCCGCACTCGCTGGAACAATGGCGTCCCGCGCTGACGGAACTCGCCGCCGATCGCTCGATCGGTGAGATTATTCTCAGTGGCGGCGATCCACTGTCGCTGCGCGAGGAGGCCTGGCAGGAACTGGTAGAGCACCTGGCCGCGATGCCGCACCTGCGTCGCGTACGCATCCACACCCGCTGGCCGGTGGTGATCCCACAGCGGATCGACGAGCGATGGCTGGGGCAGCTGGCGATGCTGCGACAGCCGGTGGTGGTCGTCGTACACGTCAATCATCCGCGCGAGATCGACGCGTCGGTGGTGCAAGCCCTGGATCGAATGCGCGCCGCAGGCTGCCTGCTGCTGAACCAGTCGGTGCTGCTGCGGGGCGTGAACGACTCCCTGGACACCCTGGCGGACCTGAGCGAGCGGCTGCTGGCGGCCGGTGTCGTGCCCTACTACCTCCACCAGTTGGATCGCGTCGCGGGAGCCTGGCACTTCGAAGTGCCGGACGAGGAAGCCCTGCGGTTGGTCGAGGGACTGCGGACGCGGCTTCCCGGGTATGCCGTGCCGCGCTTGGTACGCGACGAGCCGGGGCAGCCCAGCAAGGTCTGGTTGGCCTGACCGGACGTATGGAGGGCTAACGGCGGCGGATCAAGAGCGAACTGGCGGCCAAGGCCAGTCCCAGAGCCCCCGCGGCCCAAGCGGCGTAGAGCTGCAGCGAGAGGCCCCGGTGTTCCGCTCGATTCTTGAGGAACTTGGGCGTCGGCCGGAACTCCAGCTTCTGCTCGCGGAAGAACAGCCAGATGTCCCAGGCCTCCGACGGCTTCACCTTCTGCAGGTCCACCTGCAACTCCTGGAATGCGGGCTGGCGGATATCGAGAGCCGTCCGACGCGGTGCTAGGCGGGAGTGGGCCACAGCAGCTGCCAGCAGCAAGAGGCAGCCGGCGACGAACAGGTAACCTTGGGCCGCCGTCCAGGCGGGACGTTTCGCGGAGGACTTTGCGGCAGCCGGTTCCAGTGTGTCCAGCTGCCGAAGTTCGCGCAAGGTCGGAACCTGAACGGTCGCTCCACAGCCACAGGCAATCGCCTCACCGGCCTGCATGGTAGAGACGGGCAGGATGGTGGAACATTTTGGGCAGGGTAGTTTGCGTCGAGTGGCGTCGGTCATGAAGGCTCGATGCGATAGGGTGGCACGGTGGGCGTCCAAGGAGCTTCCGAAGACGCGAAATGCCTCCGGGACGCAACCCCAGGAACGGTCGCGTGGGAGAAAAGTCGCTGCGGGCTCTCACTACTGCGAGTTTTAACCGCGCAGCTGGCCGGCGTTAATACGTCGGGAGCCCCTTTGTTTTGTGTTTCACCGGTAGTTCTGACGCACGGTCGATCGCGGCCAGCGGCACTCGAACGCACGTGGGGCCCTGATCGGTGACCGAACTGGGAGTCCGCAGCCTCGGGCCTCGTGTCCTCACGTGGATCCTCGTGGCGAGTTCCTGACGGCTGAGGTGCGATGCGGGGGACGGCAGCGTCTTAGGGTGACTTGCGCGTTCAAGCCTTTGAACCTCGAGTGGTCCGGCGCAACCCTCAGGGTTCAAGAAGATTGCCCAAGTGGATAATTCTTCTTGGCGCTGCGCAGGACCACCCTCCAGCGTACTCGAAGCGGTCGCGGACAGCCCTGGAAAAAAAACCTTGGGCGTTGACAATTCGCGGACTCTTTGCCTCTAGACCCCGCATTCTTCATGATTAGAATTGGGGCGTGAACTGAGCTCGTTTGTATCCGCGGAGGGCTGTTTGCCTACATGGGTCCCGTGCACCGATGGACACCATTCTTCTGATCCGATTGGTGGTACCGAGTTCAAGTGAAGAAGGAATAGCCTGGGTGGTTTGCGGAAAAAGGGTGGCGAAGGTCTAGTTGGAAAACATCCTCGCGGCCATGTGGGCGGGAGCTGCTTTGAGGCGACCAGTCTTGAGGCGACCAGTCTGCGATGGGTGATGCGAGTTGTCGGTCTTTCGCAGAGACGTTCTGCGCACCGAGTCCCCACATCGAACCGCGTGTGTCGAGGGATTGCGCGCGGCGTATGGGGGGAGTTGTTCGTTGTGCGCAAACTCTCGGAGGGCCGGCGAGTTGCCGTGATCGCAATATTTTTCCAAATGGTTTGGGCGGAAAGATGTGCGGCAATTGGGTGGTAGACTTTCGGCATCTGCGGAATTCGATTGCTCACCTGGGTTCCTGAAGGCGGCTGGTTGGTTGGCAGCGACGATATGGGCAGCCGCATATCTGTCGGAAATCGAGAGCACGGGGATGTACGTCTCTATTAAGAAGAGGCGACATCCGATTTGCGAAGGAGTTGGGATTTGTACACGTTGATCGAGGACTTCGAGGACGACGCGCGATCCGTGAATGGGGATGCATTTGATGCCGGTGCCGTGGACGTCGTGCCCGACGACGACGACGACGCCGATCTGCTTCCCGATATCAGCGATTCGGATGGCGAAGATGCCGGCGACCTATCGGCGACCGATCTGGTGGACGAGGCATTGGACGCGGAGTCCTGGTCGGACGATCCGGTGCGGATGTACCTGACGCAGATGGGCGAGATTCCGCTCTTGACCCGCAAGCAGGAGATCGACCTGGCGAAGCGGATCGAGCGGACTCGGCAGCGTTTCCGCGCGAAGCTGCTGGAATGCAACTATGTGATCCAGTCGGCCTTCAAGGTGTTGAAGCGAGTGCACAACGGCGAACTGCCGTTCGACCGGACGGTGCAGGTCTCGGTGACCGACCGGCTGGAGAAGGACCAGATCCTGGGACGGTTGCCGCACAACCTGCGGACGCTGGAGGTGGTTCTGGAGCGGAACCGCCGCGACTATTTGATCGCGCTCAACAAGAAGCAGTCCAAGACAAAGCGACGCCAAGCCTGGATGCGACTCGGACGCGGGCGACGCCGAGCTGTGCGTCTGGTCGAGGAGTTGGGTCTGCGCACGCAGCGGATCGAGCCGTTGATCCGTACGCTGGAGGACTTCAGCCGCCGGATCGACGACCTGTTCTTCAAGATCGCCGACCACAAGAAGGGCAAGGGGCCGGCTGAAGAGCGGGCTCCGTGGCTCAAGGAATACCGCAGCCTGTTGACCGCCACGCAGGAGTCGCCGACGAGCTTGCGTCGTCGGGTGCGTTTCCTGAAGGAAGAGTATGCGCTGTACCAGCAGGCGAAGCGTGAACTGTCGGAGGGCAACCTGCGGCTGGTGGTGTCGATCGCCAAGAAGTATCGGAACCGCGGCTTGAGTTTCCTGGACCTGATTCAGGAGGGGAACGCGGGCCTGATGCGGGCGGTGGACAAGTTCGAGTACCGACGCGGGTTCAAGTTCTGCACGTACGCCACTTGGTGGATTCGTCAGGCCATCACGCGAGCGGTGGCCGACCAGAGCCGCACGATCCGCATTCCGGTGCATATGGTGGAAACCATGTCCCGGGTCCGGAACGTCTCACGACAGTTGCTGCAGGAGTTGGGGCGCGAGCCGACGATCGAGGAGACCGCTCGCCGTTCGAATACGACGGTGGAGGAAGCTCGTCGCGTGCTGGCGATGAGTCGCTATCCGATCAGCCTCGACCGACCGGTTGGCAACAGCGAGGACAGTCACTTTGGCGACCTGTTGCCCGATGGAGGAGCGGAAAGCCCCGCCACCGGTGCCTCCCAGGAAATGCTCCGAGGCCGCATCAACAAGGTGCTCAAGACGCTCAGCTACCGCGAGCGGGAGATCATCAAGCTGCGTTATGGTCTGGGAGACGGTTACAGCTACACGTTGGAAGAGGTGGGCCACATCTTCAAGGTGACCCGCGAACGCATTCGTCAGATCGAAGCCAAGGCCGTTCGCAAGCTGCAGCAGCCCAGCCGCAGCCAGGAACTGGTGGGCTTCCTCGACTAACGTCGTTCGCTCCGCCGTCTCGTGCCTGGGGCATGCACACGGCGGCAACCACCATGCGGGATCCTACAGCAGCGGCCGGCTTCCATCAGGAGGCCGGCCGTTTGCTTTGCGCGTCCGGCAACCCGTGGACCTGCCGGCGAAACCCTCACGCCTTGCGGCAGAACGAGGGATTCTTGATCCATGCGCGTCGGGCGGCGACTGGCTGGCCGGTGTTGGATGCGGGGGTAGGAGACGTCGGTGATGTGGGCGGCCGGCTCGATCGAGCGGCCGCGGTGACCAAGGCGTTTTTTGTCGGAGCGGAAGTCGGCGACGTCGGGGGGCCGCTAAGGGTGGCGGGCGTTGGGGCGGGGCGGCGACGAATCAAGGACGGGGTTCGCGACGCGGTGGTCGACATGCCTGCGGCCGTTCGCTGCGGATTCTGCTCCGCCTTCTTCAGGGTTTCCATGAGCCGTTGTCCGAGGACTTGGATGCACGGTTCCTGCATCATGGTCAGGTGGCCGCCGGGGACCTCCACCACCTCCATGCCTCCGATGGCCACTTCGCGCCAGCCGGTCTCTTTCGAGACTTCCTGCCGGGGGACATCGGTGGCCTTGAATAGGGTTACGGGCCCCTGGTAGTCGCGCGGCCGATACCTTCGGGCCGCAGACTGATTGGCCCGCCTCTGCAGGAAGTCTACCTGGTCGGGTTCCAGTTCAAGTCCCCGAAGCTGCTTCCAGCGGCACTCGAGTGTGTGCAGGCGATAGGTCCATTGGTTCTGGAACGCCTTGATTCGCTGCCGGAGTTTCTTGCCGAGTTGGCGGACTTCATCGCCCACGATCCCTGGCAGGATCTGGTCGCGTCCTCGCGCTTGTTCGAGTTCGCGAGCGGCCATCGGGTGCGCGGTATCCAGCATCGCCAGCATCGCGACGGTCTCTCCCTGGCCTCGCAGGATCTGCGCGACTTCGTAGGCCACGATGCCGCCGAAGGACAGCCCGGCGAGGAAGTAGGGCCCTTGCGGCTGGATGGCTTTGATCTCCTGCGCGTAGAAGTTCGCGAGGCTAGGGACTTCATGCTTGGGGGCTTCCTCGGGGAGCAGGAACTCGGTCGACAGTCCGTAAATGGGCAGGTCGTGGTCGACATGATTGATCAACGGGCGGAAGAATTCCAGGCCGCGTCCCAGCACATGCAGGCAGAACAGCGGCGCGCGATTCGCCCCGGGCTGGATGATGGCGAGTGACCGGTGGGTTGTCTGGCAGTCGGTCTTCTCCAGCGAGCTGGCCAGCTGCTCGATGGTGGGCGACTGCAGGACGGTGGCCAGCGGGATGGAACGTCGGAGGTAGCCTTCGAGCGTATGCTGCAGTCGGATGGCCAGCAGGGAGTGACCGCCCAGGTCGAAGAAGTTATCTGTCACTCCGATCGGCTGGATATCGAGCAGTCGCTCCCAGACGCGAGTCAGTTCGAGTTCCAAGCCGGTGCGTGGCGCGACATAGGCATGGTTGGACGCGTGAGCTTGCGGAGCGGGGGCGGGCAGGGCGTTGCGATCCACCTTGCCGCTGTTGTTCAGCGGCATCTTTTCGAGTACGACGAACGCGGACGGCACCATGTAGCCAGGCAGTCGTTTGCGCAGGTTGGTACGCAGGGCCTGCACGGAAAGCGTGGCTTCGGAAGGCACGACGTAAGCGACAATGCGTTTGTCGAGCGAGGAGTCGCCGACGGCGACGGCCAGGGCTTCGCGCACTCCCGACTGCTGCAGGATCACATGTTCGATTTCGCCGAGTTCCACCCGGAAGCCGCGGATCTTGACCTGGAAGTCAACGCGGCCAATCAGTTCCATGACGCCATCGGGTTGGAACCGCGCCAGGTCTCCAGTGCGATACAGTCGCATGGTCTCGCCCGCCAGCGACACCTGCACGAAGGCCTGGGCGGTGCGCACCGGATCGGTGTAGCCTCGAGCCAGACAGTCGCCTCCGATGTACAGCTCGCCCGCGACGCCCACCGGACACGGTTGCATCTGCGGATCGAGGATATAGTAGCGCGCGTTCTGGATGGGGCGTCCATAGGGAATGCTTTTCCACGATCGCTCCACGGCGCCGATGCGGTAGTAGTTCGACCAGACCGTCGCCTCCGTGGCCCCGCCCAGTGAAACGACTTCCGCGTGGGGAAAGACGCGACGGATCGCATCGGGCAGCGAAACGGGGATCCAGTCCCCGCTGAGGAACACCAGCCGCAAGCTGGACGACTGCAGGCCGCCCGATTCGGACAGCCAGGGTACCAGTTGCTGCAGCGTCGGGGGAGCGGAATCCCAGAACGTGATGGGCTCGCTGCTCAAGACGTTCCAGAGCGACTCGGGATTGCGGACGACCTCGCTGGGGGCGACCCGGATCGAACCGCCCGCGGCCAGCATGCCGAAGATGTCGTAGACCGAGAGGTCGAAGCTCAATGACGTCACGAATAGCAGTCGATCCGCCGGCCCCACCTCGAACGTGCGATTCACCCACTCGATCAGGTTGATCACGGGCTGGTGAGCCACCACAACCCCCTTGGGGGTGCCGGTTGATCCCGAAGTGAAGATCACATACGCGTCCTGCTCCGAACTCACCTGGATCGCCGGGTTGTGCGTCGGGTATTCGGCGAGTTCCGCGGGCAACCAGAATCGCGGGGCCGCAGAGGTTCCCTTGCCTGCCTCCGCCGACTGCTCGCCCGTTACCGCTTCA
>JBIIEC010000174.1:0-10973 GCA_044238045.1 Pirellulaceae bacterium | reverse complement strand
CGGGTGGAACTGGAGGAGTCGGGCGAAATCCGCCGTGAAGCGGGCCAACCGAAGATCGACGCGAGCGGCACGAGCACGAACGTCTGGCTGCTGCCCCAGTACGCGGATCGCCTGCGAGTCCGCGAGGTCGACGGGCACCGGGTAGGCGGTTGGTTCGTCGAAGACTTCACGGCCGCCGAGATTCGCGCGGACGTGCGGGCGCAGGAGCGGCTTCCCGAACTACGTCCCGCGAACACGGCTTACAACAACTTGTATGTGATCCCAACGCTGGCCGAAGTCCTCGATCTGGCCCGGGAACGCAACGTCGGCGTGTACGTGGAAACGAAGCATCCCACGCACTTTCAGCGGATCAGTGAAGCCACCGGCCTGCCCCGCATGGAAGATCAACTGCTGAGGGACCTGCACGACAGGTTCGGAAAGCTGCGCGAAGCTCCTGTCTACATCCAGTCGTTTGAAGTCGCGAACCTGCAGTACCTGAACCGGCACACCGAACTGCGCCTCATCCAGTTGCTGACCGCTTCAGGTCAGCCGCAGGATTTTAGGTTGAACCACGATGTTCGCACCTACGCCGACCTGACGCGTACGAATCCCCAAGGCTTGCCATTCGTCAAATCTTACGCCGACGGCCTGGGCGTGCACATCGACCTGGTACTGCCGACGGATGCGGATTCGCCCGAGCCGACGACGCTAGTTCCGGACGCGCACCAGTTGGGGCTGGAGGTACATCTCTGGACGTTCCGAGCCGAAAACCATTTCCTGCCACGCTCCTACCGATCCAGCGAACGCCCCGCCGATCTCGGCAACCTGCCCGGAAGAATCGACCTGTTCCTGCGACTGGGCGTCGATGGCATCTTCACAGACCATCCGGACCTGGGCGTGCAAGCGGTGGTTCGCAGCCGCCGCTGAACGCGGCGGCTTAGTCATTCAGCCGCCGCTGAACGCGGCGGCTTAGTCATTCAGCCGCCGTTGAACGCGGCGGCTTAGTCATCCAGTCGCCGTTGAACGCGGCGGCTTGGTCGTCCAGCCGCCGTTGAACGCGGCGGCTGGAAAGATGCATCCTCGAGCTGGCTTCTGTGCCTGGCTTGCGGCGTTGGATCGAAGCAAGCGTCGAGTGTCCATCGGTGCGCTGATCCGCACAGCGGTTGACCACAAGCGGGACGAAAGGGCGCAAAAAGTTCGTTCGGGGCCGCCATCTGCGGTTTGGCACAATTGTTTCTACATCGAGCGACCGTGAATCACGGACGCGTCCGAGGGACGACCAGCGCGACCAGATTCCCACGACGTACTTTCCGCAGACGCAAGTTCTTCCGCGAGGTCGCTGGCATGGGATTTCTCCGACGAAACTGGGGTCGTTTGTTCCGGCGAGTGAAACAAGGGCAGGGCGCTGGCAGTCGCAAGCGCAGAGGACGTCAGACGACCTCGCGTCCGAACGGGGAACTGCTGGAGGGGAGGCAACTGCTGGCGGCTTCGAATGTTGCCGTGAACTATCGTTCGGGCCAGACGTTCGTGACATGGACAGAGGACGCGGCGGCCAGTGGCGAGCAGTACCACGTCTATCGCTCGGCGTCGCCGATCACGACCGAGACGCTGGCGCAGGCGGAGCGTCTGACCAACCGGTGGGGACCATTGGGAGATGATACATCGCGGCACTACCTGACGGGTGCTGGCGGCTCGGCGAATTTCGTGATCAGCGACCTGGGCGCGCCGCTTGGCGACGGCCAGGGGCTGTTTGTGCACACGGTGCAGGCGGGCACGGGCGGCAATGCCTACTACGCGGTGACGCAGGTGACGGCGGGCGTGGAGAATCGCTCGATTGTCGCGGGCGTGAATGCGACGCCCAGCGCGGTATCGGAACAGGTGGCGACGCCGCGTCCGGTGCTGGTGGCCCAGCAGAACGGCGGCCTGGGGCGGCTCTACACGCAGTTCATGGACTACGCCGCTTGGAATCCTACCTACCAGGGTTACGCCTACAACTATACGGTCGCGCTGCCGCGCGGCTACAACCCGGCCACGGCTTACCCGCTGAAGTTGGAGCTTCATGCTTACGGCGGGCGTTACCTGTACGAGCCGGAGGCGATGTATGAGTGGCCGGCGATCCATGTGTTCCCGGACGATCCGGCGGTGAACTATCCGCGCGCGGGCACCATGCAGAATACATGGTGGTATGGATTCGCAGCCGACCACGACTTTCGCACGGGCACCGCACCCACTTCAGGTCGCATCGCGAACTTCACCGAATCGCGGGTCATGCGGGCGGTGGATGAAGTCCAGTCGATGTTCCGCATCGACGGGGGCCTGGTGCATGCCTTCGGCAGTTCGATGGGCGCGTCGGGATCCGTTTCGCTGGGCCTGCGGTATGGAAACGTCTTCTCGGCGATCTATGCCAGCCAGCCGATGACGAACTATTTTTCCAGCGGTCCTTTCCACGAGGAATGGCCGCGCATCTGGGGTTCGAAAGCGGCGAACCTGCCTATCCTCAACCTGGGTCCGCACGCACAGCACTTGACGCAGTACGGCCAGGGCGGCTCCGCGCCGACCGGCGTCTGGGACTGGATGAACCATCCGCTGCAGATGCAGCGCCAGGGCGGCGCGGGCTCGGCGCTGATGATGTTCGGCCACGGCAAGAACGACAACGTGATCGACTGGGCGACCCAGGGCAAGCCGTTCATCGAGGCGGTGACGCGGGCGCGGATTCCCTTCACGGCGGAGATGCGCGGCAACTGGGAGCACAACTGGATGGGATTCGGCGGCGCGCACCATGCCATGTGCAGCCGCGGCTATGGCGACCTGGGCGACTTCATCTTCCGCCGCGAAAGCCTCCCCTCGATCAGCTTCGCCAGTGGATCGGGGCCACTGGTTCCTCCCGACACGGGCAACAACCTCTACAACTTGAACATCGTCTGGTCGACCGTTTCGAATCCGTTTGACCTGCCGATCGTCGACCAGGCCTCGCGGTACGAGATCACGCTGGCCAGCACGAGTGGCGCGACGCAGACGGCCGATGTGACGCCGCGCCGCCTGCAGGCGTTCGTGGCCACGCCCGGCGTCCTCTATCGCTACGAGAATCGCGACGCCGCCACGGGGTCGCTGATCGCCACGGGCACGGTGACGGCCGACGCATCGGGACGCATCGTCGTGCCCTCGCTGCAGATCCGCACTGGACGCGGCAGCCGGCTGGCGATCACTCCCGCCGACGCCGGTCCCGCGCCCACGCGTCGCGGCATCGACTGGCTTCCCGTCACGACGGACGGCCGCGTCTATCCCTTCTCCGACCAGCTTCCCATCTCGCAGATGAACCCGACCCAACTGCAATTCGCGGCGACGCGCTATGTGGGTTCGCAGAAGCAGACGACGGCGGAGATCAACCAGCTGCGCGCCATCGATCCCGACTTCGCGCTGCTCCACTACCGGCTCGCCTCCGCCTCCAGCAACCTCGACTACATCCAGTCGACGGGAACCTGGGGCCGGGACTGGAACCTGGTGAACTCGCAGGAGTCGTGGTTCGAGCATTCGATCGTGGACGGCCAGCGCCTCCACAGCAACTCCGACCACTGGGACCTTCACGACATCACGAACCCGGACTTCCAGCAGTACTACATCAACTCCACGATCGCCACGATGCGGGCTACGGGCGCGCAAGGAACGTTCGCCGACAGTTTCACGGCGGGCATCGACGGCCTGCTGGGCCAGCAGACGGGCGATCCCCGGTTCGACGGCACCGGCGCACTGACAGGACCTTGGCAGGGACCGAACTGGCTGCAGCGGATGTCCAGCTTCGCATCGACCGTCGCCGCAGCCTACGATGCCGCGCCCGAAGGTTTCCTCTACATGCCGAACCTCGGTCAGCTCACCAACTCCTGGGCCACCCTGGACCTTTCCGCGATCGACGGCGGCATGCTGGAACTCTTCGCGATGGATGCGCCGGGCTACCTGGCGGACGCGTCCGAGTATTCCGCGGCGATGGACCGCGCGCTCACGCTGTCGCGCGCAGGCAAGGCACTCATCCTGCAGCCCGGCCTGCTGGGAGGCCTCGGCGGCAACCATCGCGGTTTCCTGATCGGCTCTTACTACCTGCTCAAGGGCCAGCGAACGTACCTCAACATCGTCGACGGGGGAGCGGTCGGGATGTACTGGTATCCCGAATACGACCTCAACCTGGGCACGCCGCTGTCGACCACCGCGGCCAGCATGCGAGACTATGACCTCGCGGACGGGACGCTCGACCAGGTCTACCGCCGCGACTTCAGCGACGGGCGCGTCTATGTGAACGGCGCCGATGTGTCGCGCACCATCGACCTGGGCAGCGGCACCTATACGCGCGTCCGCGGCACGGGCGGCGGTACGGTCGACGCGGCCGATCTCGCCGTCGACGGCTCCTATGTGGGCGGTTCGCTGCTGCGGACCAGCGTCACCGGCCTCGTGACGCTCACGCCGGGTGAAACGCTGATCCTCAACGGAGCAGGCGGCTCTCCGCCTCCGGTGGACCCCCCCCCCGTGGACCCACCCCCCGTCGATCCACCCCCGGTCGATCCACCCGCGGATGGCGACATCGTTCTTTCGGCCGTCGCGGACACCCAACTGACCAACTTTCAGAACCAGAGTGCCAACCTGGGCGGCTCCAACTACCTGCAGTTCTACAAAGCGCAGAACGAACTGTATCGGGACCTGCTGTCCTTTAATCTGTCGAGCGTCCCCGCAGGCACGCAGATCGCCAGCGCGCGCGTGGAGCTGTTCCACGTCGAAGGCAACTATGACAACGGTCCGATGGGCGTCCAGATTCGTGCCCTGGCGCGCGGCTGGGAAGAAGGCACCGGCACGGATCACTTTACGCCCAGTCCCGGCGCGTCGTGGGCCAACGCCGCGACCGGAGTGCCGTGGACAACGCCCGGCGGCGACTTCGTCACCACCAACCTCGGACTCGGCGCCGGCGGGATCGTGGGATCCGCCACCATTCCCTCCTTCAGCTCGCAAGGCTGGCGTGCCTTCGATGTTACCCCCGCCGTTCGCGGCTGGCTTAACGGTACACTCCCGAACCAAGGCCTGGCCTTCCTGCCGACCAGTGGAGACTACACCGAGCACCTGTTCGCCTCGACGGAACATACCAATGCGGCGTGGCGTCCGCGGCTGGTGCTGGTCCTCGACAGCAGTCCGCCCCCCCCGTCCAATACGACCGACCTGCGCGTACTGTCCGCGACTTCGACGCAGCAGAATACGCTCACCGTGACCTACGAGATCGCGAACGCCGCGGCGCCCGCATTCCAACTGGGCGTCTACACTTCGGCCGATCGGCTGTTCGGCAACGACCAGCAGTTCGCCATGCTCGCCATCTCCGATGCCGCGGACCTCACCGTCGGTTCGCACACCAAGACCTGGTCGATCGGCACCGCCGCGGGACAGATCGCGCTGCCGGGCGCCGGGCGCGCCGATCTGGCGGGCGACTACCGGCTGCTGGTGGTCGCCGATCCGGCCGATGCGATTCACGAAGAGGATGCGACGGGGACGCAGGAGGATAACGTCGGCGTCTACGCGGGAGCCTATGGCCTTGCCAACGGTCCGCTGATGATTCAAGGAAGCGAGGCGAACGACCAGTTGACGTTGTCGGGATCGCTGACCGTATCCTGGAACGGGGTGTCGAGCAGTTACAACACCAGCAGCGGATCAGGAGTCCGCGCGCGACTGCACGGAGGCGATGACACGCTGAGTGGCCTGGGCCTCGCGCGATCCATCGTGGCCTGGGGCGGCGCGGGAAACGACAGTCTGTCCGGTGGTTCCGCCGTCGACACGTTCCACGGCGGCGAAGGTAACGACCAGCTCACGGGTGGCGCGGGCAACGACATCTATGCCTATGACGCCAGCGGATCGCTGGGCATCGACACGCTGAACGAGCAGGGCGGCGGCATCGACCGCCTCGACTTCTCGGCCACCCTTGTGGATGTCACGGTGGACCTGGCCCAAGCGTCGCTGCAGACCGTTCACGCGCAGCTGGGCCTCGTCCTCGGCAGCGACTCCACGATCGAGGACGTTCGCGGCGGTGCAGGCAACGACACGCTGGCGGGAAATGCGCTCGCAAACCGGCTGACCGGCGGCGCGGGCAACGATACGCTGCGCGGTCGATCGGGCGATGACACCTACCTTTTCGACGTCGATGGCAGCCTTGGCGTCGATACGCTGCTGGAGAATCTCCAAGACGGCATCGACACGCTCGACTTCGCCGCCAGCACCGGTCGCGCCGTGCAGGTGGACCTCGCCCAGCCGGCGGCTCAACTCGTGCACGCGAACCTGACACTGGTCCTCGGACGCGGTGACGCCTTCGAGAACGCCATCGGCGGTTCGCAAGCCGACACGCTGCTTGGCAACCAGCTCGCCAATGTGCTCAGCGGCGGCGCTGGCGCAGACAGCCTCGCGGGTCGCGACGGCGCCGATACGCTGGTCGGCGGCGCCGGTAACGATACGCTCCAGGGCGACGCCGGCAACGACACCTACTCATTCGTCGCCAACAGCGGGCTCGGCAGCGATACGCTCGTGGAATCGCCCGAGGGGGGCAACGACCTGCTGGACTTCGCCAAGACCACGGCCAGCAGCGGCGTGATTATCGACCTAGCCAACGCGGCGGCCCAGGTCGTCAACTCCTTCCTGACGCTCACCCTGGGCAACGGCTCGACCTTCGAAATGGTTGTCGGCTCGTCCCGCAACGATACGCTTCGCGGCAACGCGGCGGCGAACGTGCTGGTGGGGGGAGCGGGCAACGACACGCTGCTCGGCTTCGGCGGTCGCGACCTGCTGTTCGGCGGTTCCGGCCAGGATACCCTCCGCGGCGGCGACGAGGAGGACCTCGTCGTGGCCGCCCACTTCGCCGCGTACGTGGAATCGACCAAGACATACCAGCGAGCCGCCCTGGATACGTTGCGTTCCGAATGGATGGCGCCCGAACGGGACTATGCGACGCGCGTTGCCAATCTTCGCAACAGCAGCAGCCTGAACGCGACCACGGATGGCAGTGCCGTCGACACGCTCTTCGGCGAGGCCGGCCTCGACTGGTTCTGGGCCTTCGCGAACGATTCGGCCAGCGACCGCAACACGGGAGGGTCCGAGACGTTAAACTAAGCCGGGCATGAGGTCAGGTCCGAATACTACGCCCGAGGAATCGCCTGCAATGCGATACGCGCTGTTGTTGCTGCTGCTCTGTTCCGCCGCCGTCTCTGCGGAGCCCGCGTCCTACGATCCCGTGGAGAAGAGCATCGAAGGATGGACGGTCCGCGTCGATCCGCGACTGCTGGAGGACTCCCAGCGTGAGGTCGCCGAGCAGGCATTCGCGGCGCTGACGAACCACCTGCAACGCGTGAAGTTCATCGTGCCGAAGGACCGCCGCGAACAGCTGCAGACGCTGCCTATCTGGCTGGAGTTGGAGGGCGCGCTGGGCGGCATGCAGTACCATCCCGATCGCGGCTGGCTACTGGCAAACGGCCACGACCCGCGTCTGGTCAAGCATGTGCATATCCCGCAGGCACGCGAACTGTACGACCCCGCGATGTGGGCCAAGCACCCATATGTCCTGCTGCACGAACTGGCCCACGCTTATCATGACCAAGTCCTGGGCTTCGAACACCCCGAGATCGTGCAGGCCTACGAGGACGCGCGGGAACGGAAGCGGTACGAGAACTCGCTGCTGTACACGGGCGAGCGAGTCCGGCACTATGGCATGACGGACCCGAAGGAGTATTTCGCGGAAGCCACCGAGGCGTATTTCGGAGTGAACGACTTTTACCCCTTCGTTCGCGCGGAACTTCACGAACACGATCCGGGCATGTACCAGTTGCTGGAGAAGATCTGGGGAAAGGTGCCGCAATAGCCGCCGCATCGGCCTCCGCCACCTTCAGCCACTGCGATCCATCTCCCCGGCAGGTACTTCGATCCATGGCCGCCTCGTTGCAGCGCCGGCCCCGGCCTCTGCGGGGCCTCGCGCCTCGGAGCCGTCGCGCCGTCCACCGCGTCGCCGTCCACCTTCGCGCGGCGAACGACCCTCACCCGGTCCGCGTCGCGGTCGCCCCTTCGGATCCTGCGACAGCGTGAATCGTTCCTCACGACTGCCATCGGTGCCGTCGTCGTAGACAAATGAGACTGCGTGCGTGCCCTGGCCGGCGCATCGACCGCGTCTTGCGCTCTCGCATCCGTTGCTTTCGAATCGCCCAGTCCTGCATCCCTCCGTTCAGCATCGCCTGCAGTCTCCCGGCCGGGACGGTCAGCGGGGGCTTTCGGCAGCTGCTGGGCCAGCACGGTCGACGGTTGCCGGTGATTCAGCCGCGCGATCTCCTCAAGCCGCTCTCGCACCCAGGCCTGGTCGCGCGGTCTCAGGTCGCCCTGGCGCAAGGCCTCGACCGAGCCACCGTCCGTCAACAGCCATACGCGATCCTCCCGCACGGACAGGAACGCCCCTCGACGAGATCCCTGCCCATTCGCGAGTTGCCACTCGCGAATGCCGGCCACTTCCGCGTCATGGGATTCATCGGCCGTGTCCTCCTGCGCATGCCCACCGGGATGGGCCAACAAAGGAACGTTCGCGGCATCGCAGCATAACAGCGCCACCAGAAGGAAAGAAAGAAGCCGCATGTTAGAGACCTTCCCGGGAACGAGCGCCTCGCGACTGATCTGGATTGGAATCGGCCTGGCGTTCTGCGGGTTCGGCGGGCCTGCGCCCGTTCCGCCCGCGTCCGTCGCCGCCGCGACCGTCACCTCTGCGGCCCTCCGGATTACCGCGACCACCGGGGACGCGGCCGGTGGTCTGCACCACCAACTGCAAGCGTTCGATCACGTCGGGATGCGCGGCGGCCACATCCGTCTGCTCGTTCGGATCGGCCACGATGTCGAACAGCAGGAGCGCCTCCCCGCGGCCAGGCATCACGAGTTTCCAGGGGGGGGCGAGGCAGGCGACGTCGCGCGTGCCCAGCACCATCGGCGTTCGCTCGACCGTCTTGCCTGACACGATTGCCTTCCAGAGATCCACGCCATCCATCGACTGGCGCACGCCGGTTTCGATCCCCGCGGCAGCGCAGAGGGTAGGAAAAATGTCCATCACCGACAGGAACCGACGAGCTTCAAGCCGAGGAGGTCGCCTGTCGCTACCTTGACATACGAGGAGCTTCACGAAACCATGAAAATCCGTAAAGCCGCCTGCTGGCGTGCGGCTTTCAGGGTGCCATGTCCGTGGCGGCGGCTGCGCGACCGGCGTTTTCGGCTGCTGACCCGCGACGCGGCCTGGGGCAACTTGGCGATCGGTTCGATGTTTCTCGCGAACGCCGCGGAGCATCCGGCCTTCCAGACCATCGGTCTCGCGGGCGATCGGCTCGCGGCGTCCAAACGTTCTTCGACGCAGGCCTTGTCCGCAGCCCTTGGTCGGGCGTGACGATCGGAGGTGACGCCGATCCCGTCGGCCGAGATCGCTTGGCTGCTGAATGAGGACGAAGTCCAGGGCCTGGATCGATTCCAGCTAGACCAGGGCTTTCCGACGCGCATCCTGGCCTGCGTGCGAGCGCCCCAGGACTACATCACCAGTGCCTTCCAGGAGATCCTAAAGACGGGCGTGGGCGACTGGGCCGAGATGACAGGCAAGATCCGGTTGCTCCTAGACTACCGCGAGAAGACGACGACGCCGTGGGTCTCCGGCGCGAACCCTTCATGGTGAATCCTCCTCATCCACTCCAGCACCCCAGCACTCCAAGAAATTCCACCCCAACATGCAAGCCAACATAGACGCTCTCTACCGCCACGTCGAATTCCTCACGACGCTCCGCCCGTTCCGGAACTACCTCAACCTCGAGTCGCTCGGGAAGGTCTGCGAGTACGTCAAGAACGAGTACCGCGACTACGGCTTGGAGGTTTCCGAGCAGCCGTTTCGGGCTCGCGGCAACGTCTACAAGAACCTCATCGGCGCCTACAACCCGGGCAAGCAGAAGCGGATGATCGTGGGTGCCCATTACGATGTCTGCGGGGATCAGCCGGGCGCCGACGACAACGCCAGCGCGGTCGCCGGCCTGCTGGAGTCGGCGCGGATGGTGGGGGAGGCGAAGCCGGACTTGGACTATCGGATCGACTTTGTCGCGTTCTGCCTCGAGGAACCGCCGTTCTACAAGACCGAGGAGATGGGATCCCTCGTACACGCCACATCACTGCAGGACATCAAGGACGAGATCCTAGGCGTCATCAATTACGAGATGATCGGCTACTTCCATGAAGGCCAGCAGCGGTACCCCGACGAGGCATTCCGCGCGATCTATCCCGACACCGCCAACTTCATCGCCGTCGTGGGGAACCATCGCTACCATGAGTTCAACGAGAAGGTCCACCGCCTGATGAAAGGCGCCGCGGACATCGACGTGCAGATGATCGACCATCCGGCCATCGAGGAACTGGCCAGCATGTCGGACCAGTGGAGCTACTGGCAGTTTGGAATTCCCGCGCTGATGATCAACGACACCTCGTTCTATCGCAACAAGAACTACCACCAGATGTCGGACGACATCGACACGCTGAGTTTTGACCACCTCCGGGAGGTGGTGACCAGTGCTTACCAGGCGATCATTGGACTTTAACGAACGGCCAGGACACACCGCGACGAACTATCTGCGGCCGGGAATCATCGTCCAATCATCCGCTGGCGGCGACGAATCGAGGTCCGAACTCGCTGCCCTACGCCCCGGCCAATCATCCGCGAGGTAGAACGGCTTGTTCGCCGTCCTCGGCCTCACCAGATTCCCCCCACGGACCCGGCCGGAAAGACCCTTCGGAACTAAATCGCGTCTGGGTCCCGATGTCAGGGGTGGTCACAATCCCCCATCTGGCCTTATTGCGTCGGCGATTCCGTGCATCGCAGCCGAGACGGCTGATCCCGTGTTCTATGCCGATTATCCGAACTGGTGTCGGGTCTCTTGCCCACTTCCGGCCCGTCCGGCACGTCCTGCCCCCCGGTAGCACCAACC
>JBIIEC010000572.1:0-3219 GCA_044238045.1 Pirellulaceae bacterium | reverse complement strand
GCAGTTGTCACGCAGTTGTCACGCAGTTGTCACGCAGTTGTCACGCAGTTGTCACGCAGTTGTCACGCAGTTGTCACGCAGTTGTCACGCAGTTGTCACAAAAACTTGTCATCCGCCGCCCATCGTTTCACCTGCTTGGCGCGCGTTGATCCGGTATCCAACCGAATGTCAACGCTGCTGCACCAGTGACAACGCTCCTTGACGCAGCGCTGCGGATCGTGAGCGCATTTTGCATGTGCGTGCGTCAGATGCTGCACACGCATGTCGTAGATGAGGTTTCCAAGAAATCAAGTGCTTTTTCCCGTGCAGTCGTTGCAATCGCTACACCCCGTTTTAGAATCGACCTTCGTCAGTGGGCGGATGCCTCGCGGATCCGCCGTTGCACCGAGGACGCAACCGGGGAGTCCAAAGTGGGCTTCCTGACATCAGTACGGGGTGGAAATCATCATTTCTTTGTTTTGGCATCCGTGGAGATCTTCAATGCTGTTTCAAAATGCCTCTCGCATCGCCCGGGCGCTGGTTGTCCTGGGAGTCGTCTGTCTGGCCGCCGAGGCCCAGGCGAAGGACCTGCTGTCGGAAAACTTCGACGGCCTGACCCTGAAGGATTCGACGAGCCCGACCGAACAGGCGGCTCCCGCTGTTTGGACCGATGTGGCTCCCGAAGGCTGGACTCGTGACAACACGACCACTCCGATCGGCAACCCGGTCGAGTTCCAGGGCTTCACGTTCGTGAACAAGGATTGGTGGGTCCGCACCGCGGGCGACCAGAATCGTTCGTCGTTCGCCGCTGGCCAGAACACGGTGGCCGTGGCCGACGGTGACGAGTATGACGACGGCACGAACGTCGATCCCGATCAGTTCAACGTCTTCTTGGCGACTCCCGGGATCAACCTGGGTTCGCTGGTGAAGAACTCGGTCAACATCTCGTTCGACTCGAGCTTCCGCGCGGAAGGAAACCAGACGGGTACCGTGGACGTGGCCCTTCAGAGCGGCGTTCCGGGTCCGCTGAACTGGACGAACGTCTTCAAGTACGACTCGACGACGCTGGCCGACGGCCTGACGATCAACGAGCGTGTGAGCATCAACTTCGACAACCCCGCGACGGGCGGGGTCGGAGCTCCCACCATGTACGTCCGCTTCGGCAACACCCGTGGTGGCAACAACTGGTGGTGGGCCGTGGATAACCTCAGCATCACCGCCCAGGCCGTGCCGGAACCGAGCTCCTTCGTGCTCGCCAGCCTGATGGGCCTGGGTCTGCTGAAGGCTCGTCGCCGCAGCTAGTCGCTGGGCGCCCGGTTTGCAGAATCCAAGAGAGGGGGTCGCGTTCCGCGAGGGGCGCGGCCCTTTTTTCATTGCGGGCTGGAAAGTGAACTGGGCGGTAACCGACAACGGTGGGTTACCACGAAGAGCACCGAGAGCACGAAGATTCTCCGTGTCCCCTGTGTGCTCCGTGGTTAAAGCCTCCTTGGTAGATACCAAAGTCGGTTTTCAGTCGAGCCGCCCGGAGCCTGTTAAGGTGCCTCCGCATGCATCCAGCGTTTCAGCTTCGGCACCAGGGCCAGGCAGATGGCCGATGAGATGCAGGCCGCGATGGCGATCTGCAGGAAGACCTGGCCGTAGACATGCACCGTCTCGATCGGCGGCGGAATCGTCTTGCTGGTTTCGGCTCCCTGCACGCCCGTGAACTGGGCGATGATCGCCGCCAGAAACTGCGAGAACGCCGTGGCCAAGAACCACATGCCCATGGTCGTGCTTACCAGGAAACCCGGGGACAGTCGGGAGATCATCGACAGGCCGACCGGCGACAGACACAGTTCGCCCGTGGTGTGCAGCAGGTAGCCGACCAGCAGCCAGAGGATGCCCACCATGCCCCGGGAATCGGCAAGCGTTGTGCCGTACCAGAGTGCCGCGAAGCCCAGGCCGACCTGCAGCAGGCCGAGCGTAAACTTCAGCGGCGTGCTCGGCTCCAGGCCGCGCGTATGCAGCCAGCCCCACATCGCCGCGAAGGGCAGGCCGAGCAGCAGGATATAGATCGGGTTTGCCGACTGGAACGTGCTGGCCGGAATCTCGGCGTTCTGTTCGGCCACGCCCATGCCCACATGTTCCTGCGTCACCTGCCAGTCGATCTCCTGGTTCGACGTCGCCGCGCCCTCGGCGCCGCCCGCCGGTTTGGCGCGGAGGCTGTCGAGGCGGTCGAGTGTCATCATCGCGCCCTGGGTGTAGCCGAGCTGCTCCTGCGTCGGCTGCAGCCGGATGGTCGTTCCCACCTCGGCCTCCGTGATCCGCCGCGACTCACTCACGCGGTCCACGTTACGATCGGTGAAGTTGTTGATGCTGCTGCCCGCCTGCTCGAAGAAGGCCCAGAACAGCATGGAGAAAAAGGTCAGGATCAACACCACATACATGCGTTCTCGCGCCACCTGGGCCAGCTTGGCGGTCTCGCGCAGGAGGAACACGAGGGCCAGGATGCCGGAGGTGAACAGCACGAGGCCTGCGGGCCGGCTGACCTCTTCCAACACGGTCGCTGCCACCTGCGCCGCGCCGCTCGGGTTGGACTTCAGGCCATGCACGACCGACTCCGGGATCAGCACCACGCCTCGGTCGTCCGCTCGCAGCGGCGCGAAACCTGACACCAGCAGCACGAAGATCGGCACCAGCAGCAGCGTGCCCAGGTAGACACACCACTCGTTGGAAAGCCCGCCCAGGGCCGGCTCCTTCAGCCGCTTCCGGTCGGGCGGCTCTCCCACGCCGGCCGGTAGCCCGCCGCGAGCCAGGGCGAGGCAGGACAAGGTGGCCGCCACCAGCAGTGCGCAGCCGACGAAGACGTTGACCATTGTCGGGGCGGGATGGTCGGGATGATGCAGGAACAGCCCGTATGCCGCCGCGATCGCTCCCAAACCGATCAGCACCTGCGAGACGACGTTCGGCGCGACGAACACGGCCAGCCCGATCAGCATGCCGATCGTGGCGAGGCCGAAGCCTTTGTCGAAGCCATACTTTTCACCGATGTATCCGCACAGCAGCGGAGACATCGCGGCGCCGAGGTTCACGCCCATGTAGAAGATCGTGAAGCCCGCGTCACGGCGGGGGCTGCCGTGGGGATAGAGCGAACCGACCATCGTCGAGATGTTGGGCTTGAAAAAACCGTTGCCGACGATCAGCAGCGCCAGTCCGGTGAAGAAGTATCCGCTGCTCTCACCCGTCATCGCCAAGTGTCCG
>JBIIEC010000571.1:0-3220 GCA_044238045.1 Pirellulaceae bacterium | reverse complement strand
GTGGGATCGCCCGAACTTGCGCCATGCGGGGCAGAGCAGCACGCGGGGCGTGGAGCCGACCTGCACGTCGATGGCGAGCGCGCCGCCGCGGCTGGAGCCTACCACGACATCCGGCCGATGCGCGTCGGCGTGCTCCTGCGCGACGCGGAGGGCGAGTTCGTAGTCATCGTCATCCAGTGACGGGTTGACCACCTCATGCCCCTGCTCGCGCAGATACGAAGGTTTCACGCCGCCGGGAACGGATTTCCAGCCGTGGAGGAAAAGGATCTTCATGTCTCGTCACCCATCATGTTCCAGGAAAAGATTGCGTGGAGGATTAATCGCGGTTCTACCATTCGGGATGCAGTCGCTTGGCTTCGATGGCGAGATGCGGAAGATACATGGGCGACGAGCCGCAGAGGACGGCATCGGCGCCGGCGCTGAAGAAGTCGGCAAGGTCCGGCACCGTGGAGGCGCCGCCGACAGCCACGACGGCCAGGGCCAGCGCGTCGCGGTCGATTCGTCGGCGCACCGCTTCCACGACGCGCACCGAGGGTTCGTGAATGGCGCGCCCGAGCACTCCAGCGTATCGGTACGCCTCGCCGAACGCGGGCATTCCATCCGCTCGCAGCACTTCGCGCCGCAGGCAGTTGACCAGGGTCACACCATCCGCGTGGCCATCGACCGCACGGAGGAACCGGTCGAGCTGCGCATCGTCGGTGAAGCTGCCCACCTTCAGCAGCAGCCGAGTGGCTCCGATCGCCTCCCGGATACGCTGCGTGACGATCCGGCTGGCGACGGGATCCTGGTAGAGCGAACCTTCGGCGGAGCCGACGTTCGGGCAGGAGAGGTTGGCTTCCACGACCGGCGCGCCGGCCTCCATCGCCCAGGTGGCGCACTGGGCGAAGTCGTCGGCGAGGGCATCGAGCATCGCGGGTGCCGCCGTTTCCTCGCCGGGCGATCCCACGATCGAGACGATCAGCAGCTGTCCCGCCTGCAGTGACTCGCACGTGTCACGCACATCGTCGCGCCACGCGGCCGGTTCGACCGAGGGCATGCCAAAGCAGACCGAAGAGCTGATGGCGGCCGGGTCGTCCAGGGACCCGTCGATCACTTCGACCGGTCCGTGTCCATCGCCGACATCGCGCACGAAAACCCAGTTCGGCAGCGGATAACAGGGCCGCGCGCGGCTGCGCACCGTCTTGTAGGTGAGCAGGTCAAAGCCTCGATCGGCATAGGGCTGCACCCACTTCCGGTTCAGCAGCAGGCCGGCGGCGATGCCGAGACGACTACGCACCGGCAGGCCAAGGAACGACTTCATCGGCGTTTCCGGCACGATCGGCGGCGTCTCCACCAACTGAGGCCCCCGCGCGGCGTTCTCTTCCCACGTGCGGTGGATATCGTAGGTGAATCGCAGGGCCATGCCGTTAAGATCCTCAACAGGAGATCCGGGGCAACGGAAGGAAGACAGGGAAGCGACGAAACCACGGAAACGGTGTCGGGACGGGAATGCAGCCGCTCTCGGGAACGCGTCTCTTGTCGTGGGAGGTCGATTGTAACGGCCAGGGCCGTGGTTGTCTTGCGGAGCGTCCTGTCGTGCGACGCGAGTGTCCCAGCGCCTGGACCGAGGGCCCGTGATTGTTGGAGAGCACGCGCGCCGGGTATAGTGGGGGCTCGCCCAAGCGGCGCGATCCCGTCCCACCTTCCATTCCACGCCCCTTCGCCTCTCCCCTGCGGCTTTGTATCGCCTGCGCCACATCGCGGCAGCTCGCCGCTTTCCTTCGATGCGTGACGTAACGCGACCGTCGCGGGCTCTACTATCTTGTGACGAAAGGTTGTCATGAAAGCCACTTCACTGGGCTGGGCCATCCTGGTCCCTTCGCTGGCGGCGGCCATGGGCTGGGGAATCCGCGGCCAGTATGGTCATGAGACGGGGGCCATGATTGCCGGATGCCTGGCATCGCTGGCGATGGTGCTGGCCTGCGCGCCGCACTTGAGTTCGCTGACCGGTGCGCGAGCGGCGGCGCTGATGACCGTGGGGATCGGCATCGGCGGCGCGATGACCTATGGCCAGACCGTCGGACTGACGCACGATGCCGATATGGTCGGGAACTGGGGGGCCTTGCGCTGGGGGATGCTCGGGCTGGCGGTCAAGGGTTCGCTCTGGATCGGCTTTGGCGGCGTAATGCTGGGCATGGGGTTGGGCGGCGTGCGCTATCGAGTCACCGAGGTCGCGCTGCTGATGCTGGCCGCGGCGGGTTTGTACTACCTGGGACTGTGGCTGATCAACTCGCCCTACGATCCCGCGAAGCTCGTGGTGCCGCGCATCTATTTCTCCGAGACCGCTGAGTTTCGTCCCGGGCCCAACCTAAAGCCGCGGCGCGAAGTCTGGGGCGGACTGCTGCTGGCCTGGCTGGGACTGATGGCCTATGTGCGCGGCGCGCGGCAGGATCGCCTCGCGTTTCGACTCGGCTGGTTCGCGCTGCTGGCCGGCGCGCTGGGTTTTCCAGGAGGCCAGTGCGTGCAGGCCTGCCATGCGTGGAACCCGGAACTCTTCCAAGCCAGTCGCTGGAAGGAATACTTCGCCATGTTCAACTGGTGGAACATGATGGAGACGACGTTCGGCGCGATCTGGGGCGCCGTTCTTGGTGCGGGCCTTTGGTGGAATCGCCACCTGATCGCGCCCGCGGCCGCAGAGGAGTCGGTCAGCTGCTCGCCCCCCTGGGAGGCCGGTCTGGTGGCCGCGCACCTGGTGCTGCTGCTGTCGTCGGAGTTCGCCGAGTTTCCGGGCGGGGGACACGTCGTGGAACTCTACACGAACGACTCGCTCTGGATGACGATGATCCCCGTGCTGGGAATCATCGGTGGCCGTGCCTGGCCGTACCTGCTGCTGTTTCCCATCGTCGCGGCACCGATCTGCGGAAAATCACTGCGCGCGCTCGTCTACGGATCGCCCCAACTTTCCGGTGGAGACGGCTGGCTGTGGAGCGCAGCGTTGCCGCTGGCGGTACTGAGTTACGCGGCGGTCGCCTGGATGATGCGCGGATTGTCGCGCGAATCGGCCGGTCGCTTCGCCGCCCAAGGGCTGTTGCTCACCACCTGGATCTACTTCCTGCTCAATACGATCTTCTTCGACTTCGCCTGGCCCTGGCAAACCTGGACGGGCCGAACGCCGAACCAGATCCTGTTCATGCTCTGCGCCCTGGTGATTACCGGATTCTGCCTGCGAGCGCTGGGGAGA
>JBIIEC010000173.1:0-10978 GCA_044238045.1 Pirellulaceae bacterium | reverse complement strand
GCCTCGGGAGATGCTGGCGTCGGACCTGCAGGATGGCGGTCTGAAGATGGAGGCGATCGCCGCCTACAACCTGGTCGTGGACTCGAACGCCGAGACTCCAGCGACCTACGCGCCGAATGCGGCGCACCTGGGCGTGAAGGTCACGAACACCGGATCCACGACGCTGACCGATCTCGTGATCCGCATGGGCGATCTGACGAACACCAGCACCGGCGCGGGGACCGCGGGCGTCTATCCGGTGACGGTGATCGCGGCGAACGATCCTCGCGACTACGACGGGAGTTTCTCGCTGCAGCAGGAGGGCGGACTAAGCGAGGCGACGCGGCGCATCACCAGCTTGGCGCCCGGCGAGTCGACGGTGGCTTACGTGCTGGTGTCGTATCCGGCACTGGATGCGAATGGAAAGAACGTCACGGGCGCAGCGGCGGAGACCTGGGACGACCTGGTCTTCAACTACGACATCTGGGTGCAGGCAACGGAGGGCTCGACGGCGCGCCTGGTCTACGACGAGCGAAGCATCACGGCACGGAACGAGCTGTCGGCCCTGGCGAACAAGATCACCCCGAATACGACGGCCAAGGTACCAACCCAGTATCTGGATGCGATCCAGGCCGCCCTTGGTTGGCGTCCTCAGGGTGCTCCACGCGTGGACGGAGCGACGGTGACGGAGGGGATCTGGTACGACCTGGGCACGGTCGTCCATGGGTTTGACAACAACGGCGACCTGATGCCGGACTACAACGCCTGGCTGCAGCCCGTCGGCGACGCGACTCGCTACGACGCGTCCGCGCAGCGAATGGTCAAGAACTACGGATTGGTGATCGTCAAGCTGCGGGATGGCACGGAGAAGCTGATTCCATTCGAGGACCAGCTCTATTTCCAAAACCTGCCTGAGGACAACACGGGAGCGGTGGGGCTGGTCTTCTACGAGTTCCTGCCGACGCAGTACGGCGTCTCGTCCGCGCTGACGCCCTACCAGGAGGTCGCGAGCGGATACGACAACGAAAAGTTTAACGGCGACTTCGGGACCTCCGGGGGCCTGTTGACGTTTTCGGCTCCCAGCGTCGCGTTCGACAAGTCGGGTCCTTCATCGCTGATCCTGACCACTCCGGCCAACGCCCAGGCCAGCTATACGCTGTCGGTGACCAACAACGAGCCGTCGCTTGACTTCGGAAATGCTCGCTACGGCTTGCTGCCCGTGTTGGCGGACGCCATCCCTGCGGGCACGACGTACGTGTCCGGTTCAGCGGCGGCGACGACGGTGCCGTCGGGCGCATCGGTCACCATCCGCTACTCCACCGACCAGGGGTCCACTTGGGTGGACGCGGAACCTTCGAACGCGGCGTCGGTGACGAACGTGCAATGGTGGCTGGATCGCAGTCTGCGGCCGGCGCAGACGTTCGCTGCGACCTTCTCGGTGGCGGTGCCCTGGTCGTACTCCGGCGCCTCGCTGGAAAACTGCGGCGGCGTCTCGCTGGGTGGGGGCGAGTACGCGCTGCAGGACTGCGTGGTGACCGCGCCGAACAAGAACCTGAAGATTGGCGACACGGTCTTCAAGGATGACGGCACGGGAGGCGGCACGTCGGGCGACGGCGTGCGGAATGGCGGTGAACTGGGACTCGCGTCGATCGGCGTTCAGTTGTACGCCGACGTCAACGGCGACGGACTGCTGGACGCGGGCGATGACCTGCTGCAGTCCACCACGACGGATAGTTCCGGCGGGTACCTTTTCACCGGATTGAACGAAGGCAAGTTCATCGTGGTCCTTGACAAGACCGATGCGGACCGGCCCGCGGGATGGGTCCCCAGCACGCAGACCAGGCTGCCCATCACACTCACCAACGCCGACAACCTGACGGCCGACTTCGGTTTCGCTCCCTCGCTCGATCTGACCAAGACCTTGGTGGGAACCAGTCCCATCAACGAGGGAACCACGATCTCCTTCGCGTTGAGCGTCGAGAACCGGCTCAAGCCGGAGGGCTACGTTCTTGCCGAGGCGCACACGCAGGATCTCTGGCTGTCCTCGGCGACCGGGACGGGGACCGGATTCTCGACGACTGCCTCGCAGGCTGCGGGCGCGACGACCGGTGATTTCGCGTCCACGGCCACCAACGGCGCGCAGTTGGTCGGCGTGAACCCGATCGATCCCTCAGCGGCCGACCAGACCACGCCCATTACACATGTCGAGGCGGTTCTGCAGTTGAGGTCCGATCTGGCCTTCCGCGCCGGTGACTCGCTGACGGTCGACGTGATCCGTCAGGGAACGACCGTGGGCACGTTCACTTTGCCGGCCAGCGCGATCAACGCCTTCGTGTCGGCTTCCACGACGGGGTACGTTACGGTGAACGTTTCGACCGTCACCGGCGGTTGGAACTGGGCCGACCTCACGGCCTCGACCACGGGGCTGACGATCACCCGAAACGAGAGTGGATCAGGTACCGACCCGACGGTCTACATCGACCGGTTCGGTTTTCGAGTAACCAGCCGGGCGGCCGAGGATCGTTCGGGCTCGCTGTACTGGAGTGACGCCAGCACGAGCTTCAAGGTAGGACCGACCACGGGCGGCGAGATCGAACTGCTCATGACGGGGCTGCCGGCTGCCGTCGAGAACGCGGCCTTCGACGACGTGAACGACCAGGTCTGGATCTCGTACGGTTCCACGATCGTGTGACGCACGCCCGATGGAGCAACCCTTGCGGGCAGTACGGCGATCACCGCGACCGGCACGGTGACCGGCATTGACGTGGATCCCGCGGCGGGGCACATCTACTGGTCGGTCGCCAACGGCATCTACCGCGCGAACCTGGATGGCACGGGCGTGACGGGTGTGATCACTTCGGGGTTGAGTGCCGTGGAAGCCATCGCGCTGGACACGGCCGCCGGCCAGATGTACTGGATCCAGAGCAATGCCAACAAGGTGAAGATCAACCGGGCCAAACTGGATGGCACCTCGCAGGCGGTGCTTGTCGATGACACGTTCGGGTCCAGCTTCAACCAGAACGCACGTGACCTGGAAATCGACACGCGAGCGGGCCGACTCTACTTCACCAGCGATCTCAACGGTGCGGGTGCCATCGACATCGTCGGTGCCGTCAATACGGATGGTACCAACGCTCGGACACTCTACACCTCGTTGACCACGCCTTATGGCCTTGCCATCAATCTCAACGACGGTCGTCTGTATTGGGCGGACAGCACCGGAATCAACCAGGGGACGTTCACCGGGGACGCTTCCTCGGTCGTCTATCCAAACCTGACAGGCATCACGGAGATCGAGATCCCCGCCTTCGTCGAGGACCGAGTCGGCACGTTCGACGCCGACCGCACGATCAGCGTCGTCCCGCTGGTGGATACCTACGAGCCGTCTCGCTTGCGCTACCTGTCCGCCAGTATTCCGCCGACGAGCGTCAATACGACGACGGGCACGATCACCTGGAGCAACATCGGCCCGATCAACGCGGACGCGATGAAGACGATCTACGTGAGCTTCGAAGTGCTGGAGCCCGCGTCGAACGCTTCGGGCGTCTCCACCGTGAATACGGCCGACGTGACGAACGCCGTCTTCGCGAACGGACTGCCGGCCAGTAACGACCAGTCGTCGGTGACGGTGGCGATCAATCCGACGGCCAGCATTGGCGACCAGGTCTGGCGCGAACTGAACTCCAATACAACCTACACCGCCGGCACGGATGCTCCCCTGCCCGGCGTGAAGGTGGAACTGCGCGACTCGTCGGGCTCCAGTGTCCTGGCCACGACCTACACCGATTCGAGTGGCAAGTACCTGTTTTCGGGACTGGTCGTGCCCGAGGGAACGTTGGGCGGCGCGGCGGGTACCGCGACCTACCAGGTCTGGGTCACGGCGCCAGCGGGCGCGACCTGCATCTACGATGCCACGCATACGGGCGGCGGCAGTTGCGATGGCAAGTCGACGGTGACGCTGTCCAATGCGTACACCAACCCAGGCCCCACCGACAACCTCAATCAGGACGTGGGCTACACGCTCCCCAATTCGCTTGTCTATGGCAACGTCTGGCGGGACTACAACGCCGACGGCACGCGGGCCACGCTCGACCCCGGGATCGGCTCCGTGACCGTGCGGCTGATGAACGGTTCCACCGTTGTCGCCACGACCACCACCGATAGCCAGGGGCGGTACTCGTTCACGAACGTGGCGACGGGCAGCTACACCGTCCAGGTCCTGACCTCGTCGCTTCCGTCGAGCGGAACGTGGACGCAGACCGCCGAGAACGACGCGACCATCAACAACAGCATTTCGGTGTCGATCGCCTCCGCGGGAATCTACGGCGCCCACGACTTTGGATACGGCCTTGCGGGCACGGCCTCGGTGGGCGACGAGGTCTTCATCGACCTCGACCAGGACAACGTGAAGGATGCCGTCGATGAGGGGATCCCCAACATTTCGTTGAGCATCTATCTCGACACGAATCGCGATGGAGTGCTGGACCCCACCGTGGACCCGGTGGTCAAGACGACTTCCACCAACAGCAGCGGTATCTATGGTTTTTCCGGTTTGACGAGCGGCAGCTACATTGTGGTGCTCGATACGTCGGATGCCGATTTTCCTGCGGGGCTGTCCGCCGTCAGTGATAATCCGAAGTCTTTTTCCGTGCTGGAAGGGCAGTCGCTGACGAATGTCGATTTCGGTTTCTTCCCAGGGGACCTCGGCTCGATCAGCGGGCAGGTGTGGCACGATCTGGACCTGGATGCCACGCCGGATGGTTCGGAGTCGGGGTTGCCCAGCGTGCTGGTCTCGCTGTACGTTGATCTTAACGGCGATGGGACTTTCCAACTGCTCAGTACGACGTCCAGCAGTTCGACCGGCGGGTACTCATTCACGGGGCTGCCCTATGCCAGCTATCGCGTGGTCGTGGATACCGCCGACGCCGATCTTCCCACCTCCGATGGACGGGTCTACTCTGCGACGACCGATTCGCTCTATCTGCGAACGCTGAGTTCGGCCAGCCCTTCGGCAACCGTCAACTTCGGCTTCGCGGGCCTGCCGGCGATCGGCGACTTTGTCTATTACGACGCGAACCGGAGCGGATCGCAGGATGCGTTTGAGTCGGGAATCGGCGGCGTGACCGTGCGTCTGTTCGCCGATGCGAACCTGGACGGCGTCGCGGATGGCGCGGCGCTGGCCACGACGACCACCGCCACCGGCAGCGGTTCCGATCCGGTCGGTTTCTATCAGTTTACGAACGTCGATCCGGGCAACTACCTGGTCGTCGTCGATACCGCGACGCTGCCGTATTCGATGGTCAACAGCGGCGATCCGGATCGGGATGGAGTACCCTGGCTGACCTCCGCCGATACCACGGCGGACTATCCGGCGTCCGACAGCCGCGACACGGGAATCGTGCTCAGTTACAGCACCTATACGGGCGCGGACTTCGGTTATGTGCCGCGAGGCACGATCGGCGACCGGGTCTGGCGCGACCAGAATGCGAACGGAGTGGTGGACGCGGGCGAGGTGGGGATTGGCGGTGTTACCGTGACGGCCACCAGCGGCGCGCAGACCTTCACCACGACGACCGACGCGGACGGATACTACGCCTTCGCCAACCTGTCGGCCGGAACGTGGACCGTGTCCATCTCGGGCAGTCCGCTGAGCGGCCTCGCCGCCACCTACGACGCCGACGGAGGGCTAGACAGCTCCACGTCGGTCACCATCGATGGCACCGGCGCGGTCACGAATGCCTTCGGCTCGCTGGGTGTCGACTTCGGCCTGCGCCTGAATGGAAGCTATTCGCTGTCGGGATCCGTCTGTTCGAACGATGCCCGCACCAGCGGCATCTGCGACGACGTCGATAATCTTCTCGATGACCAATCGGATGGCGACGTGGGGGCCACGGACGAGACGGAACTGTCGGGACAGACGGTCTACCTCTATCAGAAGGTGAGTTCGACCTACCGGTTGGTGGCCACGACAACGACCGACGAGACGGGCGACTACCGTTTCGAGAACCTTCCCGACGGGGATTACAAGGTCGTCCTGAGTGCAACGTCCGTCGAGTTGCAGAACACGCAGTTGACCACGACGGCCGCGGACACGCCGGCCACTGTCATCACCGATCTTGGGACCTCGGTCGTGCAGGAAGTCGCGATCTCCGGTGCCGACGTGACCGGAGTGGACTTCGCCTTCGATTCGCTGGTCAGCTATGACTTCGGCGATCTGCCCGCGTACTACGTCGCCACCACGCGCGACGTCGATGGAGCGCGTCACATCATTCCCGTGGGGTCGACGCTGTACCTCGGCACCAGTCGCGACGCGGACATCGACGGAGTGGCGTCGCTGGATGCGTCCTTCGACGACGGTTCGGGAACGGACGACGAGGATGGCGTCGTTCCCCTGAACATCGGATCATGGACGAACGGCACCGCAGGCGGCAGTGTGCAGGTGACCGTTCCCTCGGGCAGCACCGGCTATCTGGTCGGCTGGATCGACTTCAACCACGATGGTTCGCTGATCGACTTGGGCGAGCTGGTGATCAGCCAGTCGGTCACGGGTACCGGTTCCGCGCAGACGATCGCTTTCGATATCCCCGCGGGCACCATCACGAATCTGGCCGACGAATCCTGGCTGGCTCGCTTCCGCCTGTTTCCCGCCGCGCCCGCCTATCCGCTGTTCGCGTACACGGGCGAAGCCAGCGACGGCGAAGTCGAGGATCACCTGTTTCAACGATTCCTGCAATCGTCGCTCGGCGATCGTGTCTGGCTGGACGCGGACGCTGATGGAGTCCAGGATTCGGGTGAGTGGGGGATCCCCGGCATCACGGTTGTTCTCAAGGACGGCAGCGGCAACGTGCTGGATACCCAGGTTACCGGGGATGGCAGTACCGATGTCGACGGAGATGGAGTGATCGACGCGGTGGGATACTATCGCTTCGATGGAAGGACGGCCGGGACTTACACGGTCGAGCTGACGATTCCCTCGAAGTATGCCGCCACGTACGATCCGGACAACGGCACTGCCTCGCCGAACGGCTCCGCGACCCATGTGCTGACCTCCAACACCCATGACACGAACGTCGATTTCGGCCTGAACGCTCCGGTGCTGGCGGACATCTCCGGCACGGTCTACTTCGACGCGAATCATGACAATGCGTTCGGGTCCGGGGATACGGGCCTCGGAGCAGTGACCGTTCAGTTGTGGACCGATCCCAACGGCGACGGCGATCCCTCCGACGGCGAACTGGTGAACGAAGTGCTGACACGGACCGACGGGAGCTACCGGTTCGAGGACATGCCTGCTTACTCGTATGTTGTCGTGGAGGTGGATCCGGAGGACTACGTTTCGGATTCCGACGTCGCGGGCGCTCCGACCGACAATCGCATTCCCGTCGTCTTGGGCGTGGTGGACGTCACGGGCAGGAATTTTCTCGACGATGGAGATGTCCTGCATGCCATTCGGGGCACGGTCTACAACGATAATGGCGTGGGAGTGTCGACGAACAACCAGTTCAATGCGGCGGACACGGCGCTCGCCGGCGTCACCGTGACCCTCTATTTGGACGCAGATGGGGACGGAGTTGTCGGCGCGAACGATCCCTTGGTGGATACCCAGGTGACGGACTCCAATGGTGCCTATTCATTCCCCTATCTGCCCGACGGCAACTATCTGGTTGTCGAAACGGATCCGACGGGCTTCAGTTCGGATGACGACACGCAGGGGGCTGGTACCGACAACCTGATCGCGGTGACGCTCGCCGGAGCGGACTCGACCGGAAACAACTTTCTGGACGACGAGCCGACGGTTGCGATCAGCGGCACCGTCTTCAACGACAATGGGACGGGAGCCTCGGCCAACAACGCGTTCGATGCCACCGATACGCCCATCGCAGGCGTGACCGTCAAGCTCTATCAGGACGTGAACGCCGATGGTCAGGTGGATAACGGCGACACGTTGTTGGCCACGGCGACGACCGATGCGAATGGCGACTACAGCTTCACGGGGCTGTATCCCGGCGACTACCTGGTGGTGGAGACCGATCCGACGGGGTTTGTTTCGGATGACGACACCGACGGTTCCGCGACCGACAACTTGGTCACGGTCGCGCTGAGTGCGAGCGATTCGACCGGCAACGACTTCCTAGACGACGAGCCGCAGATGACGATCAGCGGCTCGGTCTTCAATGATAACGGGACGGGAGCCTCGTCCAACAACGCGTTCAATGCGGCCGATACGCGGATCCCGGGTGTGACCCTGACGCTCTACGTGGATGTGAACGCCGACGGACTGCTGGATGCCAACGACACACAACTGGCGACGGCGACGACCGATTCGAATGGCGACTACAGCTTCACGAGCCTGTATGCCGGCCGCTACCTGGTGGTGGAGACCGATCCGTCCGGGTTTGTGTCGGATAGTGACACGCAGGGCAGCGGTACGGACAACCAGATCGCGGTGACGCTGAGCGTGGGCAATTCGACGGGGAACAACTTCCTGGATGACGAGCCGCCGGTATCGATCAGCGGAACGGTCTGGAACGATGAAGGGATCGGCGCCTCCACGGAGGATACGATCGGTGGGGCGGATACGGCGATTGCGGGCGTGACGATCAAGCTGTACGAAGACACCAATCAGGATGGTGCCCTCGACGCGACCGACCTGCTGCTGGCGACGACGACGACCGACTCGAATGGCGAGTACAGCTTCACCGGACTCTACCCCGGCGACTATTTCGTCTCGGAGACCGATCCGGCCGGTCTGGTCTCCAACGATGATGTTCAGGGTTCTGCAACCGACAACTTGATAGCGCTGACGGTGGCGGCCAGTGACTCGACGGGGAACGACTTCCTGGACGACGAACCGCTGATGTCGATCAGCGGCAATGTCTTGAATGATTAGGGCACGGGAGCCTCGGTCGACGATACGTTCAGTGCCAGCGATACGGCGATCGTGGGCGAGACGGTCGAGCTGTATCGAGACGTCAATTCGGACGGTCAACTGGATGCGAACGATGTGTTGGTGGCCACGGCGACGACCGATTCGAACGGCGACTACAGCTTCACGGGTCTGTATGCCGGTGACTATCTGATCGTGGAGACCGACCCGACGGGTCTGGGGTCGGACAACGACACGCAGGGAGTTGGCACGGACAACCTGATCGCGGTCACGCTGTCGACGAGCGATTCGACGGGGAACGATTTCCTGGACGACGAGCCGCTGATGTCGATCGGCGGTACGGTCTGGAATGACGAGGGCACGGGCGCCTCGGCCGACGACACGTTCAGTGCCGGCGACACGGTGATCGTGGGCGCTACGGTGAAGCTGTACGAGGACACCAACCAGGACGGCGCGCTGGACGCGGGCGACGTGTTGGTAGCCACGGCGACGACCGACTCGAACGGCGACTACATCTTCACGGGCCTGCCCATCGGCGACTATCTGGTCGTGGAGACCGACCCGACCGGGTTTGTGTCGGACGACGATACCGACGGTTCGGGGACCGACAACCTGATCACGGTGACGCTCTCGTCGAGCGACTCGACTGGCAACGACTTCCTCGATGACGAACAGGTGATGACGATCCGTGGTACGGTCTTCAACGATAACGGAATCGGCGCTTCTGCGAACGATGCGTTCAATGCTGCCGACACACGAATCTCGGGTGTGACACTCAAGCTGTATCTGGATGTCAACGCGGACGGCCAGTTAGGCAGCGGCGACACGTTGCTGGCCACGGTGGCGACCGACTCAAACGGCGACTACAGCTTCACGGGACTCTATGCGGGCAGGTATCTGGTTGTGGAGACCGACCCAACGGGGTTTGGCTCGGATAACGATACGCAAGGCGTCGGCACGGACAACCTGATCGCGGTGGCGTTGAGTGTCGGCGATTCGACGGGCAATGACTTCCTGGACGACGAGCAGTCGGGCCCAGTCGCCGTGAATGATGCTCGGTACAACCTGCTTCCGGGGCCGGCCACGCTGAGGAGTTCAAGCAACGATTCGGATCCGAACAATCTGCTGGATATCGGGTCGGTGGACTTGAATCCCTCGTCGAGCGGTCGCCAGATAACGCTGGTGGTCCCGAACGAGGGGACCTGGAAGGTCGACAACCTGGGGTGGGTGACGTTCTTCCCGCAGGCCGGTTTCACCTTGGATCCCGCGCCCATTCCCTACACGATTCGCAACACGCCGGGAGCCGTATCGAATCAGGCCACGATCACGCTGGATTATGCTCCGCGAGCGACCAACGACAGTTCGTTCGGCAACGCGATTGGCACCGCAGTGACTCTGGCCGTGGTCGGCAACGACCTCGGCGGTGATACGGCGAATCCTACGACCGTGAAGATTCACGGGACGACGAATCCAGGCGATCCGTTGGTCGTTCCCGGCCAAGGCACATGGTCGGTGAATTCGACGACGGGGGCCATTACGTTTACTCCGCAGACCGGCTTCACCGGGGATCCGCAGCCGATTCGCTACACGGTCAAGGACTACCAGGGAAATGACTCGAACGCGGCGGTGGTGACGGTGGACTACGTGGCGCCCTGCACCGGCTTCCCACTGATGCTGGCCATTGATGACTTGAGCACGCCCGGGATCGACCATATCGTCGTGGACGATTCGCCGGTGGGTACCTCCACCAGCCTGGGGCCGTCGAATCGACTGGACGCCGCCGCGACCGCTCGGGGGCAACTGAGTTTCTCGGGCAGTACGGCGAAGTTCTCCTTCGTCAAGATTGTGGCGACGAGCAAGCCGTTCTTGACGCTGGCTGGCGGGCCAGACATCCAGATCACGGCCTCCTTCCGCAGTTCGGCTTCGGGGCAGATTGCCGTGCGAGCCACCGACGGGTGCTACGCGGTCACGGCGGGATCGCCGTACACGATGTTCAGTCCGATTGGCGGTACCACGAATGGCCGCGTGGTTTTCCGGGAGACGGCGAACGGCAGCAACTTGCCCTTCGCGACGACAGGTGTCACGAACAACTACACGACTCCGGTCGCCGGT
>JBIIEC010000569.1:0-3233 GCA_044238045.1 Pirellulaceae bacterium | reverse complement strand
CGATGACAACCCCTTGTCGCTGCCAGGCGATCCCGTCGCTGGAGGTGGCGAGATGAATTCGATCGTGTCCGTCCTCGCCCTGGCCTCCATACCACATCCACCACGCGTCCTCGTGGCGATGGACCTCCGGCGCGTAGACGTTGCCCTGGCCGTGCGGTGCTGCTTCGGTTGGACCGGTCCCACGCAGTACCACGGCCGCGCGTTCCGCTGCTTGAGTAGCGCTGCACGCGCAGGCCATGGTCAGCAGCCATGCTGCCAACCGGGGCAGGCCGAACCGGGCGACGGGCAACTGGGATGACAAGAGCGCGGATCCTTGGGAAGCGAAACGAACGACTGGCTGTCCGCCGACAGACGTCCGTATTGTCACCCGGGTGCCCGGGCCGAGCAATGACGGGGATAAGTGATGGCGCGTCCGGAAGCGACCGTGATTTAGCGCCCCTGCTCTCGCGAAGACGACTCGCGCTGCGACCGGGGGCCCTGCGGCACGGATGCTCGGCCGCGAGGTGCCGTTGCCGGTGACGATCCTCCGCGGCGACCTCGGTTCCAGGTCTTGGGACGCAGCAGCCACAGCACTCCCAGCAGCGGCGCAATGATGGTCCCGATGCGCACGACGCTGAAGAGGATCTGGGGTCGCGCGGCGATGACCATCAGCGTCAGGGTCGTCGACGTGACCAGCCAGCCGGGAAGACGGTCCAGATGGGGAAACGCTAGCCAGATCGCGAGCAGCACGAGCCCCGACTTGGTGCAGGACCCTTGCAGGAATTCCGACGAGGCCCCGGCGGGCGGATAGGCCGTGAAATACAGGCCGGTGGTCACCAGGGCTAGGCCGATGAGGCCCAGCAGGTGGCGACGGACGGCGGTCTCCTGGGCAGTCGTTGGGCGTTCCATCAAGGGCCAGGCCTTACATTCGATCCAGTGAATTGATCCAACGCGCCAACGAATCCCGCGCGTCGCCTTCCCAGGCGGAGGTCTTTTCCGCGTGATCGATCGTCGTCACGGGGAACTTCTGTTCGCGGAGCGCGGTGGCGGCGGCCTCCATCGGTTGCCGCAGAGGCGAATCCTTGGGAAGTGACATCAGCACGGCAAGCCGCTGCAAGGGTTCGTTGTCGGGCAGGCCGATGCCGGGCGGGATCGCCGCGTCCTCGATGACGAGACCTCGGAAGGTATCGCGATGCCGAAAGGCCGAGAATACGGCCATTGCTCCACCCGCTTCTCGGCCGAGCACGACGATGCGCTGCGGGTCAACGGCATACCGCCGCTGCGCCTGCTCAACGGCCTTGCGGAGGAACGCCGCCTCGGTGGGTGACCAGCGCGTGGCATCTTCCGGTTGCGGCACGATCAGGATCAGTCCCTGGGACTCGCATACCGACTTCCAGGGCTCGATGACCGCTCCCAAGTCCTGTTGGCCCGGCGGAAGCACCAGGACCAGCACGCCGTAGGTGTTCCGCGGATCGTAGTTGGTGGGGACAAAAGCGATCCCCTGGTTGGGCTCTTCCGGGACCTTCCATTCCAGTCGACCCGTTTCCGGCGGTTTCTCCGCGGCGACTGCGGGCGCAGCGGCATCGGGTTCCTCCGTAGGGTCTGTCGTCGCGACGGCCAAGTCCGTGGGCAGGCTGCCCAGGATGACTTCCGCCTGCAACGCTTCCTCGCCGCGCCGCCAGTGCAGTTGGAACGCGTCGCCCGGCTGGCGGTTGGCCAGGAACGAGCGCAACGCCTCCCCATCGGCCAATTCAACGTCGTCTCCGCGGATGATGCGATCGCCGGGGCGAACGCCGGCCTTCTCGGCCGCGCTGCCCGTGAACACCTCGCGCACGAACACTCCCGTGCGCGTCGGTTGGGCAGCGTCCTGTGCCGCGTTTCGTACCCGATGCGACGGCCCGATCCCCAGGAACGCGTGCTCGTACGGCACAAGCCGCTCAACCAGCGTTGCTTCACCGCGAATCGTCTCGCCCTGGCGGTCGGCCACGAACCGCAGACGGTCGCCGGCATAGAGTGGCTTCAGCACGTGCATGGCGTGCGACTGCAGCGTGATGGGGACGTCGTTGAGTGACACAAAGCGATCACCGGGCTTCAAGCCGGCCTCGGCCGCCGGTGAGTTGGCTTTGACCACACCGAGCTCGGGTGAAGCGTCGAGTCGTTTGGAGTCGCGGAAGGCGAAGCCGAAGAGGCCCGGTTTCAGGTCGGTGCCGGCCTGGAGGGTTTCGAGGCGAGCGAGGATGTCGGTGAGTGGAATGGCGAAGCCGATCCCGGAGTCGTACCATTCGCTGCCGGCCACTTCGTTGTCACCTTCGGGCGAGAGCGGCACGAGCACTCCCAGTACGCGGCCCTGGAGGTCGATCAGTGGACCACCGTAGTTGGCTGGTGACACGTTGGCGTCCGTCTGGATGGCCTTGCCCCAGATCCGCTCGGTCGCGCTCAGGATGCCGACGGACAGGTTGACTTGGGCGGGATCGAAGGTGCGGCCCAAGGCGACCACGGTCTGGCCGACACGCAGCTGGCTTCGGTCGAGCGTCGCGGGCACCGGCAGTTCGCGGTCGGTCTCCACCTTCAGCAGCACGAGCATGCGGCTGCGATCCCGGGCGACGATCCGCGCGGGACGACGTTCGCCGCCCGGCAGGATCACGAGAATGGACGCCGGCTGCTGGATGAAATTCACGGCGCTGGAAACAATCCATCCCTCGGCACCCACCACCAGCCCCGTTGTCGGTGCGCTGCTCACCAGCGCGCCGCCCACCGATTCCAGGCCTCCCAGCGTCTCAATCGCGACGACGCTGTCCGCCACCGCCCGCGTGGAGGCGCGGACTGCCTGCTGTTCCAACGCGCCCAGGTCCTCGGCCACCACCGTGCGCGCCAGCACAAATGCCACCAACCACAACGCCGCCATCCCGGTCGTTCTCCTGTTCAACACGGCGGCAACGAACGCTGTGGCGTGCGAGCGGATACGGCCACTGGGCCGTTGCGGCGAGCTGGCCGAACCGGTCGTGAACGAAACGGTGGAATGCGTCATGGTGGAGGCTCTCGGTCGGAATGAAAGCGGACGATTCGCAAGCGGGCGAGCGCGGGCGTTTTTCGCCACGGGGGCCAGTCGGCCTTCGTTCAAGGAGTCGTGTTGTTGGCCGGTGCGACTCGCAAGGTGACCGGCAGGAGCTCTTCGTTGCGAAGAAGCGTGAGTGTCACCGGGTCCAGGCGATCGATGAGTCCGAGTTCCCGCACAAGCTCCTCACGCGACTGGA
>JBIIEC010000568.1:0-3239 GCA_044238045.1 Pirellulaceae bacterium | reverse complement strand
ACCTCGCGGACCGACTCCAGATATTCGTCGAGCTTTCGCTGGTCGGCCGAACTGATCTTGCGACGAATGTCGTGCGCGTCTTCGAGTACCGCGTCCAGCACGCTCTGGTCGCCTCGATTCACATCGTCCTTGAAGAGTCGGTCGAAGGCGAGGGCCGGATAGAGTTCCAGAGGCGTGGGCGATGTCGGGGAACTCCACGAGATGTGCGAGCTGTAGAGCATCGAGTAGTTCTTGTGCACTGAGGGGTTCGATTTCTCGCAGCCGAGCACCAGGCTCGGGACCTTGGTGGAGGCGCCGATGCGCTGGGCCATCAACTGGTCGATGCTGGTGCCGGACTTGATTTCACCGCCCGATGCGAGCGGTGCTCCCGACAGGATGTTGCCGGTCTGCGAGCTGTGGATGTTGCCCTTGAGCGCTTCCTCGTTGTAGAGTCCGCGGATGAAGAGCATCTTCTCGCGATGGGGCTGTAACGGCGCGAGTACTTGGCCCAGTTCCATGCCCGCACCTTCCCCGCGCGCCCACCACTCCTTGCTGTGGAAACCGTTTCCGGAGAAAAGGCACGCGAACCGCACCGGCGCTTCGCTGCCGCCCGCGACCGCCGTCGCTTCGTCGCCCCAGACCGTCATGGACTCCATCCAAGGCAGCGCCATCGAAACGCCGATGCCACGCAGGAAGGTGCGTCGCGAAAAATGGTGAGCGAGCATGTTGGGTATTCCGTATCGTAAAGAGGAAGGGTGGCTTTGAAGGTACGGGGGAATCGTGGTCGCATGGGTTGCCGTGGATCGCGTCTACGGCGTCGCGGCGCGGATCTCTCGGAACTGGCGGCTCTGCAGGATGGTCTCCACGGCCGCGGAAAAACGATAGTCGTTGGCCGCCAGGTTGCGCTGCATCTCTTCCAGCAGCGGCATGTCGGTCAACTGGACGCCGCGGCCGAGCGAGTAGCCCAGCAGTTTGCGGCAGAATTGCGCCAGGACATCGTCGCGGCGCGCCGTCAGCAGGTAGTTGCGCAAGCCGTCGAGGCCTTCAAACGACGAGCCATCCATGACGCGGGCGTGCACGTCGATGGGACGGTCGGCCAGATCCCGCGTCCGCTGTCGGCCAATCGCGTCGAAACCTTCCAGCGAATAGCCGAACGGATCGATGCGGCGATGGCAGCCCGCGCAACGCTCGTCGCTGGAATGCTTCTCGACCAGTTGTCGCACGGTCAGACCCGCCGTGGCCGTCTCGTCTTCCGGCAACTGAGGCACTCCCTTCGGCGGTTTCGGCAACTTGTCGCCCAGCACTACCTCGGCGATCCAGTTGCCTCGCAAGATGGGACTGGTTCGCGACGCACCCGCCTGCTTGGCTAGGGTGGCGCCGAGGCCCAGGATGCCACCGCGTCCCTGCTCCCGCCAGCCCTCCACCTTGCGCCATTCGGATCCGGTGACTCCCGTCATCCCATAGTGCTGCGCCAGCGTCTCGTTGACGAACGTGTAGTCGGCATCCAGCACCTCCAGCACCGGACGATCCTGCTGGAACAGTTCGGTAAAGAACCGGATCGATTCCTCATACAACTCGTCGCGCACGTCCACGAACGTCGGGAAGTGTGTTTCGCTCTTCTCGTCCAACTGGTCAAAATCGTAGATGTGCAGCCATTGGCACGCGAATTCGGTGGATAGTCGCCGGACGCGCGGATCGCGAAGCAGGCGACGGGCCTGGGCAGCGAGCACGGCGGGCTCGTGCAGACGGCCTTCGGCCGCACACCGCCGCAGTTCCTCGTCCGGAGCGGAAGACCAGAGGAAGTAGCTCAGTCGCGAGGCCAGCTCCCAGTCATTGACCGGGCCCGACGGCTTCGCGCTCGCCGCCTCCTCAAAGCGATACAGGAACGTGGGCGACACGAGCACCCGCGCCAGCAGCAGTCGGATCGCATCGTCGTGCGGAATCTCCTGCTCTCGCAGTTTCGCGTACAGCGTGCGCAAGGCTTCTCGTTCGCGATCGGTCATCGGACGACGGAACGCACGCTCGGCCACCTCCAGAACGCCGGCCAGCTGCGCGGGTTCCGCATCCAGCAGTGCCTGCCGCAGGGCGGCGGCCTTGGCTTGGATCGGTTCCCGGAAGCCTTCGAACAGCCGCGGGTCGCTGTCCTGTGTCGCATACTCCATCAGCTGCGCGAACGCATCCACCTGCGCGAAAGCATCCTGGCTGATGAAATGCAGTTCGTCCCATAATCGGTCCAGCTCGCGACGCTGCTGGTCGTCGAGCATGAGTCGCACAAGGTTGCCGTCCTCGCGATGGAAAAGCGTCAGCGTCACGACTTCGTCGATGGGGACGATGCGAGGATAGCAGATGGCAGCGGGGAAGACGGAGCGGAAGTCGGCGAACGCGCGGAGCAAGCCCTGCGCGGTTGCGCTGCTCTCCGGCGTCACGACGGGAACGCTGGGGTCGAGCAGTTCGGCGGAGGTCGGTGAAGGCGGCTCGGTGGTCACGCGCAGCTGCACGCTGCCCTCCGCGCCCGTCGTCGGCTCCAACGCTCCGGTGACCACGAACTGGCTGCCGTTCACCAGGTCCGCAGGCAGCTTGATGGCGAGAATCGAGGGGGCCTGCACACAGAGGCTCGATTCGTCGATCGGGCTGCCGTTGGGATGGCGGCCGAACTGCCGCGGATCGAGGCCCCAGGGATTTTCGGCGCTGGAGCCGCCATCCTCGTCGGGAGACACGTCGGCAGGGGTGGTTGCGTTGTCGCCGGAGAGCAGCAGGCTGGTGAAGAGCGGCCCGCTCAAGGCAGTGAGCTGCTGGTGCAGCAAGCGGTCGGGATGATCCTGCTCCGTAGGCGGACCGTGTAGCAGCAGTTGCTGCAGTTCGGCGGCCAATCGCTGCTTCTCTTCATCGCCTTGCGCTGCCTGCCAGCGGCCCAGCAGGGAGCCGGCGGGAATAACCGGCCCGGTGGCAGTGCCCGAAACGGCTTCGGTGTAGAAGTGCCATACGGATGGATTCCCCATCGGATCGGCGTGGGGATTGCCTTGCAGCGGATCCTGCGAAATGTCGGCGGCCAGATTCCAGGTTCGCGCGGCATCCTGCGTCGATTCGACCTGGAACTCCACTTCGGTCAGGTCGCACGAATGATTTCCATCCCGGGGTCCGACCAGCACCGAAAGCAGGTCGCCCGCCTGCACGGCGTAGGGGCCGAGCAGTTGCGTGTCCGCGGGAGCTCCGCCCGTTACCACGCCCGTCGCCAGCCGCTGCCGTGTCGCGCCGCGACG
>JBIIEC010000567.1:0-3240 GCA_044238045.1 Pirellulaceae bacterium | reverse complement strand
ACATCGCAAAGAGGGCGAGGCAAAGATCGAACTGCAGATGACGCCGATGATTGACATCGTCTTCCAACTGCTTACGTTCTTTATCATGTCCTTCAAGATCGTCTCCCAGGAAGGGGATTTCAATATTCGCATGCCGCTGGCAGCGCCGAGTGCCAGTTCGGCGGACGATTCGCTGCTGCCTCCCCTGCGGCTGAAACTGATGGGCGACGCGAAAGGCGTGCTACGCAAGGATGGTATCGTCCTGAACGACCAGGTGTTTCCCAGCTTTGACGCCCTACACTCGCACATCCGCGGTCTGCTGGGCGACGCTGCCGGTCCGGGCAGTGCAGACAAGGCCGAAGTCGAGATCGATTGCGACTATCAGCTCAAGTACGCCAGCGCCGTGGCGGCGGTCACGGCCGTTTCTGGTTATATTGATCAGGATGGAAACATCGTGAAGCTGATCGACAACATCAACTTCACTCCTCCCAAGCAACCAGCCCAGGAGGGGACTCCCTGACGGTACTTACGACCCGAGACGGCGTGGGAACGATCCACGCCTGAGCGTCCGCAAGCGGGCAGCGGGGCCGGCAGCGGGGCCCCTTGGTGTCATGCGACTTCTCCGTCGATTCTTCGTCCTGCTTCTGCTACTTTCCGCCGTCGCGGTGGGAGCCTACCCGTTCGTGTCGAATTTCCTGCGCGAGCGGCGACGGGTGGCATTCGCGACCGTGGAGGCGGACAGCGGCGACGTGGAGGTGACGGTTAGCGCCACCGGCAAGATCGAGCCGAAGCTGAAAGTGCAGATCGGCGCGTTCGTGTCGGGGCCGATCATCGAGTTGCACGCCGATTTCAATGATGAAGTCCAGGCCGGCGATGTGCTCGCCAAGATCGATCCCGCGATCTACCAAGCCAACGTTCGCCGAGACGAGGCCGCCCTGGCCACGCGAAAATCGGACGTCCAGCGGATCGAGGCGAATCTGGAGCTGGCTCGGAAGAACGAATTCCGGGGTGTCGCCCTGCACGAGGAAAACCCCGACTTCATCGCCCAGGCGGAACTGGATCGGCTGAAGTTCGGACGTATGGCCTTGGAGGCGGAACTGCAGTTGGCACAGGCTTCCGTGGATCAGGCCGAGGCGAGTCTGCAGAACTCGCGAGCCAACCTGAACTACACCAGCATCACGGCTCCCCGGGCCGGGAAGGTGATCGACCGCAAGATCGACCCCGGCCAGACGCTGGCCGCGACTTTCCAGACTCCGGAACTGTTCGTGCTGGGAGTCGACATGGACAAGGAGATGTTCATCTACGCCTCGGTCGATGAGGCGGAGATCGGCATGATCCGGCAGGCTCAGGCGTCGGAGCAGCCGGTACACTTTCGAGTGTCTGCATATCCGGACGAACTCTTCGAAGGTCGGATTCATGAGATCCGCATGAGTTCGACGGAGACGCAGAACGTCGTCACCTACCCGGTGGTGGTGGCCGCGCCGAATCCGGATTTGAAACTGCTGCCGGGCATGACGGCCACGTTGACGTTTCAAGTGGAAGCGAAGTCGAGTGTGTTGCGCATCCCCTGGGCGGCGCTGCGGTTTTTTCCCAAACCGGAACAGGTGCGAGACGAGGATCGGAAACTGCTGGAGGGAGCGGAGGAGGACGAGTCGGAGGAATCCTCGGAGGAAGCGCAGGTGGCGGCGCAGCCTACCGTCGGGGAGATTCACGAGGCTCGGCAGAACGAGCGCCGGCATGTCTGGGTGCAGGATGGCGAGTTGCTCCGGGCGATCGAGGTTCGGTTGGGTGCGAGCGACTACCAGTATGCAGAATGTGCGGCCGGTGACGTGAAAGCGGGAATGAAGCTGGTGACCGGCTTGAAGAAGAAGTAGGCCGCTGCGGGGGGCCGTGAAGCGGAGGGGATGGCACGCATGGGGTTCTGGCTGACATTTCTCGTCGCGATCCGCGCCCTGGCTCGCAACAAACTGCGAGCCGGACTCACGGTGCTGGGGGTCGTGATCGGCATCGCGGCGGTGACCACGATGGTTTCGGTGGGCATGAGCGCCGGAAGCCTCGTGCAGGGGCAGTTCGAAACGCTCGGAACAAATGTCATCATTGTCTTTCCGGCTTCGCAACGCCGCGGGGGCGTGCGCAGCGAGCGGATCGTGGCCCTCTCGGCGGACGATGCCGACGCGATCGCTCGGGAGTGCCCCAGCGTGATGGCCGTGTCGCCGATCGTCGGCAGCAGCGGGCAGATCGTGTACGGAAATGCGAACTGGGCTCCACGCGAACTGATGGGTGTAGGCCCCGATTACCTCCGCGTGCGCAACTGGCCGCTCCAGTACGGCGGTTTCTTCACGCAACGCGACGTCGCTTCGTCGTCCAAGGTGTGCGTGGTCGGGCACACGATCGTGGCGAGGCTCTTCCAGACTGTCAACCCGATCGGTAAGACGATCCGGATTCGGAATATTCCCTTCCAGATCATTGGCGTGCTTGAGCGAAAAGGCGCGAACATCGTGGGCGAAGATCAGGACAACGTCCTTCTGCTGCCCTACACTACCGTCCGGAAACGCATGGATGGATCACGCTTCGACGATGTGCACATCCTGATGGCCTCCGCCTCTTCTCCTCAATTGATGGATGCCGCGACCGCCGAGATCGACCAGTTACTGATGGACCGCCATAAGATCACGGGGCGTGAAGAAAAGGACTTCCTGGTCAAGAACACCGTGGAGATCGCGAACGTGCTTCGCACCGTCACCGGAATCCTGACGGCACTGATCGCGTCGATTGCTGGCATCTCACTGCTTGTGGGTGGCGTTGGCATCATGAACATCATGCTGGTGTCGGTGACCGAAAGGACGCGGGAGATTGGCATCCGCATGGCCGTGGGAGCGCGCCCGTCGGATATTCTGCGGCAGTTTCTGATGGAGGCCATCCTGCTGTCGTGTGTCGGTGGCCTGGTTGGCCTGCTGTTGGGCATGGCCGCCTCGGCGGGCGTTACCTGGGCGCTGAATTCCTGGATGGATGACGCACGCTGGCCTGTCGTCGTCTCCCTGCCTGCTGCCGCGTTGGCGATTGGTTTCGCCAGCCTCGTGGGTGTCTTCTTCGGATACTACCCGGCGCGACAGGCTAGTCGCCTCGACCCGATCGAAGCTCTGCGGTACGAATGAGGGCGGATGCCTTCGTGCTCGACGGAGGCCGTCAGGTCATTCGGGCGGAGGAAGACGCCGCTGCGGAGGAAGACGGGGATCCGACGGCGATGGTTCGGGCAGTTCC
>JBIIEC010000566.1:0-3247 GCA_044238045.1 Pirellulaceae bacterium | reverse complement strand
GCAGCGTCAGGAATTCGCGCATCGTGCCCTGGTCGGGGTCGATCCAGCAGAGTCCGGTGCGGACCCGGGTGTCGTAGAGGCGGACGGCGGCGACGAGGCGGCCGTCGGGGATCTGGATCATGTGCGGGCCGCCGAGACGCTGGCCGAGGTCCTTCCATTCCCATTGCGTGTAGGGCGGACGCGCGATCGCCAGCAGGCCGTTCGCACCGGGGTCGTCGCGTCGCACCAGGCACCAGGCCACGCCCGACTTGTGGAAGACGATCGACGTTTCGTTGGGGTAACCCTGGTCGTGCATCGTGGTGACAAGCGTATCGAACTTCCTTCCATCCTTGCTTGAGTAGAGGCGAAGGTTCTGGTTGTCCTCGCGGCAGCCGTAACCGATGGCGTAGGCCGTGCCGTCGTGCCAGGTCGTGCGCCAGAGCCAGTAGTCGGGATCGCCGATCTTCACGGGCTCGGACCAGTGTTCGCCATCGCGCGAGAACCACGCCAGCGACTGGTGCGTGTGCTGCGAGCGATCGTGGAGCGCTTCGGCGCCGGAGAGCATCAGTTCGCCTTCCGGCGTGAGGCAGATCTTGGCGTCGCGCAGGTCACTGTGCTGGGACTGGATCAGCGCGGCCGACTCCCAGGTGGCACCGTCGCGTGAGCGGATGACCCGCAGTGCTCCATCGGGCGACACATGGTCCTGGCCTTCGCGGAAGACACACAGCCACTGGTCGCGGAAGCGGATGAGGTCGGTGAAGGCGTTATGCGGCGCGGCGTCCCAGATCTTCCGGACGCTGACGAGCGTGGCCTCGGCCCGATCCCCCGCCACCTGCGGCGGGGCGCCGAGTGTCGGACGAGCGAGCAGGAGGGTGGCGGCGAGGAACAGGATGCAGCGCAGCGGGTGGGCAGGAGCCTTCATGGCGGGGTTCCTCGAAACAGGTGGGAGCAGGCAGGGGGAGGGGATGCAGGCCAAGCGCGGGAAGAGCGGGCTCCGCGTGAGAGGCCGCGACGCGCGCTGGGCGCGCCGCGGCAAGGCGGAAGACTCGCGAGGTCCTGCTGCGCTACAGGAAACCGGGCTACAGGAAACCGGGCGACAGGACACAGGCGACAAGTCGTCGACGACCGGTGCTTGCCGGAACGCGCCGTCGACTCGTTACGCGCTGGCCGTTTCGAAGTGCTTGCCAGCCACATCCCAATTGACGACGTTCCACCAGGCACCGATGTATTCGGGACGACGGTTCTGGTACTTCAGGTAGTAGGCGTGTTCCCAGACGTCGAGGCCCAGTACGGGCGTCTTGCCGCTGGAGAGCGGATTATCCTGGTTGGCGGTGCTGACGATCTCCAGTCCGCCGGGGCCGACGACCAGCCAAGCCCAGCCGCTGCCAAAGCGGGCCACGGCAGCGTCGGTGAACTTGGTCTTGAAGGTCGCGAAGTCGCCGAACTTGCCGTGAATGGCTTCGGCCAGTTTCCCGGTGGGCTCGCCGCCCTTGCCGGGTGCCATGAGGTTCCAGAAGAACGTGTGGTTGAGGTGACCGCCGCCGTGGTTCTGCACGGCTGTGCGGATCGCTTCCGGCACCGCGGCCAGGTTCTTCACCAGTTCCTCCACCGGCTTGCCAGCCAGGTCGGTGCCCTTCACGGCCGCGTTCAGCTTGTCGATGTACGCCTGGTGGTGCTTGGTGTGGTGGATCTTCATCGTCGTGGCGTCGATGGAGGGTTCCAGCGCGTCGTAAGCGTAGGGGAGGGCGGGGAGCGTGTAGGCCGGCTCCTCGGCGGCCAGCAGTTCGCGAGGATCCAGCAGCCCGCCGAGGGTGGCCGAGCCGACGGCCGCGAGGCCGAGCGTCCGCTGCAGGAAGGAGCGTCGCGAAACGTGGGCGTGCGGAGTGCGATGTCGGAGAGCGATGCGCATGGCAGGGTGGCTCCTCAAGGGAATGATGGAGAGTCTCTGGATTAGTTGGACGTCCACAGGGAGCCGTGATTATGGTGGATGACGAGCGGGGATCAAGGACGTGTGCGGGAGCCTGCAGGCTTCCGTATTGACGCCAGGCGGCCGCTTCGAGTCTACTCGCCCTGCCTTCGGAAGCAGGAATAAGGGAGTTTGTCCCGGGCCGGTTCTCGCCGGCGCAGGCGTGCCGGCCGTGCAGCGAGGGGACATGGATGGAGCAGCGGGGAGCCATGCGTCGTCGGGCTGATCGGGGAACGGGCGCCGCGTCGCTGGCCGCGTGTCTGCGGGATCCCGGTTGGGTTTCCGTGATTCTACTTTGGGCCGCCTTTCCGCCCCTTGGCTGGTGGTGGCTGGCGTGGGTCGCGCCGCTGGGCTGGATCCGCTGGGTGACCTCGGACTCGTCCCCCTCCTACCGCGTCGTGTATGGATGCTCCCTGCTGCATTGGCTGCTGCTGCTGGAGTGGGTTCGCCTGCCCCATTGGTCGGCCTACTTTGGCTGGCTCGTGCTGGCGGCCTACCTGGCCATCTACCTGCCGCTCTCGGTCCTGCTGGCGCGCGAACTGGTGCATCGCTGGCGATGGCCTTCATGGCTCGCATGGCCTGTCGCCTGGACGGGCATGGAGCTGTTCCGCAGCTGGTTCCTGACCGGCTTCGCGCTCTGCCTGGTCGGGCACACCCAGGTTCCGTGCGTTCCCTTGCTGCAGGTCGCCGACCTGGCGGGCGCGTATGGCGTGGGGTTCGTGCTGATGATGGTGGCGGCCTGCGTGGAGCGATGCTGGCCGCGGGGGGATCGCCGCGTACTGCGCGTCGCGCCGCTGGGGATCGCTGTGCTGGTTTTGCTGGCTGCCTCGGGTTACGGCGCGTTCCGCGTGCGGCAGCTGGCGGCGTTGGAGGCCGCGGCGGCGACGGGGCGGACGTTTCGGGCCGCGCTGATTCAAGGTTCGTTCGATACGCAGTTCGATGGCGACGCCGAGCGTCCGCGGCGGGCGTTTCTCGACTACGCGCGTCTCTCGCGCGAGGCGGCCGCGGCGGCCTCGCCGTCGCTGGACCTGGTGGTCTGGCCGGAGTCGATGTTCACTGCGGCCCAGCCCATGATCAGCTACGAGGAACCGCTGCAGCCGATCGAAGGCTGGGAGCTCTCGGTCGACGAACTGCGGCAACGGCTGGACGAACTGGCCGATGCCGTCGGGGCGCGGGGAGCTTGGGTGACGCAGCAGACGAAAACGCCGCTGCTGGCCGGGCTGGAGTGGAATCATCTGCGGGAGGGACGCGAGCTCCGCTACAACTCGGCCATCTATCTCGGCCAGGATGGCAAGCTGATCG